>CAIYKV010000038.1 GCA_903926855.1 uncultured Bacteroidota bacterium | reverse complement strand
GCTACATAACGGTTATCCGGATGAAAATGTATATACTCCTGGTGATATGCTTCAGCCGGATAGAACTGGGTAAAAGGGACTACCTGCGTAACAATCTTTTCTTTATATCGCTTTTGCTCCTGCTTAATGATTGATTCAATTACCTGTTTCTCTTTCTCATTCCTGTAAAATGCAACAGATCTGTATTGCGTACCCTCATCATTCCCTTGCCTGTTCAATTCTGTTGGGTCCATACTCGCAAAAAAAGCGGCAACTAATGTTTCATAAGAGATTTTGGAAGGATCGTAATAGACCTGAACTGATTCCGCATGTCCTGTTCTGCCACTACCTACCATTTCATAATCAGGATTTTTAACTGACCCTCCTGCATATCCGGATACAGCATCCCTAACACCCACCAGACTTTGAAATACGATTTCAGCATGCCAAAAACAGCCTTCTGCAAAAGTGGCCACTGCTTCATTCGGTGATGGCTTCTGATTTTCCGGTAATGGAATCTTACTATTCTGCGATTGTACGCAAGAGCTTAGAAAGAAAATAGATATACAAAATGTGATAAGTGCTTTCATATTTTACTGAATATTGAATTACTGATTTAATTTTTTGATGAAACTGGAGGCTTTCCTCCTTCAGGTACAAATATTAGGGCGGCAGAATTCATGCAATATCTCTTTCCCGTTGGGGCAGGACCATCATCAAATACATGACCTAAATGAGAACCACTTTTACTGTCTACTACAGCCCAACGGGTTTCTCCAAAACTATTGTCTTTAACAAGCCTGACGGCGTCCGGATTGATGGGTGCGTAAAAACTTGGCCACCCGGTTCCTGAATTGAATTTTGCATCAGAGCTAAAAAGAGGTTGTAATGAGGCAGCAGAATAATAGGTTCCTTTTTCATAAAAATGATCGTATTTACCTGTAAAAGATCTTTCTGTTCCTTCCTCCCTAAGTATATAATACTGTTCAGGGGTTAATCGAGCCTTCCATTGTGCTTCGGTTAACTGCATTGGGTAAATAGCTTTGGCTGAGGCAATAGGCGGATCAGGATATTTTTTTGAACCGGTTTGTGCCAGACCGTTTCTTAGTCCAAACACAGACATTGCCATCAAGACAAGTAAAGAGTAAATACGAATTTTTGACATATTAGGATGATTTAAGTGGTAGACGTACGATAGAATACTGCCTTACGGATGCTAATAAAATCCGATTTTTTTAACATTTAAGAAGAAACATAGTTTAGAATCTGCCTAAAATACAACCATTTTCAAATGACTTAAGCCATTTTCAGTTGAACTAATTTTCTATTTCCCGGGAAATTTGTACATTTCTATGGTTATTCATTCATTAAACGATTGCACCAAAGATTATTTGCCATGAGTAAAACCCCCCAATCCACAGATTCGTCCAACAGCCGTAGAAAATTTGTTAAACAAGGTTTGCAGGCTGCAGTTGCTTTTACCATTATCCCACGTTTTGTGATGGGTAAAGGTTTTTTAGCCCCAAGTGATCGTATCAACCTGGGTTTTATTGGAACCGGCAAACAGGCGAAAAGCCTTGTCAACTCATTTAAAGATATTGCTCAAACCGTTGCTGGAGCCGATGTTGATAAAACCAAACTCGCAGCTTTCAAGCTGTTATCTGAAAAGATTTATGCAGAAGTTACGCAAAAAGATAGATACGCTGGTTTTACAGGATATGCAGATTTCAGAGAAATGCTTCAGCGAAAAGATATTGATGCCATAGTGGTTGCCACACCTGATCACTGGCATGCAGTTAGTTCAATTATGGCTGCCAATGCAGGAAAGCATGTGTATTGCGAAAAACCATTGGCTCACTCTATAGAAGAAGGTCGTGCCATGGTAACTGCTATGCAAAAAAATAAAGTGATCTTACAAACAGGCAGTATGCAACGTTCCTGGGATAAGTTCAGAACTGCTGTCGACTTAGTACGCAATGGATATATTGGAAGGGTAAAAGAAGTATTGGTAAGTGTGGGAGACCCGGCTATTCCCTTCGATCTGCCTGGTATGCCCGTTCCCGATTATTTAAATTGGGATGGATGGGTTGGTCCGGCCATTGTACGACCTTATCATAGCGAACTTTCTCCGCCCATTGAACAGGATATCTTTCCACACTGGCGGAATTATAAAGAATATGGTGGTGGCATATTAAGTGATTGGGGTGCACATATGTTTGATATTGCACAATGGGGACTGGATATGGACAGAACCGGACCGGTAAGGTTAATTCCTCCGGTAGATCCGGAAGCCAAAAGAGGACTTATCCTTGAATATGCGAATGGAATTGTGATGAAACATGAAAATTTTGGCAGAGGATGGGGCGTACGTTTTATTGGGGAAAAAGGATCATTGGATATCAGTCGTGACTATTTAGACAGCAACCCGGCCAATATCGCCATTGCAAGTATTGAAGCGAATGCCCCAAGGGTATATAACAGCACTAACCACTATAAGGATTGGCTGGATTGTATCAAGAGCGGAAAACAACCCATTTGCGATGTGGAGACAGGCCATAGAAGCAGCAGTGTATGCTGTTTAGCCAATATTGCCTATTGGATGAAGAGACCGTTAGATTGGGATCCTAAAAAAGAGCAATTTAGAAATGATTCGGATGCCAATTCCTATGTAAAAGCGAATATCCGGTCACCCTGGAAACTTTCTTAACTAAGTCAGTTTTGTTTTATATCTTTTTTAAAAGCTTACCTGCGTTTCGGCAACCAAAACCGTGCCTTGGGGTGCAAATTAATTTACACCTAAGCATAAGACATGGCAATGCTTTTATTTATTCAGTAACCATTCTTTTAAATCCCCAAAAGAAGGAGACATCGGTATACTCTCCTTTTTCATCTCAAACAATTTTTTGGCAGATGCAGGAATGGCTATTTTTTTATCTATTACAGATTCAACAGTGTCAGGGAATTTAACAGGATGCGCTGTTTCCAGAAAAAAACCTTTAGATTCAGAATGAAGTTCTAAATATTTCTGTAAAGCATAATACGCCACTGCACCATGCGGATCGGCTATATACCCATATTGCCGGTATAAATCCGCAATAGTTTTTTTAGTAATAGCATCTGTAACTGTATAACCGGTTATCTTTTCAAGAACGTTTTGATAACTCTGTTGAAACATTTCCATCACACGCACAAAATTACTGGGGCTACCTACATCCATCGCATTGGAAATCGTAGCAATTGGCTTTTTTGACTGGTAATTTCCAGTTCGCAAATATTCAGGTACAGCATCATTTACATTACAGGCTGCAATAAAATGTTTCACAGGAAGGCCGCTTGCCTGCGCAAGAAGTCCCGCACAGATATTACCGAAATTGCCACTAGGTACAGAAATGACAGGCGGGTTTTCTTTATGTTGCCATTGCTGGTATGCAAAGAAATAATACAGTTGTTGTGGTAACCATCTGGCCACATTGATTGAGTTGGCAGAAGTAAGTTGCATTCGCCTATTCAACTCAGCATCCATGAAAGCATCCTTTACCATTGCCTGGCAATCATCAAAGCTTCCATTTATTTCAAGTGCGGTTATGTTTTGACCGCAGGTAGTAAGTTGTAGTTCCTGAACAGGGCTTACTTTACCAGAAGGATATAATATGATTACTTCAACACCCGCTACTCCCAAAAACCCGTTTGCTACTGCGCCTCCCGTATCTCCTGAAGTTGCTACCAAAACAGTTATGGTATCTTTTTGCTCTTTTGAAAAATAGCCAAGACAACGACTCATAAACCTCGCACCTACATCTTTAAAAGCAAGTGTAGGCCCATGAAATAATTCAAGAGAGAAAATATTTTCAGTTACAGGCACTAAAGGAAATGGAAAATCGATGGTTTCAGAAATAATAAGGTAAAGACAGGCTTCATCAATTGCATTACCGATATAGGGCTGCATCACACGGAAAGCAAGTTCTTCTTTAGAATAATTTTCAATAAACTTTATCAATGCATGATCAACGGAAGGGATCCGTTCGGGAAAATACAATCCTTTATCAGGCGCCTGGCCTTGTATCGTGGCTTCACGGAAACCAACTATTGGTGCAGATTTGTTGAGGCTATAGTAATTCATTTTTTAAATACTCTTTTAAAGCTGGGAACTCCAGATACAGAGCTTGCAATGAGGAGCTACTCAGTACAATATTACTCTTCAACAAAAGTTACTCCGGACTGATTAATTGTTGTTACATAAGTATGGTAGGCAAGAGATAAGCTTTCATACACTTCCTTCATCTGTTTCTCTACTGCTCTTGCGGTAGTTTCATTTTCGCTTAACATAAAAATAGATGGCCCTGACCCGGAAATACCCCCGCCTAATGCTCCGGCTTCCTTGCTTAATTTTTTTACTTTATCAAAACCTGGAATTAAAATACTCCGTACAGGTTCAATCAAAACATCTTCTAGTGAACGGCCAATTAATTGATAATCGCCTTGCAAAAGCCCAGCTACCAATCCCGCAATATTGCCCCATTGCCGGATCGCATCTTTCAATAATACCTGTTGTTTTAATATACCTCTTGCATCAGATGTACGCACTTCAATTTGCGGATGAACAATGGTTACATATAAGGGAGGTGCCGTTATACCGATAATATCCAATGGGAAAATGGATCGGATTAAAGTAACTCCCCCATAAATACAGGGAGCGATATTATCAGCATGTTTTACCCCGGAAGCCAGTTTTTCTCCGTTCATCGCAAAACGAACCAGGTCTTCTTTGGAAAAACGATCTTGTAACAATCGGTTAGCTGCAACAACCGCTCCAGCGGCACTCGCAGCGCTCGAGCCAACTCCACTACCTGGCTTAATTTGTTTTCTGATAAACAGTTCAAAACCTACGGGGCTTTCCAATTCATCCATCAGGGCTAATAAGGCAGCTCCTGCTACATTTTTTTCTGGTTGTGTCGGCAGATGATAGTCGTCTTCATTTACAATCACTATCCCCGGCTCATCTTTGCAACGGATTCGCATTTCGTCATAGGGTTCATTTACTGCAAAGCCTAAAATATCAAAGCCACAAACCATATTTGCTACAGTTGCAGGAGAATGAATCCTGATAGTTTTCTCTGATGCCATATACACTTCTTTATTTATCTTATGCAAACTCCCGATTATACCCTTCCCACCCGTATCATATCGGCAAAAACACCCGAAGCAGTAACATCCGCCCCAGCACCAGCCCCCTTGATGACTAAGGGTTGCTCAGGATAGCGTTCTGTATAAAACAACACCAGGTTATCCTTTCCATATAAATGATAAAAGTCAGAGTCGGATGGAATATGTCTTAGTCCCACAGATGCCTTACCATTTTCATAGGTGGCCACAAATTTCAGCTTGCAATTTTTAACGACGGCTTCTCCATAAATCCTTTTAAAATGCGATTCCTGCCTGGCCATTTCTGCATAAAAATCTTCCACAGTCCCCTCAAAACAAGCTGCTGGTAAAAAATATTCGTTGCTGATATCCTCCATTTCCAATTGCTGACCTGATTCGCGGGCAAGAATCATGATCTTACGCATCACATCAGTGCCGCCCAGATCTAACCGCGGGTCAGGCTCGGTATAGCCTTCCTGTTGCGCCTGTCTTACCACATCTGCAAAGGGCCTGCTTGTATCATAATGATTAAACACAAAATTCAATGTACCGGAAAGAACTGCCTGTATCTTATTTACTTTATCCCCACTTCTAAGCAAGTCATTCAAAGTGCCAATCACGGGTAAGCCTGCACCAACATTGGTTTCAAAAAGGAACATGGCATTATATTCTCGTGACAAAGATTTTAGTTTCAGGTAATCGGCAAATGATGAGGAACAAGCAATCTTATTACAAGCAACTACAGAAATACTTTTCTCTAATAAAGCCCCATATACACCAGCTACTTCTGTATTAGCGGTCACATCTACAAATACACTATTTCGTAAATTTTTATGGATGATCTGTTTCACAAATTCATGGATATTTCCAGCCGGAGCATTCTGTAGCTCGTCTTTCCATGATACAAGGTTAATTCCTTCTTCGTCAAACAGAATTTTTTTACTGTTGGCCAATCCAATTATCTGTATTTGTAACCTCAGCTGATTTTGCAAATAGGAAAACTGTTTTTGAATCTGGCCAATGAGTTTGCTCCCCACATTTCCAGTTCCTGCAATAAATACATTGAGTTGTTTATAGGTGGTTTCAAAAAACTCTTCATGCAAAACATTAATCGCTTTCTTAACATCGAGGGCAGATAATACTGCGGAGATATTTTTCTCAGATGAGCCCTGTGCAATAGCGCGTACATTGATTCCATTTCTGCCTAATACACCAAACATTTTACCACTAATACCCGGGTGACTTTTCATTTGTTCTCCAACCAAGGCAACAATTGACAAACCGGTTTCTACTTTAAGAGGCTCAACTTTGCCACTTTCAATCTCATAACTAAACGCATGATCAATGGCTTGTTTCGCTTTAACAGTATCTGATTGATTAATCCCTACACAAATTGAATGTTCAGAAGAGCTCTGGGTAATCAGTATTACATTCACGCTTTCGCTGGCCAAAGCTTCAAACAAGCGTTTTGAAAATCCGGGAATACCGATCATTCCGCTTCCTTCCAAACTAAGCAGGCTGATTGCATTGATACTTGAAATGCCCCTGATAAAACTATCGGTAACTGCTGATTCATTTTCGATGAGTGTACCATGTTCTTCCGGTGCAAATGTATTTTTAATCCAAACCGGTATATGCTTACTCATTACAGGCTGTATGGTGGGAGGATAAATTATTTTGGCACCAAAATGTGATAATTCCATTGCCTCCTGATAAGAAATACATTGAATGGGTTTGGCATTTTGTACCAGTCTTGGATCAGCCGTCATCATTCCACTTACATCTGTCCAAATCTCAAGTAAAGAAGCTTTGACTCCTGCGGCAAAAATAGCTGCGGTATAATCGGATCCGCCCCTGCCAAGAGTAGTAGTGTTCTTATGGCTATCACTGGCAATAAATCCGGGTACAACATATAACGTACCAGGATTTTGAGCAATATAATCTTGTATTCTTTTTTCCGTCTCAGCAAAATCAACTGAAGCATTTCCATGATGTGAATTGGTGATAATCAATTCGCGAGAATCTAACCAAATCTGGGATATACCAAGTGATTGAATTTTAGCGGATACGATCATTGAAGAAAGCAATTCTCCGTAACTAACAATTCTGTCTCTGGTACGGGGAGAGAGTTCTCTTAATAAAAAAACTCCATCACAAATGCCATCGAGTTGATTAAATTGTTGCTTAACCGCACTGAGAGTAGCACTTTGCTGTTGAATAGGCAATAATTCGCGTACAGTATCCAGATGCCGGTTTTCTGCTTCGGTAAGCAATGACTTATACGTTTCATCTGCTGTTGCAGCAAGATGACCTATTTGTAATAATTGATCAGTAATTCCGCCTAAAGCAGAAACTACTAAAACGGTTGGTTCTTTTTTGACTGCTGACTGAACAATGGCTACTACCTTATTGATATTCGCAGCATTGGAAACCGAACTGCCGCCGAATTTTAATACCTGCATATAAAATTTTGTTTATCCCTGAGGATGATAAAAATATTTTCCTTTTGATTGATAACAGCTTGTGAAAGCCCTGTGGCGATATGATAATAGTTAACCCTTTACAGGGTTGTAATGGTAGTAATGGTAATAATAGCAGCAACCAACAGAGAGCCTGTTGGGATAAGTGATTTAATATGTGATATCTTTTGCTGCATGAATCAGGAACGTCTAAGATACGGAAAATCTAATTTCCCTATACCAGATAACCGAATAAATTATCATCAGGCTTCAATTCAGTATAGTTTATATGAAATCTGTCAAGATTTTGAATCAGTATTTCATAATCAGTTCTTGATTTTAGCTCTATCCCTACCAATGCCGGGCCGGTTTCTTTATTATGCTTCTGCATAAATTCGAAACGGGTAATATCATCATCCGGGCCCAAAACATGGTTTACAAATTCTTTTAATGCTCCGGGTCTTTGTGCAAACCGAATCAGGAAATAATGTTTTAAGCCTTCATATTGTAAAGACCTTTCTTTAATTTCCTGCATCCTGTCTATATCGTTATTGCTTCCACTAACAATACAAACAACATTTTTCCCTTTAATCACATCTGCATAATCGTCAAGCGCTGAAATAGACATAGCACCCGCTGGTTCAACTACAATCGCATCTTCATTATACAATTGCAGTATTGTTGAGCAAATCTTCCCTTCCGGAACCAGATGCATATCATCTAATACTTCTTTACAAATACTGAAGCTGATATCTCCCACACGTTTTACAGAAGCACCATCTACAAATCGTTCGATATTCTCAAGTGTAACCGGGTGACCTGCTTTTAATGCCGCGAGCATAGAAGGAGCCCCTTCGGGTTCCAGGCCAATAATTTTTGTTTTGGGTGAGAACATTTTAAAATAAGCCCCAACGCCTGCGCTTAGTCCACCGCCCCCCACCGGCACAAATAAATAATCAATATCCGACTGGTCTTCTAAAATTTCCATACCCACCGTTGCCTGTCCTTCAATAATACGGATATCATCGAATGGCGGAATAAAAGTCATTTTATTCTCTTCGGTATATTGCTTGGCTGCCACAGCACAGTCATCATAAGTATCTCCGGTAAGTCGAACTTCTACAAACCCATCACCAAACATTTTGGTTTGACTTACCTTCTGGTTAGGGGTAATGATAGGCATGAAAACCACCCCTTTTACATTTAATTTTTTACAGCTATAGGCAAAACCCTGTGCGTGGTTTCCCGCACTGGCGCATACAACCCCATTCTGTAATTCTTCTTGGGGAAGACTGCTCATCATATTATAGGCACCTCTTAATTTATAAGAACGAACGATTTGCAGGTCCTCCCGTTTTAAGTAAACATTGCACTGATATTTACGCGAGAGGTTATGATTGAAAGTAAGTGGCGTTCTGTTCACTACTTTTTTCAACCGGTTGGCAGCGCTCTGAAAATCGAGTTTGGGTGCTTTTAGTATAGATGATGCTTCTTGCATAGTTGTATTTTACAAAACGTACATTGAATAGTCAATAGTGAATAAAAGACATGCTTACTATTCACTATTGACCATTGACAATTAAGCGGAAGCGGGTGACTGGTTTTCAGGACGCAGGCTTCTAACTGTTTTACCTGCCTGCCATAATTCACTGTCATGTAGCTCCTTCAATTCCACTTCCAGTTTAGCACGATAATCTGCTTTACTATTACTTTCAATAGAAATTGCGGCTTCTTTTCCAGCTGCTACACTTTCATAGAGTTCTGTGAAGACAGGTAAGGTTGCGTCGCGGAATTTTTTCCACCAGTCAAGCGCACCTCTTTGTGCGGTAGTGGAGCAGTTGGCATACATCCAATCCATTCCATTCTCTGCCACCAATGGCATAAGTGACTGGGTTAACTCTTCAACAGTTTCATTGAATGCTTCAGAAGGAGAATGTCCCTTTGAACGCAAAACCTGAAACTGAGCAGCAAAAATCCCCTGGATGGCACCCATCAGTGTTCCACGCTCGCCGGTAAGATCGCTGTATACTTCTTTCTTAAAATTCGTTTCAAATAAATAGCCGCTTCCTATCGCAATGCCTAATGATACCACTCGCTCAAATGCACGACCGGTAGCATCCTGAAAAATAGCATAGCTACTATTAAGTCCGCGACCTTGCAGGAACATTCTGCGTAAAGAAGTTCCGGATCCTTTTGGAGCCACTAAAAATACATCCACATCAGCCGGAGGTATAATTCCAGTTTGATCGTTATAGGTTATTCCAAAGCCGTGCGAAAAATACAAAGCTTTACCGGGTGTTAAATGCTTTTTTACAGTGGGCCACATAGCAATCTGTGCAGCATCGCTCAGCAAATAACATATGATGGTTCCTTTCTCTAAAGCTTCTTCGATTTCGAATAAGGTTTCACCAGGAACAAAGCCATCATGAACCGCTTTATCCCAGCTTTTTGAATTTTTCCGTTGCCCCACAATTACATTGATCCCGTTTTCTTTCTGGTTCAATGCCTGGCCTGGGCCCTGCACACCGTAACCAATTACAGCCACTACTTCATCCTTTAAAACCTGCTGTGCTTTTGCCAGTGGAAACTCATCGCGAGTAACTACATTTTCTTCCACTCCGCCGAAATTTAATTTTGCCATTTTTTTTGTTTTACCCTCCAATTCAGAAAGAAGAATGGAGATTGTTTTTAATAATTGATACTAATTTTTATTTTAACGAAACGATCTTACATAGTAAATACTTCCTGCTGTTTATCAAGAAATTCATTCTCAATCAATTCTTCACCAGGTTCTGTTTCTTCAAATTCTTTCAGCTTCTCATGAAACCCATGACTGCTTTTGATGATTGCTACCCTTGCACTTCTTACAAATTCAATTAATCCATATGGCGCAAGCACTGCTACCAGTTTTTCTGTTTCTTCTCTGTGTCCACTGGTTTCAAAAATGGTATAGTCTTTCCGTATCACAACAGCCCTCGCCCCATGTTCACGAAGCAATCTTTCCACTTTCACTTTTTCTGCAATCTCATCAGTTGGCACTTTGTACAAAGCCAGTTCCTGCCAGATGATTTCGTCATTGGTATTATAATAAGCTTTTAATACTTCAACCTGCTTTTCAATTTGTCTGGCAAGTTTTCTCACTACTTCTTCTGTTTCATCAATAACAATGGTAAATCGATGGATACCTTCTGCTTCAGAAGGAGAAGTATTCAGGCTTTCAATATTGATCTTGCGCCTGGAAAAGATCGTCGCAATACGTACAAGCAAACCAATATGGTTTTCCGTATATACTGTTATCGTAAATTCCTGTTTATGCATAAAAAGGTTTTTATTTTAATCTGATCTCACTAACACTACATCCCTGAGGAACCATTGGAAATACATTGTTTTCTTTGCTTACCATTACTTCTAATAAATAAGATCCATTATGATCCAGCATGGTTTGTAATGCCTGCTTGAGGTTTTGTCTTTCAGTTACTTTTTGACCTTCAATTCCATAGGCTTTGGCAACCATTACATAATCCGGACTGGCAATATCTACAAAAGAGTAGCGCTTATCATTAAACAATTGCTGCCATTGACGAACCATTCCCAGAAATTGATTATTCAGGATCAGGATTTTTACATTGATCTCAGCCTGCATAATGGTACCTAGTTCCTGTATCGTCATTTGTATCCCTCCATCTCCAATAATGGCAATTACGGTTCTTTGTGGAGCCCCAAATTTTGCGCCTATGGCTGCGGGTAATCCAAATCCCATGGTTCCCAATCCACCAGAAGTAATATTACTTTTAGACTCATTGAATTTTGCATATCGGCAAGCTACCATCTGGTGTTGACCCACATCAGTAACAATGATTGCATTACCACCAGTAATTTCATTCATGTTTCTAATCACTTCCCCCATCGTCATTTGGTCTGTAGAAGGATGTAGTTCTTCAAATATGACTTCTTTATTTTCCTCGGCATCACAAGCCCTGAATTTTTCAAGCCACTCGGTATGTTTTTTCTCTTCTACCAAACTGCTAAGAAGCGGAAGCGTTTCTTTACAATCGCCCCAAACACCTATTGTTGCTTTTACATTTTTATCAATTTCAGAAGGGTCGATATCTAAATGAATCACTTTTGCCTGTTTGGCATATTTATCCAGTCTGCCGGTTACCCGATCATCAAAACGCATCCCCACAGCAATCAAAACATCACATTCATTGGTTAACAGGTTGGGGCCATAGTTTCCATGCATACCCAACATGCCAACATTCAATGGATGATCAGTGGTCAATGCACTTAAGCCCAGTATTGTCCAGGCAGCAGGGATTCCGCTTTTTTCTACAAAGGCCTTGAATTCTGCTTCGGCTTTTCCGAGTATTACTCCCTGTCCGAATATAATAAATGGTTTCTCGGCTTCATTGATCAATTTGGCTGCTTCCGCAATAAATTCTTTCCGAACAATGGGCTTAGGCCGATAGCTTCTGATATGCGTGCATTTTGTATACCCTGCATAATCAAATTTCTGTATCTGTGCATTCTTTGTAATATCAATTAATACCGGTCCTGGTCTTCCGCTTTTTGCCAGATAAAATGCTTTCGCTAAAACAGAAGGGATTTCTGTTGCATCTGTTACCTGGTAATTCCACTTGGTAACCGGCGTTGTGATATTGATAATATCTGTTTCCTGAAATGCGTCTGTACCCAATAAATGAGCAAATACCTGTCCGGTTATCGCAACCATTGGCGTACTGTCTATCATGGCATCTGCCAATCCTGTTACCAGGTTTGTGGCACCTGGTCCACTTGTTGCGAAAACAACCCCTACTTTACCCGATGCCCGTGCATATCCCTGTGCCGCATGAGTAGCTCCCTGTTCATGTCTTACCAGTATATGTTTCAGCTTATCATTATAATCATACAAAGCGTCATAGATAGGCATGATTGCGCCACCCGGATAACCAAACACAGTGTCTACCTGTTCTGCAATACAAGCCTCCAGAACAGCCTGAGAGCCGGATATCAACTCTGTTACTGCTGCGGGTGTGGGGCTTACTGTTTTGATTTCTTCAACTGTATTCATACAATCAATTTTTATTCATTATTTAACCAACAAAATGCCTACGCTTCATCAGTTACACATCCTTCAGAAGCATCTTTTACCTGACGGGCATATTTAAAAAGGATCCCCTTGGTTGCTTTTAAAGCAGGTTGTTTCCATTCAGCCTTACGTTTGGCTATTTCTTCTTCAGAAATTTTTAGTGTCATCTTTTTTGTGGCAACATCTAACTCTATTGGATCATCATCTTTTACCAGACCAATCAATCCACCATTAAATGCTTCGGGAGTAATATGTCCCACTACAAATCCATGTGTTCCTCCGCTAAATCTTCCATCAGTAATTAATGCAACTGATTTACCTAACCCTGCGCCAATTAAAGCCGAAGTAGGTTTAAGCATTTCAGGCATACCGGGTGCACCTCTTGGTCCTACATACCTGATCACAACTACATCACCCGCTTTTATCTTTCCGCTGTTGATCCCGTTAATCAATTCAAACTCTCCATCAAACACTCTTGCTGGTCCAACAAAACGTTCCCCTTCTTTTCCGGTAATTTTTGCCACACTTCCTCCTTCAGCCAGATTACCATATAATATCTGCAGGTGGCCGGTTGCTTTTAAAGGATGTTCAATAGGAAGAATCACTTTTTGCTGATCAAAATCCAAGTCAGGTGCATTGGCTAAGTTTTCTGCAATTGTTTTGCCTGTTACTGTCAGACAATCCCCATGCAGAAATCCAGTCTTCAATAAGTATTTCATCACGGCCGGCACGCCACCATATTGATGCAAATCCTGCATCAGGTATTTACCACTTGGTTTAAAATCAGCCAGCATGGGCACCCTGTCACTTATCGCCTGAAAATCATCCTGGGTTAGTGTTACACCCACACTTTTAGCAATAGCAATCAAATGCAGTACCGCATTGGTACTACCTCCCAAAATCATTACAACAGTAATTGCATTTTCAAAAGCTTTTGGTGTCATGATATCTTTTGGCTTGATATCATTTTCCAATAAATGCCTAATCGCTTTTCCTGCATCCAGACATTCCTGCTTTTTTTCTTCGCTTAAGGCAGGATGAGAAGAAGAGTAAGGAAGACTCATACCTAATGCTTCAATCGCTGAAGCCATGGTATTTGCTGTATACATACCTCCACATGCTCCTGCACCAGGACAAGCATGCTGAATAATTCCTTTAAAATCTGCTTCACTCAGCTGACCGGCAATTTTCTGCCCCAATGCTTCAAAGGCAGATACAATATTCAGGTCTTTTCCATCATAATGTCCGGGAGCGATTGTTCCTCCGTAAACCATGATAGACGGGCGATTCAGTCTGCCCATTGCCATTAAAGATCCAGGCATGTTTTTATCACAGCCAGGTATCGCAATAACGCTGTCATAATACTGTGCCCCGCATACTGCTTCAATAGAATCTGCTATTATATCTCTGCTCACCAATGAATATCGCATTCCATCCGTACCATTACTCATTCCATCACTAACGCCAATCGTATTAAATATGAGTCCAACCAGATTCGATTCCCAAACACCTTTTTTTACCAGTTTTGCCAGATCGTTCAGATGCATATTGCAGGGATTGCCATCATAACCCATACTTACAATACCTACCTGTGCTTTTGCAAGATCTTCATCGGTAAGCCCTATCCCATAAAACATTGCCTGTGCTGCAGGCTGGGTAGCATCCTGTGTAATGGTTTTACTGTATTGATTGATTTCTTTTGACATGCGTTTTGTTTTCTTCCTTTATTTAAACTATTCTACTCCAACTATTTCGTTAACCAGTTCCTGTCTATTTTCTTTTACCAGATTTTTATACGCAAGCTGTATCGATCTGCTTACTGAATTTTCCCATTTCATCGCAAAGGGTTGGTTATCCAGAGATTCAAATCCGATTACTTCCGCGGCTGTACCACAAAAGAATGCTGCATCAGCTCCGTAAATAGCTTCTTTAGAAAAAACGGCTTCTTCAACCGGTATATTCAGTTCGCTACAGAGTTCGATAACAGTGGCTCGTGTTATCCCAGCAAGAATATGTCCGGGAGCCGGTGTAAATAATTTTCCGTCTTTTTCAAAAAACAGATTCGCTCCCGGCGCTTCTGCAATATGTTCGTTCATATCTAATAAAAGTGCCTCATCGAATCCATTTGCCTTTGCTTCATGACTGGCCATGATTGAGTTTACATAATGACCCGCTGCTTTTGCATACAGTTTAAATCCCTTAGGATTTGGCCGTTGGAAAGAAGAAGTCATTACGCGTATTAATTTATCTCCTAAAAACGGTGCCATTTCCCAGGCTTCTATTACAATAAAGGATTCGGTATTCAGGTTAAAACTCATATTGGCGGGAGCATAAATTACGGGGCGGATATAGGCATCCTGTAACTGATTTCTATCCAATAATTCATAGGTTGCAGCAATTAATTCAGCTGTTGTCCAATGATAAGGAAGGTTTAATGCCTGTGCAGATAGCTTCAGCCTGTCATAGTGTTCCTTTGCTTTGAATATTTTTGTTTTTCCGTTCTCAGTACGATAAGAACGGATCCCTTCAAAAACTGAATAGCCATAGTGCAATGACTGGCTATAAAAATCCATTTTTGCTTCTGAAGCTTTTACAAATTCACCATTCAGGTACAACTCAGTTTTTTCATTGTAATAGTTTGCCATAATCTTTCATTTTACGCCAGAGAAGATTCTGTCTTCTCTGTTATTTATTTTTTGCATGATCCAACAAAACAAAACCCCGCCTTTTTGGAGGCGGGGCTTATATGCTTAGTATTTTGTTACCAGATACAGTCTCATCCTCCATGCATTGCAGGAATAATAATGACGATCACAATACTAATGACTGTGAAAAACGTTCTGAAATTATTTGACCTGTTTTGTAACATAGAGTGTTCGTGCTAACGAAAGTACTCCCACCATTGCAAAAAACAAAGAACTTGTGTAACTATTTTATTAAACCCTGCATTTTCTTTACAAACACCTGTTAGTAATCAGTATTCAACACATCTCTATTAAATGATTGTCGATTTGTTAAAAGATTCATTGGTTCCCTGGCTTTCCGAACCGGCATTTCTTTCGATATGGTCTGTGATCAGGTCTCCAATAGCTGTTGTTGAATAATTATTTATGGCATCAATATCTTTCGACACAAAACCATTTGCCAGAGTCCACTCTACGGCAGCCCTCACTGCAGCCGCTTCAGCTGTGAACTGAAAATGATCCAGTAACATGGCTGAGGATAAAATCGACCCTAAAGGATTTGCAATATTTTTTCCAGCAGCTTGTGGATAAGAGCCATGAATGGGTTCAAACAAAGCTGTTTTATTGCCTACCGAGGCAGAAGGCAATAAACCTAATGATCCCGTTAATACACTTGCTTCATCACTGATAATATCGCCAAACATATTTTCAGTCAATACAACATCAAATTGTGCCGGATATAAAATGATTTGCATAGAGGCATTATCAACAAACATATAGTCTACCGTAATATCCGAATATTGCAATGCAATTTCCTGAACCACTTTACGCCATAAACGGGAAGTTTCCAGCACATTTGCTTTGTCTACCAGCGTGAGTCTTTTTCTGCGCTTTTGTGCATACTGGAATGCCAGATGCGAAACTCTTTCTATTTCATGTTTGCTATATACACAGAGATCAGAAGCCTGTGTTTTATCCTCACTCAATTCTTTCTTTCCAAAATAGATTCCTCCAGTAAGTTCTCTGAAAATTACAAAGTCAACATCTTTCAGTTGCTTAGCTTTCAGCGGTGATAAATGTTGTAAGGATGGATACGTACTAACCGGTCTGATATTCGCAAATAACTGAAGTTCTTTCCGAAGCTTCAATAAACCTTGTTCTGGTCTTACTTTTGCAGTTGGGTCATTATCATATTTTGGGTGGCCAATTGCACCAAATAGAATAGCATCTGATTCCAGACAGGTTACAATGGTTTCATCGGGCAATGGATTTCCGGTTTTATCAATCGCAACCGCACCCATCAACCCATATGCATAATGAAACTGATGGCCAAAACGACGGCCGATTGCATTCAACACTTTTATTGATTGCTCGGTTACTTCCGGTCCAATTCCGTCGCCCATAATTACTGCTATTTTTTTTTCCATCCTGCTTATTAATTTCAAATTTGATTAAGCTGCAATTCTTCCGTTCGCTAATTGTAAGGAACGGTTAATACATGCAGGTATTTCCTGTTGGTAATGTGTTACGTATACCAATGTCTTTTTTAAATGCACACATATATCGTTGATCAAAGCAATAAACTGTTTGGTTGCTGCATCGTCCAATCCCTGACAAGGTTCATCCAGAATCAGGAGAGGTGGATTTTTAACCAGCGCCCTCGCCAACAATACCAGCCTTTGCTCCCCATTTGATAACTGTTTAAACATTCTTTTTTCAAAACGTTTAATAGATAAAATATCCATCCATTGGTTTACGATTGCTTTTTGTTTCTCACTAATTATCTTAAACAATCCAATCGTATCAAATAAACCAGATGCCACCACTTCAAAACAGGAGACCGCGGCATCAAAATAATGATGCAGTTCCGGTGACACATAGCCTATCTTCTGTTTAATGTCCCAGATGGTTTCGCCCGTTCCTTTTTTTCTATCGAACAGGTATATTTCATTTGCAAAAGCCTGTGGATTATCCCCGTTTACAAGGCTTAACAAGGTTGACTTTCCTGAGCCATTATGCCCCGACAAACTCCAACATTCTCCTTTTTTGACTTCCCAGTTTATGTTATGCAGAATTGTTTGGTTATGATAAATAACATTTGTATTCACCATTTTGATTGCCACTGTAAAATCAGGGTAGGTATAGGCTGGTATTACATGGTCCAATAATCGGGCATGAATAAATTGAACACCTGGTAAAACAGGTAATGTTTTTTGTGATTCAATAAATTCTCTTCGTGCAATTACCGGCATTAGCTTGCCATTATTCAACAATGCTATATGGGTAACGGTTTCTGGTATCTCTGATACGGAAGTAACCAGGAATAGTTTGAGGCCTTTTTGAAAGAGGTTGTCAAGTATCTGGTTTAATAATTTTCGTGCACTAATATCCAGGCCGATAAAAGGATTATCGAGCAAGAGCCAATCTGCCTGATGCAGGATGCCTTTCGCTAACTGAAAGCGTTTGTGTTCACCATTTGAGAGTTGAATAAGTCGTGTGTTTTTAACATGACTGGCATGTAATAAAGAAAGAACTTCATCAATCTGAAGTTCATTGAATCCTTCAGCGGCCAAAGCTTCTAATACAGTTAAGGCATCTTCTGTATCGGCCGAATTAAATCGCTGCTGGTAATAGAAAGAAGAAGTATTGGACAGGTTCTTAAAATAATGCTGTTGCGCTATTGTAATAATTTTGGGGTTACCTGTATATCGTATGGTACCCTTACTGAGATAATTACCCGCCAGAATTTTTAATAAGGTAGATTTTCCGCTTCCGGATGGACCAATAACCGCCAGCATCTCTCCTTCAGAAATAGAAAATGTAATACCCTCCAACACCGTTTTACCGGATAATTGAATTGTTACATTTTGTACATCTAATAAGGTTTCTTTCATGAAGTTCGCTTCTATTGCTGAATACTATACCATTTTCGCTTCGAAGGCTTCAATCGCCTTCTTATTGCTCAATAAATAATCGATATCATCATACCCGTTTATCAGGCATGTTTTTTTATATATATTGATATCAAAAATTTCCTGAGCTCCTGTTTGATCTATCGTGATGGTTTGCTTGTCTACATCAATGGAAATAGTCGCTTCATTTCCCAATGCAAATAATTCCGATAAAAATGCATCGCTCACTTTTACAGGTAATACCCCGTTATTTAAAGCATTATTTTTAAAAATATCGGCGAAAAAACTCGATACCACTGCCTTGAATCCATAATCCTGCAATGCCCATGCTGCGTGCTCACGAGAGGATCCGCAGCCAAAATTTTTACCCGCTACCAATATCTCTCCTGTATATTCCGGTTGATTCAAAACAAACCCTTTTTTGGGTTGGGTATCATCATTATTTTCATAACGCCAGTCACGGAATAAATTTTTTCCAAACCCGTCCCGGGTGGTTGCCTTCAGAAATCGGGCAGGTATTATCTGGTCTGTATCTATGTTTTCCATTGGCAATGGAACAAAACGGCTGCAAATTGTTTTTAATGGTATCATATCCAAACCCCTTAAAGGGCAATTATCATTTATTATAAAATATTTTGCAAGGTCCTTACGTCTGTAACCACTCCGGTAATAGCAGCTGCCGCAGCAGTTAAAGGACTTGCCAATAAAGTTCTTGCACCAGCGCCTTGTCTTCCTTCAAAATTTCGGTTACTGGTACTGATACAATATTCACCAGCCGGTATTTTATCTTCATTCATTCCCAAACAGGCACTACATCCTGCCTGCCTGATTTCGAAACCCGCTTCCAGAAATACCTGATCAAGTCCTTCTGCATGTACCTGCCTGGCAACCTGTTGGGAACCCGGCACAATCATTACTTGTACATGTTCATTTTTCTTTCTTCCTTTTACCAAACCGGCAACCAATCGAAGGTCTTCGATACGTGAATTGGTACAGCTGCCAATAAATACATGCTGAACAGGCATTCCCAGTAGTTGCTTACCCCCTTCCAAACCCATGTATTGTAACGCTTTTACAATATTTTTCCTTTCCCCTTCATCAGCTATCGATTCTGCTACGGGTATATATCCGTTTATGGAAATTCCCAATCCGGGATTGGTTCCATAGGTAATCATGGGTTCAATCTCTGCAGCATTGATATAAATTTCTTTATCAAATACCGCATCTGCATCACTATATAATTGTTTCCAATCATTTAGCTTCTTTTCCCATCTTTCGCCAGAGGGAGCAAACTGTCTTCCTTTGATATACGCATAAGTAGTTTCATCAGGTGCGATCATTCCACCCCTAGCACCCATTTCAATGCTCATATTACAAATGGTCATTCTTGCTTCCATAGATAGCGACTTGATTGCCGAACCGGCGTATTCCACAAAATAGCCGGTAGCCCCGCTGGCAGTTATTTTAGAAATGATATAGAGAATAATATCTTTCGATAATACCCCATCCTGTAATTCTCCTTCAATATTGATACGCAGTAAATCCGGCTTAGTCTGTAATAAACACTGCGAAGCAAAAACCATCTCTACTTCACTGGTGCCGATACCAAAAGCGATAGCTCCGAATGCGCCATGTGTAGAAGTATGGCTATCGCCACATACAATCGTCATACCGGGCTGCGTAATCCCCAACTCTGGTCCGATTACATGAACAATACCCTGAAAAGGATGACCCAATCCATATAATTCAATATCATGCTTTTTACAATTTTCTATCAGCTGCTGCACCTGCAGACGCGATAATTCGTCTTTAATCGGTAAATGCTGGTTAAGTGTGGGTACATTATGATCAGCAGTAGCAACGATCTGTTGCGGTCGAAATACTTTCAGGCCTCTTTTTTCAATTCCGTTGAAAGCCTGTGGACTGGTTACTTCATGTATAAAATGCTTGTCGATATACAATACAGAAGGGCCGTCATCAATCTTCTGTACTACATGTTTTTCCCAAATCTTGTCAAATAATGTTTTTCCCATACTAATAAATTAAAAGCGGTGTTTAGTACACCTCTTTAGGCAATCGAGTTTACTTGGTTATTTTCAAAAATCAGGCAGTAATATTTTCGGGTTTATATGCTTTTGCCAAAGCGTGCAAGTCTGCTTCTTCCACTTCTTTGATCTTATCAGCAACTTTCAGGAATGCATCATAAAGAACATCGATATCGTTTCTTGTAAACTCATATCCTATTTTCTGGAAACGATACGCCAGCGCACTTCTGCCACTGCGGGCAGTTAAAACAATCTTGCTGCCATCCGCACCAACTTCTTCAGGGTTGATGATTTCATAGGTAAGCGAATCTTTCAAAAATCCATCCTGGTGAATACCTGATGAATGTGAAAAAGCATTTGCCCCTACAATCGCTTTATTTGGCTGAACCGGTACCCGCATGATATCAGACACTTCGCGACTTAAAGGATTCAGCATCTTTGACTGGATATTGGTAAATAAACCCAGGTGCTTATGTTGTTTAATCACCATGACCACTTCTTCCAATGAAGTATTTCCGGCTCTTTCTCCCAGTCCGTTTATAGTACATTCTATTTGTCTGGCCCCGCTCACAACACCTGCAATAGAATTGGCAGTAGCCAGCCCTAAATCGTTGTGACAATGGCAGGAAATCACGGCTTTGTCAATATTTGATACATTATTTTTCAGGAAAGCGATCTTCTCACCGTATTGATCAGGTAAGCAATAGCCGGTTGTATCCGGAATATTCACAACCGTTGCCCCTGCCCCGATAACCGCTTCAATTACCCTTGCCAGGTATTCATTATCAGTTCTTCCTGCATCTTCTGCATAAAATTCAACATCATCTGTAAAATTTCTTGCCCATTTTACCGCTTGTACCGCACGAAGTAGAATTTCTTCTTTTGTGGTATTGAATTTTGATTTGATATGGAAATCGGAAGTGCCAATACCAGTATGTATTCTGGGGCGCTTTGCATATTTAAGTGCCTGTGCGGCCACTTCAATATCTTTTTGCACTGCCCTGCTTAACCCGCAAACTGTGGCAGTTTTAATGGCACGGGAAATCTGGCTAACCGATTCAAAATCACCAGGACTTGAAATCGGAAATCCGGCTTCAATTACATCAACTCCCAAAGCCTCCAGTTTGAGTGCTAATTCCAGTTTTTCTTTGGTATTTAGTTTACAACCTGGCACCTGCTCACCATCGCGCAGCGTAGTATCGAAAATGAAGACTTGCTGATCCATGAATTCTTTTTTTTATGCGATCCTTGAGATAAAAAGACAGGCTGTTTAATTTTGTTATCGATTGCCCCGAATAACAAACCACAGCCTGCCATTTTCGAATATAGTTAGGTTAAAACGGGCAATTCAATCAAAATTGATGCTATTTTACACTCTATAAAGCGGTTAAAAATGACTGAAAGCCTTGCTGCTATTGAATGTAAGTATAAATAAATTACGATGCCCAACCGTTCTACAGATGCCCTTTTTCAACTGATTCAATCCCTGGAAAGGTCTGAAAAGCGGAATTTTAAGCTGTATATGAAGCGAAATTCAGGTTCCGGTGACCTGAAAGTGGTGCAATTATTTGATGCGCTCGACAAAATGAAGCTATATGACGAGGAAGCCCTTCTTTCCAAAAACCCCTCTCTACAGAAACAGCAGATTTCAAACTTAAAAGCACATCTCTACCACGAAATACTGGCCAGTTTACGTTTATTGAAGCAGGATGAAAATATTGACCTCCAGCTACATGAGCAACTGGATTTTGCACGTTTACTTTACAACAAGGGACTATACCTGCAAAGTCTGAAGATATTAGACCGCGTAAAAGACCTGGCCAACAGCAATAACCAGATCACTTATCTGCAACAGGTACTATTTCTGGAAAAAAAGATTGAGACCCTGCATATCACCAGAAGCATGCAGGACCGGGCCGATAAATTATGCGCTGAAGCAATAGATATTAATGAAAGACTGGAACTGATCAGCCTTTTATCCAACCTGTCTCTGCAGTTATATAGCTGGTACATTAAAAATGGTCATGCCAGAAATGAAGAAGATCTGGCAGCGGTTGATGCATTTCTACTACATGGTGCCATTTTGAAGGCCCAGGATTGTAAAGGTTTTTATGAACGCCTATATCTGTATCAAAGCTTATGTTGGCATGCGTTCATTACACAGAATTTTTTATTGTATTACCGATATTGCCAGAAATGGGTTGACCTGTTTGACGCTGAACCGAAAATGATAGACATTGAAACAGCACTATATATTAAGGGGATACATAACCTGATGAGCGCGCATTTTGACCTGCGCAACTACCAGAAATTCAATGAAACCATTGATAATTTCGAAAGGTTCATTCAAACTCCGGTTATTCAACAGAACCAGAATAACCTGATACAGACATTTGTATACCTGAATACTGCCAAGCTGAATAAACACTTTATGGAAGGAACTTTTAGCGAAGGCTTAGCACTGGTTCCTTTTATTGAAGAAAAGCTGAAAGAGTATGAGCTGTTTCTTGACCGGCACAGGGTATTGGTATTTTATTACAAGATAGCATCCTTATATTTTGGAAGTGGTAACAGTGATAAAAGTATCGATTACCTGAACAAGATCATTAACCTGAAAGTAGATTTAAGAACAGATTTGCAATGCTATGCACGTTTACTGCATTTAATCGCCCAATATGAATTGGGGAATTATGATCTCCTGGAATATTTATTAAAATCTGTTTACCGGTTTATGTCAAAAATGCTGAACCTGAGTATTGTAGAAGAAGAAATTTTTCGTTTTTTGAGGATTTCCTTTCGCCTTTCTCCGAAACAACTCAAGCCACATTTTGAAATGCTATTAGCTACTTTGCAACCTCTTGAAAAGAGCCGCCTGGAAAGTCGCGCTTTTATGTATCTTGACATTATATCCTGGCTGGAAAGCAAGATCAATGAAGTGCCGGTACAAACAGTTATCCGGCAGAAGTATATAGATGCCAAAAGAAGTGCGGAACTGAATTAATATCAAACCTTAATATACTAAAAACATCTCTATGAGAAGAATGCTTTTTGTTTTAAAAAAAACATTGGTCATTTTACTGTTTCATACAACAGTAACTGCGCAAATAACTAAAGCACCTCAGAAAAAAGAAGGATCGGGGCCCTATACACAACTCATCATCCGGGGTGTAACCCTGGTTAACGGCACAGGCGCACCCCCACTCGGTCCGGTTGATATTGTTATCGAAAAAAACAGGATCGTACAGATCAGTGTTTTGGGAAGCCCGGGTTCTGCAATAGACCCAGCCAAACGCCCTCAATTGAAAAGCGGAGGCAAAGAACTTGATTGCACGGGAATGTATGCGCTTCCGGGGTTGATAGATATGCATGGACATATCGGAGGCATTCAGCAAGGTACGCCAGCTGAATATGTATTCAAACTATGGATGGCGCATGGAATTACGACCATAAGAGATCCGTCTGCCGGCAATGGCCTGGATTGGGTATTGGATGAAAAAGCAAAAAGTGCAGCCAATCAAATAACTGCTCCAAGAATTTTTGCCTATACCGCATTTGGGCAGGGTAGCACAACACCCATCACCACTGCAGACCAGGCCCGTGCCTGGGTGCAGGAAAATGCAAAAAAAGGGGCGGATGGAATTAAGTTTTTCGGTGCTTCTCCAGAAGTAATGGATGCTGCCATCAGGGAAAATAAAAAACTGGGTTTGAGATCCTGCTGCCATCATGCACAGACCGATGTGGCCAGATGGAATGTATTGAATTCGGCACGTGCCGGCATGACCAGTATGGAACATTGGTATGGTTTGCCTGAAGCTTTGTTTACAGATAAAACCATTCAGAATTTTCCGCTGGATTATAATTATAGCAATGAGCAGGATCGTTTTGAAGAAGCCGGAAAACTTTGGAAACAAGCAGCCCCTCCTTATAGTGAACATTGGAATAAAGTAATGAATGAATTACTCTCTCTTGATTTTACATTAGACCCAACATTTAATATTTATGATGCTAACAGAGACCTGCAAAGGGCAAGAAGAGCAGAATGGCATGAAGATTATACATTACCCTCTTTGTGGAAATTTTATGAACCTGGTTTACAATCACATGGTTCCTACTGGCATAATTGGGGCACAGAACAGGAAGTGGAATGGAAAAATAATTATCGCCTCTGGATGACATTTGTAAACGAATATAAAAACAGGGGAGGAAGGGTTACTGCAGGATCTGATAATGGATTTATTTACCAGACCTATGGCTTTGGCTATATCCGGGAACTGGAACTATTACGGGAAGCCGGGTTTCATCCGTTGGAAGTGATTCGGTCAGCCACTTTATATGCAGCGCAGGCATTGGGGATTGACAAAGAGACGGGTAGTGTTGAAACAAGCAAATTGGCTGATATCATTATCATCAACGCAAATCCATTAAAGAATTTACAGGTACTGTATGGAATAGGAGCCATTGAATTAACCAAAGAAAATAAGGTTGTGAGAACCGGTGGTGTTTTATATACAATAAAAGATGGTATTGTTTATGACGCCAAAAAATTATTGTCGGATGTAAAGAAAATGGTGGATGAAGAAAAAAAGAAAACAGGTTGGCAATTGAAACAACCCGGCATGTAAAACGCAAATACGGGTTACGCTTTTTCTTTCAACAATGCATTTTCCTGAGGGAAATTGATGAGAATACAGCAGCCTTTTCCAGGTTCCGACTGAATATCTACATTCCCATTGTATAGTTCAGCCCGGCTCATGATATTATGCAGACCAATCCCCTTTCGAGGTTGTGAAAGAAGAAATCCAATGCCATCATCTACAATAGATAAATCAATACATTCCTCATTCCTGCCAAGTCGTATACTTACGTTCTCGGCATTTGAATACTTGATAATATTGTTCATCTGCTCCTGCACAATCCGGAAAATACTCAACTTGAATTCATAAGAAATATCTTCTTCGTAAAACGAGTCTGCCCTAAAATCTATTTGGAAATTATTGACAGCAATCACATCATCCAGCAATCCTTCAATAGCTTTACTCAATCCAAAATGCTTAATCAATGGCGTTACCAGAGTTTGAGAAAGCTTTCGTATTTCCTCGATTGCATGAAGGATAAATTTTGAAGACTGTTTTAATAATTCCGAATCTTCCGGAAATTTTTGTTGAGCCGATGCGATATACATCATAGCTACGGTTAGTTGCTGGTTAACATTATCATGTAACTCTGTACTAATCTCATTCCGCTCTCTTTCCTGAACCTGTATAATCGCTTCGTTGATCTCTTTCTGTTTTAATATCTTTTCTTCTTCCAGTTTTTCCTGTAATCGAATTGTTTCAGTGATATCTTTATGAATAGACAAAACAGCTACTTTTCCCCTATACTCTATTCTATGAGATGAGATATCAAGAATCATTGTTTGGCCACCTTTCTTTTTGTGCTTCCAAATACCCGAATTCTTTGTTACCTCCGTTTCAGAAAACTCCTTTGCAAAAACTTTAAGTTTCTCATGCTCTTCAACTTCACGCAAATCCAACACACTCATAGTAAGCAGCTCTTCGCGTATATATCCATACTCTTGCTGACCTACCTCATTTACTTCCAGTATTTGAAATGTATAGGGGTCCCAGATAAAAATGGGCATTGGATTATTAAAAAAAAGGTTTCGGTAGCTCTCGTGACTTTCACGTAGACTTTCCCTGATCCTGTTCCGTTCAATACTATACTGGATAGATTTAAACAACAACCTTTCATCAAACTCCCCTTTAATCAGATAATCCTGTGCCCCATTACCCATGGTTTCCAATGCCATTTCCATATCTGCTAATCCGGTAAGTACAATAATGGGTATAGTGGAGGCATATTCATTGATGGAAACAAACGAATTGAAACCAGAACTATCGGGCAGCGATAAATCCAATAATACAACGCTGATTTTTTTTTCTCCTAATACCTTTATCGCTTCTGCAGCACTGGTGCTTTTATATATATGCTCAATAGGTAACCTTGTTAACCGGAGTGTTTCTTCCAGTATAAAAAGGTCTCCGGGATTATCTTCGACAATCAATATCGAAAGCAGTGTTGTATTTTCCTGGCTATTCATTTTCTCAATAATTCATCTGTGGCAGGTTATCATTACCATCAGAAAGATACACTAATATGCTGACTCAGTTTACTGATTTGTCGTTTGCAAATCTGTATTCTTCAACATGTTTACTAATGGTGAAATAAAAACAGCTTCCGATACCTGGTTCTGACTCAACCCATATCTTACCATTATGTCTTTCAACAATTTTTTTACAAACGGTTAATCCTATTCCTGTTCCGCTGTATTCGTTTTTATGATGCAGTCTTTGAAATAAAACGAATATTTTCTCAAAAAAGACCGGTTTGATCCCTATTCCGTTATCCCGTACACTGAATAAATAATATTTTCCATCATCCTTCCCTGTTATCTCAATTTCAGGGATCGCTTTGTCGCAATATTTCAACGCATTGCCAATGAGATTTTGAAATAATTGAAACAGTTGTGTTTTGTTTCCTTTCAAAACAGGAAGGTTAGTAAAATGAATGACGGCGTTCGTTTCCTGTATTCTGTTCATAAAAACAGCTACTACATCATTCACCAGAGCCTGTAAATCTATTTCTTCAAAACTATCCTTATTTGAGCCAATTCGGGAATATTCCAATAGATCAGTAATCAATTTTTTCATCCGATCTGCCCCATCTACTGCAAAATGGATATACTGTTCGGCAGTTTCATCGATCTGGTCTTCATATTTTTTCTTAAACAATTGCAGAAAACTGGTAATCATACGAAGTGGCTCCTGCATATCGTGAGAAGCGATATAAGCAAAACGTTCCAATTCTACATTTGATGCTGCCAGTTCTTCAGCCCTTTGTTTTAAGCGATTATTTAACTCTAATAACAAGGCTTCATCTTCTTTTCGTTGTGAAATATTTTGTGTTACACCAAATAAACGAATGGCTTTTCCCTTGTCATCTCGAATAATATATGCTTTATTATATGTAAAGAAATAATATCCTTTGTGATTCGCTATTCTGAATTCGTCCTCCCATAAAACATTATCAGGGTTTCGTAAAATATCCAATCGCTTTTCAACAACTCGTTTAAAATCATCCGGATGTATCCATTGACTCCATTTTTCATAGTCAAACATGACACTATCCGACATGCCCAATAACCTGTTGAATCCCTCATTCGCACTTTGAAATGTATTGTTTAGAATATCCCATTCCCAAATAATATCATTCGTAGCTTTGGCAACCAGGTCATACCTGAGTTTACTCATTTTGATATCTTCCTGTGCAATTGCATTTTCCAGAATAATTAATAAAAGATTTTTCGCCCTTTCAATAGTGTTTTCTTCTGCGTGACTGGGTAATTTGATGTTTTTATAATAGATGGCAAAAGTGCCAATTATTTTGCCCGCAGCATTGATTAAGGGAAATGACCAGCAGGCTTTTAGCCCTTCTTTGGCAGCCAGTGTTTTGAAGTCGACCCAAAGCGGATCATTCATAATATCTGCCACAACCACTTTTTCTTTTCGAAATGCTGCAGTTCCGCAACACCCTACATTTTCTCCAATAACAATACCGTCGATGGCAGATCGGAAATTTTGCGACAGATTGGGTGCTGACCAGTTAAATAACTGATTATTCTTTAGTCGCATCACCGTACAAATCATCCCGGTATGAATATTTTGAATTTCTCTTAAATAAAAATCCAGTGTATCTTCTAAAATACTGCCGGTTCTGGCATTCATTTCCAACACTTCCCGTTCAAGTTTTTCCAGCGTTCTTAGGTTCTTTATTTCTGTTACATCTTTAAAATAAACCGAGAAATTTTTATCGGAAGGATTTACACTAACATCAGCCCAAATTCTGAATTGTGGAAAGTATTCCCGAAATCGTACTGATTTTTTTTGATCATAAATTAGGGGATATTCAACCCTTTCCTTTAAAATCCCCAGTTCCGGGAATTCTTCCCATAAATTTTTTCCAATCAACACATCTCCTTTTTTCTGCATGAGGGTTTCTGCCGCTTTATTCCAGAAAAGAATTTCTCCTGCCTGGTCAACGATAAAAAAACCATCCGTGATATTACTGAGCACCGATTCTAAGAGAAGTCTGCTGTCTTCCTCGTTTTGGTGAATACGATTAGTTTGTTCAAGAAGTAGTTTGAGCTGCTGCTGTTGACTTATTTGTTCCGAAATATCTGAAACGATACATCCCAGTAGATCATTTCCGTCTTCCTCTTTCAATACTACCGAAGCCACCCCCACAGGGAATCGTGTGCCATTTTTATGTTTACCGGTTAATATATCCTTGCTGGAGGAACCTTTTACCCCATTCTCCAGCATCTTAAGAAAAGAAGAGTCTGTAAAATCAATGATATTATTTTTATCAATCTGAACAATTTCTTCTTTTGTATATCCAAACATATCAGAGGCTGCTTCATTCGCTTCTAATATAGTACCGTCCTTTTTTGCAAGAAAAAAAGCATGAGGGGAAGTATCAAAAAGCAATTTATATATGGAAGCAGGTATCTGACTCATGGCGTAATTCGAAGATATTTGGACTAATAATATCTGTTTCTATACTATGCTGACTCAGTTATGAAGTCAGAACTAAGGACATTCGGTCTACCTAATTTCGTTAAGATTCAGTAGAATGCCAAGATTAGTTTTCTATGCAAAGAACTATCAGGCATATTTATTACTAGAGCCAAAAAATCCCACAATTTAGTGGGATTTTACTGTCATTTTTTTTCTACGGTCGGATAGCTGATACCTAATTGTTCCAGGTAGTTATTATACTTCGCAGGGTCGTAATAAAACTTCTTCATCTGTTCCCGGTACTTATCCATGGTCTCCTTATTCAGGTATACTGGCGGAGGATCTGTGGGCTTTAGGAATGGTTTATACTTAACATCTTTTGTTTGAACATTGGTAAAATAGTCTTTTGCATCTGCCAGCAGTTTTGGATCTGTAAATAGATCAATCAGGGTCAGGGCAGTTGCTTTTGCACCTGCTAATGAGCCTTTGTGGGCAATTGGGGTTGCCATTGCAATCGCATCTGCCCAATGGTGCCCCTTGGTTCCAGGTATATTTGCCGGGTATCTTAAAACAATCGTGGGTAAGTTCCAGGATATATCTGCAATATCATCCGAGCCACCACCCCAGGAAAAAGGCACAGAACCTTTTAGGGTATCCAGTTCTTTTCGCAAACCATTAATCGGTTTACCCGCGAAATCCAGTTTGGGTGCTTCCACCAGTTTTTGAACCGCAATCGCCATTTGTTGATCTGCTTCGCTCCATTTTGGCAGCCCTATTTTTTCTATATTGGCGTGCATGGCCATAGCCAAAGCCTTATTGAAATGCCCTGGCCAGGCAGTACCCAGTATCTGGTAACTCATTTTTGTATCTGTCATCATTGCCGCACCACTGGCAATTTTGATTCCCGCATCATACATGCTTTGAATATCATCATATACCCTTTCCCGGAAATAATACCATACAGACGCTTTTGAAGGCACAACATTGGGCTGATCGCCCCCATCCGTAATTACATAATGAGATCTTTGCGTTGGCTTTAAATGCTCCCTTTTAAAGTTCCATCCCACATCCATTAATTCTACCGCATCAAGCGCACTTTTTCCTCTCCAGGGTGCTCCTGCTGCATGAGCAGCTTCCCCATCAAAAGAAAATTTAACGGATACCAGTCCATTATATCCCGGATCACCATAATCACAGCCAAAATCGCTGCTGACATGCGTAAAAATACAGGCATCTACATTTTTAAAATACCCATCACGTATATACCAGGCTTTGCTTCCCAATAATTCTTCCGCCACACCGGGCCAGATAACCAATGTGCCGGGTATATTATTTTTCTGCATCAGTTCTTTTACGGCAATAGCAGCAAATATGATTACTGCCTGACCAGAATTATGCCCTTCACCATGCCCGGGTGCTCCTTCCACAATCGGGTCTTTATAAGCGACTCCCGGCTTTTGAGAAGCTTTCGGTATACAATCAATATCACTTCCCAGGGCAATTACCGGACTTCCACTACCCCATTTTGCCATCCATGCAGTAGGTATTCCGGCAATCCCTCTATCAACAGTAAACCCATTTTTTTCAAGTATCCCGGTTAAATATTTAGAAGTCTCAAATTCCTGAAAACCCAGTTCACCAAAACTGAATACCATATCTACCATCTCCTGTACGGCTTTTTCTTTGGTACCTACCGATACAAGTGCTTCCTTCTTTAGTTTTTCTACAAAAGTGACATCGTATTTTTTAGGCGTTTGTGCCTGTAGCTGAAAAAAAGAAATGAAAATGATTAGCGCAGTAACCAAACCATTTTTGAAAATTGATTGAATAGATAAGTGCATGTGGGCATTTTTAGAATTGAAAAAGGGTGTATTCCCTACAAGACAAACCCTCGAAGCCGGCATTTCTCTCCAATATAATAAAAATGCTGCCGAAGCAGCATTTTTATTAAGAATAAATTCTTTCGATCACGTCTTTGTATTTTTCCATGACCACTTTTCGTTTCAGGCTTAGTTTAGGTGTCATTTCACCTGTATCAATGGTCCATTCATGCGGCAACAATTCAAATTTCTTGATCTGTTCAACATGGTTAAAAAATTGATTGAAGCTTTCAACCAACTCTCTATACAATTCTAAAACCCTTGGGTTATGTAAAACATCTTCATGGGTTGTATAATGGATCCCCTTTTCCTTCATCCATTCCGCTAATACCGGAAAAGAAGGGACAATCAATGCGCCAACAAATTTTCTTTCTGCACCCACTACCATAATCTGCTCAATAAAAGGGCTTTCCTTAAACTTATTCTCAATAGGCTGAGGAGCCACATATTTGCCACCACTTGTTTTAAACAATTCTTTTTTCCGATCTGTGATCTTTAAAAATTTCTTGTCTTCCCAAACACCTATATCACCGGTATGTAACCAACCATCTATAACAGTTTCTGCTGTTAGATCGGGCCGTTTATAATATCCTACCATTACGCATGGTCCGGCAACACAGATCTCACCGTCTTCTGCAAGTTTCACTTGTATTCCTTTAATAGGCGGACCAACCGTGCCAAATTTTGTTCCGTCCCTTTCCTTGCGGTTTACGCTGATAACAGGGCTGTTTTCAGTAGGTCCATATCCTTCAAACACGGGTACTCTGGCCGCATTAAATATCCTTAGTAATTTTACCTGACAAGCAGCTCCTCCAGTAATAATAAACGAAACCTTTCCGCCCAATGCATCTCTCCACTTACTGAAAATGAGTTTATTGGCAAGCGATAATTGTAAATTGTACCATAGTCCCCCGCTGATCCGGTTATCGTATTTTTCGCCAAGATCAACAGCCCAATAAAACAATTTCCGTTTGATACCGGTTAACTCGTTACCCTTATTCATAATACGTTCATATACTTTCTCAAGTAAACGGGGTACGGTGGTAAATCCATCCGGACAAACCTCACGTAGATTATCGCCAATCGTATCAAGGCTTTCAGCATAGTAAATGCTGATGCCGCTATAGAGATAAATATAGGTACAGGTTTTTTCGAAAATATGATTCAGGGGTAAGAAACTGAGCACTTTGCTACCGGGTGCATCTTCAAATGGGAAACTCTGTTTTGAGAATTGCACATTGGAATAAATGTTTTCATGGCTTAGCATAACTCCTTTTGGTGTTCCGGTTGTGCCAGAGGTATAGATGATAGTAGCGAGATGAGTAACAGGAATGGATTGTTTAACTGACTCAACCTTATGTATCAATTCATCATTGGCCAATTGGGTTACTTCGGTCCAATGAGCCGATCCTTCTATTTTATCAAATGTGTAAATACCTTTGATACAAGGCACTTTTTCGGCTACTCCTTTTATTTTCTGTAATAACTCTTCGTTACTGACAAATATGTAAGAAACATTGGCATCATTCAGTATGAACTCTAATTCCAGAGGATTGGTGGTTGGGTATACCGGCACCAGAATTACACCTATCTGTTGTGCAGCCAGGTCGGTAAACACCCATTCCGGGCGGTTATTACTAATGATGGCAATTTTATCACTTCCCTCGGGCGTCATATCATTACCACCAACACCCAATTTTAAAAGTCCGGCACTAAAGCGGTTTACAATATCAGCCACTTCCTTTGTTCCATAACTTTTCCATTGTCCGTTTTCTTTGGCAGCCAGCATATCTGTTCTGGGGAAATGCTCCAACTGATGGGGTATACAATCGAAAAGTCTCTGATAAGTCATAAGGGCAATCGTTGTTCTTCTAAAAATAGCTCAGTTCCGGGAAACTTATTGTTGGTTTTCTCTTTTTAATCTTTCATATTCTTCTTCTGCCATGTCCTGCCTGCTTCCATGATAGGCTTCATAATACTGGAAAGCCAAACCCAGCCCCCATCCCATCATGACCCATACAGGCCATGGATAACCATGGTATCCCTGGGATCTTCCGATAGTTACCCACCAGATACCCCATAGAAAAGCATTCACTACCAGGTAGCCAAAAAGGCTTTTCTTAAAAGCAGCTCTTTTTGCGGCAACGCGCCATAATTTTTCGTCCCTGTTATTTTCCATAAAGAATATTTAGAACGTTTAAATTAATCAAATAAGCACAAATAAAAAAGACTGTATTTCTGTAGACTCAATAAAAGAGAAGAAATTGGCTTTATTTAGAAAAATAATATTGTCCGGTTGGTATTTTAAAAACACGGTTTTGCTGAAAAGCCTTAAATCCAGATACTTCTTTCGGATGATCCATTTCCCATGCATGAAAAGTAACCGGATTCATTATTTCACCAAACAACCATTGGTTATATGCGTCAAACAGGTTTTGCGTAACCAGGTATTCCTGGTGATCGAAAAGATGAAATGGATAGCTATTCGCTTTTTGTTGCCTCCATTCAATCAGAAACCGTCTGCGGATCTGACCCATATTTTCAGGAGTAATTCCATTCTGGGCCAGTGAAATAGAGTTTTCCATCACTTCCAAAACCGACTTTTCAAAAGCTGATATGCTTTTATTATTCAGCAACAACCTGATATAGCCCCCATTACATAATTTTTTATACGCAGATATTATTTGCGTTTTTACGGATTCGGTTCTTGTGGTATAGCTTTCTCTGTTTACAAATAATTCTCCATACAACAATACCCTCACCCATTGTTCGGCATTTACATAATACATTAGCGCGTTAAAATAATTGCTGCTATAATCAGGATCTTCTTTAATCCCCTTTTCCCATTGAACAATTGCTTCCTCCAGGTTGCTATCCATTGCCAGCAGTTCTGCATATTCATTATAAAGAACCCCGCTTGTTGGAAATTTTTTTAATCCGCTTTTATATAATTTACCGCAATCTTTATATAATAGAAGCTCTTTATAAGAAAGCCCGAGAACCTGGTAGGCCTGCGGGTCAGCGTCCGGGCTTTCTACTGCCTGTTTCCCGGTTTCTATCGCTCTTGAAAAATCTTTATGTAAATACGAGGCAAAAGATAGATCCTTTAGCACTTCTATATTATCCGGCGCATGTTGAAGAGCAAATTCGAGTAATTGGGTAGCATTATAATAATCCCCTTTTTGTAAAAGAGTTTTCGCTGAATCGCGCATTTGTATAACTGTGGGCTGTTGTGCAACACACACTGTTGTCAAAAAACAAAACAGGCAAACACTGATCAAACATTTTTTTACCATTACACGATTGTATTATTCACCTATCAGATGGGTAAGCAGTCCGTCACGCAGCTTGGGCTCAAACCAGGTACTCTTTGGTGGCATTACATTTCCGCTATCGGCAATAGCAAACAACTGATCTATTGTTACAGGATACAGACTAAACGCTGCCGCCATTTCTCCGCTATCTACTCTTTTTTCAAGCTCTTCCAAACCGCGAATACCGCCAACAAAATCGATCCGCTTGTCGGTACGCTGGTCTTTTATACCCAGCAATTTATCCAGTATTGTGTTTTGCAGAATCGTAATATCCAGCACGCCGATAGGGTCTTTGGTGTAGGTTCCGGGTTTGGCCACCAGTTTATACCAACTCTTTTCAAGATAAAGCCCAAAACAATGGATGGATTCTGGTCTGTATGCTTTTTTACCTACCAATTCTATTGTAAAATAAGCTGATGCCTCATTGATAAAATTTTCAGGTGTTAGTCCACCCAGATCTTTTACCACCCGATTATAATCCATGATATATAGCTGATTAGAAGGAAACAACGTTGTCAAAAAATAACCGGCCCCTTCTAATGCCTTATTACCTAAAGCTGCTCTTACTTTGGCTGCAGATGCGGCACGATGGTGACCATCAGCTATATACGTACAGGGTACCTGCTTTTCAAAAAGCCCGCTTAGCTCTTTTATTTTCTTGTCATCGTTTACAATCCAGATGGTGTGCTGAATTCCGTCATCTGCCAGAAAATCATATACCGGCGATTTGCTTTTCTGCCATTCTGCAATCAATTGATCTATACTATCCAGATTACGATAAGCCAGAAATACATTTCCTGTTTGAGCACCTGATAGGGTAATATGGTTGATCCTGTCCTGCTCTTTCTCCGGTCGGGTAAATTCATGTTTCTTGATGATTCCGTTTTCATAATCATCAACACTACTCACACATACCAGTCCGGTTTGGGCTTTCCCATTCATAATCAACCGGTAGATGTAGTAACATTCTTTTGATTCGCGGAATAAAATATCGCGATTAATAAAAGCTGCCAGGTTTTCTTTTGCCTGCTGGTATACTTCTTCAGAATGTACATCTGTTGTTTCCGGAAGGTCAATCTCACTTTTCGTGATGTGTAAAAAAGAAGCTGGATTTCCCTGCGCTTCTGTTTTGGCTTCTGAACTGCTTAATACATCATAAGGTCTGCTTGCTACTTGCTTTGCCAACTGTGGCTGAGGTCTTAATGCTTTGAAAGGTTTAATGATTGCCATAGCGCAAATATCTGTAATTAATCATAAAAGAAAAGTTATGTTAACAGAACTTATATAACTACAATAATTTCATCGCCAGACTGTTTATAAAGCGGCCCAACCATCTGTCTTTCGCTATCATCCATTGAAATAATAAAATACCTGTTATGGCACAGTGAATGCCGGCCAGTACATCCAGAATATAATGATGCCCTGTGTATACTGCTGAAAACCAAATACCCATCATCAAAATGGCAAATACCCAATTCATCCACCCGATCTTATTTTTAATACCATAGTATACTACAATCACCGGATAAGCAGCGTGTAATGAGGGCATGGCTGCAAATACATTTGAACTTTTTCCATATACCGTTTTAAAAATATCCAAACCAAAAAAATGATCAAATCTTTCTAATCCCCCAGTATTTCCGGCAGTATGTGATACAAATTGAAATCCATGTTGCTGTACATACCAGGGTGGTGATGCCGGGTATAGATAATAAATCACAAAACCAATCAGGTTAACCAGAAGAAAGGTTAAGGAGAATTGTAAAAAAGCATTCCGGTTCCTGAAAAATAAAAAAATTGAAAACGCCAAAGGCACTGGCACCCAGCTCATATAACAGATCCCGGTTAGTATATCAAGAAAAGTAGTACTATGGATTTGCCAGTATTCATTTGGCGTAAGCCAATGAGTATTATCAACACGAATTCCGAAAATAGATTTTTCAGCATGGTATAGACTTTCAATATGCACTTCCCGAAACTGATAATTCGGGAATGCTTTCATATAGTCGAAAATGATCCAGAAAATAATAAAGATCAGCAGTCCTTTTATCAGCTTCCTCGTAACAGGAGATAGAAAAAAGAAAAGATTGAAGAATGCTACCAGACAGATTTGGTCAATTTTATACCCGATTAAAAAATAAGATAACAGCAGGTAGCCTACAGAAGCAGCAAGCACCGGCCATATTTTTCTCGAAGCATAAAAATCATCCCATTCTGAAGAATCTGATTGCATATCAGGGTTTAAAACGTTCAACAACTTCTTTTCCTGTAGATATATCCCATCCTTTGAGTTCCATATAAACCACATTAGGCGCCCAGAACGTACCACCTTCTACTTTTAAAAAGATCCTGTTCAGTAGCGCTTCCCGTCTGTTTATATTGGCATATACATGGTATTTATTGTCTTTTGCCGAACGACTCAATAATAAAGCCTGCTTTTTATAAGAAACAAAATGTAGTTTATAATTTCCGTTTTCCAATGGTTGCGCTTTTATGCCATAGGCAAATACTCTTTGAATATAATTGAGCTCTTTTCGCATGCCGCCTTCTGTGTATCGTATCCAAAAAACATGAACGGGAGATTCTTCATCGAGTTGCCCTTTTGCATTCAGGTTGAGCTCGCAAACAATCGTATTCGTATTGTTTGTTCTTTGCAGGTAAAATAATTGGTGTGGATTACCGCTAGGCACGGGAAATGTATCCTGTGGGTCGATAGGTAATGGATTCAAAATAGTTGGTGCCGGCGTTTTGGTTGAACGGGATTGTAATTTATTGGTAAAGGCAAAACCGGTAATGATAAAAACACCTGCTGCGATCAAAAATTTTTTAGCAGATACGGTATCTTTTGGTTTTTTATCAACCCCCTGCTCAAGTGTTTTTTTTGCATCCAATAATCTATTGATAGCGGTTATATTCGTAAGCACGGCCAAAATGGCAATGGGTATGGTAAAAATCGACATGGTTTCCAGAATATGAAAAGAAACCCCGGGTACATACCATTTATGATCTCCTCCAATATAGTATCCGGTGATTCCACAAGCCAGCGCTGCAACACCAATGGTGATAATCCTTTCGGGCCGTTGCATCAATCCTTCTTTGCATTCAATCCCCAAACCTTCTGCACGGGCACGCGTATAACTTACCATCATGGAACCAATTAAGGCAACAAAAGCAAATAAGGAGCTGAGAAAATAGTGTTGGCCTACCAGGTAATAACAAATACCCAGAAACATGATCAACTCACTATATCTATCCAGCACCGAATCGTATAATGCACCAAAAGAAGAACTCATATTACCCAGCCTGGCCACCTGACCATCCAACATATCAAATAGACCCGCAAACAGAATCAGACTCCCGGCCCATCCTACATAAGAAAGATCTGATCTGTTTCCTTCTTCGGCTCCCATCACAAAAATCGCCGCCACGCCAATATTCAAAACAAACCCAATAGTAGTTACCATATTAGGAGTAAGCCCCATTTTGATTAATAGCCGCACAAAAGGGTCTATCACGAGGTATATTCCTTTTTGCAGTTTCTGTCTTGTAGAAGTCGGTTCCATTAATTAGTCTGTTTCTATATCTCAATAATTAAAAATCAAATTTAAACCTGGCCCTGATGCCCCACTCAGTTACATTCGGGTTGGTAAGATAATTGAATCGTCTTACCAGATCCACCCTTATCAATTTAAAGATATTGGCAACACCTACACTCCCTTCTATATAAGGATGTTTATCTAAAGAGAAAGTGGTTGGCAACCCATTCAAAGTGGGATACTTGATCAAAGTAGGGTCAACTGCTGGGTTATTCTCAGTCCTGACACCTCCATATAATAATTTTAATGACATCACTTCACGTAGTTTTAGTTTTCGTAACAGAGGCACTCTGTTAAAGAACAACCCGTTAAAATGGTGGTCGATACTTAATGCTGTAAAATGATCGCTCACAAATTCCTGGAAATTCATCAGGTTATAGGAATTGAGCTGGTACGCATAAGTTTGGTTGGCATGGTGTACGGTCATTAAAGGATAGGGTAGTTTTCCAAATATATATCCTCCTTCCAATATAAGATCGCTATATCCTAATTGTGAAAGAAAAGCTCGCTTTTCCATTCGCAGATTGATATTCTGGTAATTATACGCACTGTTCAAAATCCCTTTTACACCCGCAATAAAACGCATGGTAAATATCGGGTACTTATTCACGATAGGGATCCTGTATACTTTTCCCTGATAAAATTGTTCATGTGGTGCCCAACGCAATTCACCTGAAAATTCAGTGGTGGTTACACTGGATAGATTTACATCGGTTCCATTTTCAGATACTATATAAATAATAGATCCCGCAGGTTGTTGCTTCCAGTTTTTAAAACCTAGTGTATAGGAAAGATGATTATCAAATTCATGTACATAATCAAGCCTAAGGTTTGTATTATACAACCATTTATCGTTTACCCCTCTTTTAAAAGATAACAGGAAATTATCTTCCGATACAAATTGAAGATCCTGTCCTGGAATTTTTGTGTCATGCTGTATACTTGCCTTGATATAATTCAGCGGATAGCTATAGATAGATTTATTATTGAGTGAATAGGTGGTACTTAAATAATATTTCCATTGCTGATCTTTAAAACCATACGCCCCATAGGTTTCAAAATATAAACGTTTATTGAATTTGGGTGTGGTGCGACCACCAAGCCTTAGTTTAAATCCTTCTACAGGATTAAAACTGTAGAAGGCTGCTGCCGGACCAATTTCAAAACCGCCTATTGATGTGTATCCGGCTAACAGAAAACTAAGAAACGCCAGTGTTCTTCTGAAAGAAGGCATTTTCTCCAGACTATCAATATTGTTGTACACTTTTGCTTCTGTACGCGTAAGTGTATCGTGTCTATTTTTCTCCCAATAACTATCCGGGTGTAAATTGGCTTTATCGGTAGTAACCAAAGCGGGACCATCATATAAAGTATCTGCTTGTTGATGATTGATCGTAAAATTTTTATAAGAGACTGTTCTTTCCCCAAAGAACCCGGTACCGGAATTCTTCGTAACACTGGCATCTGCCATGATATTACTTTTACTCAGGTGATAGCGACTATCCTCACTTTTTTCAAAATCAAGGTCAATATGTAATTCTCTTACCCAGTTTAGATTGGCATTCTTACTCAGAAACATATTCATTTTCTGAATTGAATAATTACCATCCAGTGTTATATACATATTCCCCCTGAATAAAAGGTCATTTGTATTACGTGGCGTAAAATAGAGTTTGATCAGTTTCTGTCCGCTCGCATCCGTTATTGTATCCCGGATATAATACATGTAAAAAGTGGGGGCGAGATCTGCAATGGGACTAAGAAACTCATAGGTAAACAAGGGGATATTATTATCATAAATATCAATATCCATAATCAGCCGGTTCAGGTAACTGCTTACGCCGGCATTATCAATATATTCACCATAGTTTACCTGTTTTTGTGCCAGTACAATGGTTTTCGTTTTCTCAGGTTTTTTCCGATAATATTTTTGCGAAAGTGTTTCCTGAAGATATACGGGCAGCAGTGCTTTGCCTTCTACTTTGGTGGTATCCCTGTTTTCAAAAATGAACTGGTAATTTTTCAGCAGTTTAGATTTGGTAAGTTTCTCCGATACATTACTGATGGATACTTCCATTTTCTCATACTGCTCATACTGTACATAATCGTAATGCTCGGCCCGGTTAATGGGCTTGTTTTCAATTACGCGCCTGATCAGCTCAACGGCCGGATTATTTTTATTTCTGTAGGGAGCTCTTTTGTTGGTGCTTACGGTTACATTATTGGTTGCCTTGGGGTCGGTTTCCATTTCAATGTTGATCGTTTGCGATATAGCAGGCACAATCGTTCTTAACACCATTTTATATCCTACATAAGTAATCTGAACAAGGTTACCCGTATTGCCAGATGAACGCAACATAAAATGCCCCACACTATCAGTTACCGTTCCACGTCCTCCCTTAAAAACCACACTCACATATTGCAAAGGTTGTTTACTGATTTTATCTGTAACGATCCCTTCCACAACGGTTTGTGCAAGCGCGGGAATATAGCCAGCCAGCAGCAGTAGTATGATCCAAATCCTTCCTTTCGTTTTAGTTTTCCCCCTCATTATCCCTGTTTAAATACAAATCTTTTGTGTAACAGATAATTATAAAAAATACCTACTAACACAGACACGATGATCTTTGATACGATATAACTCGACCCGATATAATTTGTCAATACAAATACCCCGCCGGCATTCAGTACCAGATTGCCTATCCATACCAGCAGATATTTTCCAAACTGAATATGCGCCCTTCCCTGGGTTGATTCAAATACCCATTTTCTCCCTAATAAAAAATTAACCACACCCCCTGAAAATGTGCCGATAAAACTTGCCAGCAGGTACCAGAATTTCAACACTTCTTTCAAAAACACAGTTACTGCAAAATCAACTGCCGTTGCAATAAATGATGAAGCCTGTGCTTTCAAAAATCTGATCATAAGCTATGCATTACCCATATTACCAGGCTTAATAAAATATTGGCATACAATCCTGCCAGTATATCGTCCATCATCACACCGTATCCACCCGGCAATAATTCCATTTTTCGGATATACAATGGTTTTACAATATCAAAAAAGCGAAACAGGATCCAGCCAGTCAAACCATATTGCCAGTTTACCGGAATAAACAGCAATGTGATACACATACCGGCTACTTCATCAATCACTATTTTATAACTATCCTTACCCCAGATACGTTCCAGTTGATTACCGGAAAATATTCCCACTATAATGATGATGCCAGTAATCAGCGGCAAAACCATTCCGTTTACAGTTTTACCGGTCAGCGTTACATACCAGATAATACCGGTAAGCAAAGCCGCAATGCTTCCTCCCCCTTTCAGGTAGCCGATTCCCATACAGCTTGCTATCCATTTAAGAGGTTGTATCATAGCTATTGAATCGTTTCAAAATAAAAAATTATTCCTGCTATTCATGAAACCCAGACAGATGCTGCCTGTCTCATTTTTTTAATCCGTTCATCATGATACCCATGATCGCACCCATTCTTTTCTCCAGTTTTCCAAACTTCCCATCTATAAAAAGATCTCTTTCAATGCCATGTAAGGAACTCACCATTACTGCCGGCAAAACGTCCAGCTCTTTTATAATGAGTTCTGTGAACTCACCGTTCGCTACCCCAAATTGCAAAATGGATTTTACTAGCTTTATCTCACGAAGATGATATTCGGAACTCAGGGTTTTGATACAACGAAAACTATCCTGCATTTCACCATTGATAATCTTATATAGGTTTGCTTTTTTTTGAACAGACCTGATCTTGGTTAAGGTAAACGCTTTCAGTTTTTCTTCTGCGGTGCAGGCTTTGGTTACTGCTATCGAAACATCCGCAAACACTTCTCCCATTTCTTTTAATATTACCGCATCAAATATTTCTTCCTTACTACAGAAATAATAATACAAAGTGCTCTTGCCCTTACCCATGGATTTGGCAATATCTTCCATCGTGGTTTTTTTCAAACCAAATTGGCGAAAGAGAATCTGGGCATGTTCCATGATCTCTTCCCGTATGGTATCGTCTTTGGTAATGATCATAATTTGGACTAAAAACGTATTTCGGTCTAAAATTAAAGGGAATTCGGATAGGGATCCTACCGTTTATCCAATTACCCTTTCCGAGATGCGAAATATTCCATCAATTGACAGAATGCCTGTACACTTTCCAATGGCAGTGCGTTATACATGCTTACCCTTACCCCGCCAACGGTGCGGTAGCCTTTTACACCAATCATTCCTTCCTGTTTACACAGATCGAGGAAAGGGGTTTCCAGGGTTTTGTCGCTGAGGAAGAAGACAGCATTCATTTGACTTCGGTCTTCTTTGGCTACCGTGGGGTGAAATACAGGTAGCGAATCAAGTGTATTATATAAAAGAGAAGATTTTGCCAGTGTTCTTTTTTCCATTTCAACCAGTCCGCCCTCAGCCAGTATCCATCTAAGCGTTAACATGCTTACATAAACCGCAAATACCGGTGGCGTATTCATCAATGATCCTGCTTCGATATGCTTCTGGTAATTCATGATGGTGGGTATACTGCGACTGATTTTACCCAGTATTTCTTTCTTAACCACTACCAGGTTAACACCCGCAGCACCCATATTTTTTTGAGCACCCGCATAGATCAATGAGAATTTTTGAAAATCTACCGGTCTGCTGAAGATATCACTACTCATATCTGCCACCAGGGGCACCAATGTTTCAGGGTATTGGTGCCATTGCGTGCCTTCTACTGTATTGTTAGTAGTGATATGCAGGTATTTGGCATTATCGGGCGTTATAAACTGTTTGTCGATATAAGTGTATTGTTTATCAGATGTGCTGGACACGATGTTTACATGGCCAAATAAAGCAGCTTCCTTGGCCGCCTTACTTCCCCAGATGCCATTATCACAATAGGCAGCTGTATCTTCTGTATCTAACAAATTCATGGGCACCTGCATAAACTGTGTGGTGGCGCCGCCATGCAAAAACAAGACTTCATAGTCATCGTTTAATTGCATTAATTTTTTTACGGATGAAATGGCTTCTTGTAAAACTTCCTGAAACCAGGCAGTTCTATGCCCGATTTCCAATATGGATAAACCCGTTCCGTTAAAATCAATAATCGCCTTGGAAGCTTCTTCCAGAACAGGTTGCGGCAAAATAGAGGGACCAGAATTAAAATTATGCAGTTTCATAACGCTTACTTGAAACAGCAAAGTAACAGGATTTGCAGGTAATGAAACGAGGGCTTTTGATAAAAGGGGTTAGATCAGGGAGGTTGCGTTAATCAACTTGGTGATGTTCCTTATCGTGCACAGCGGTTACGCCACCGGATACAGCATATTTCATCACATCAGCAGCACTTAGATTAGGTAATAAACGAATCCTTTCTCTGGGAACAATATAAGTGATGCCTGAAATAGCATATGAATGAGGTACATATACCGTTACATGTTCCGGCATTCCGAATTCATGGGCATTTTGCTGGGTAATAAACCCCAGTCTCCAAACATCAGCCGCATCTACATTCACCATTACTGGTTTATCAAATTTTTTCTTGTTTCCGGCAAAAGCTTCCAGAAAATCTTTTACAGCAGAATAGATAAACTTAATACCGGGTGTTTTTTCCAATAATCCATCCAGAAAAGAAACCAGTCGATTCACCATGAATAATGAAGAGAACCAGCCCACAAATAATACCAGGGCTATCACCACAATAAAGCCCAATCCGGGTATCCTGTTGAAATTTCCTGCCGCATCCTTTTCTAGCAAATCAGGCGCCACAGCATGAACAATATTGGGTAAAATGCTGTCTACAAAATTAAATAGCCCAAAAACCACCCAAAGCGTAATGCCTATCGGTGCCAATACAATCAGCCCCTGGAAAAAATACCTAACCAGTCTTTTCAGGTAACTACGAAGCGTTAAAGGTGGTTTGGGGACACTCATAGAAGCGAATTACCTGTAAAATAACTAAGAATTCAGCAATCAGGGCCTTAATTTAATCTACGCAACAATATTGCAAATCGTAAAAATCAGGTTTCCATAGCTCTTGCAAGCCCTCATTTATCCCTCAAAATAACCGCTTAACAATAATTTTACATTTAAAATTCCATGGAAACTTCGGTTACAATTAAAGTTTCCTTAGTTTTACACCCCCTTATATTATTTAGTATGGAGCATCAGGAAAGAATTTTAAACAAAGCCCACGAGCTTTTTATGCGCTACGGAATACGGAGCGTTAGCATGGATGAGATCGCCAATCATCTGGGTATGAGCAAAAAAACAATCTACCAGTTTTACGCAGATAAAGATGCATTGGTTGATGATGTGATTGACATTGAGATCAATTTAAACAAAACAGAATGTTTGGCACACAGGCAAAGAAGTGAGAATGCTATACATGAAATTTTCATTTCGGTAGATATGGTTGAGGAAATGCTTACGAAAATGAATCCGGCAGTTATTTATGATCTGGAGAAATATCATCCCAGGGCATTCCGGAAATTTACTGAGCACAAAAACAAATTTTTATATGCCATCATTCGTGAAAACCTTGACTGGGGTAAAAAAGAAGAATTATACCGGGAGGAAATACAATCGGATATTATAGCCAGATTTCGCCTCGTATCAATTTTCATTGTATTTAACCCGGAACTTTTTCCGTTGGGCAAACATAATCTGGCTTCATTAATCATTGAAACAACCGACAACTTTTTATTTGGCCTCGCCACTCCAAAAGGTCAAAAATTAATACATAAATACAAGCAACACAGACAAAAAACAATAACCGTATGAACCAACCAGGACTACAAAGAACCCTATTACTAATTTGTTTGTTGGTAACAGGGGGACTGCTTACAGCACAAAATCTGACACGGCATGAATTTACCGTGCAGCAGGCCATTGATTATGCACGCAAAAACAATGCACAGGTGAAAAATGCATTGCTAAGTGTACAGATTCAGAAACAATCTAATCGGGGCGTAACCGCAGCTGCATTACCCAATATCAGCGGTACCATGGGACTTACTGATTATATAGATATTCCTACATCGCTGATTCCGGGAGAAATCTTTGGTCAGCCTGCCGGAACCTATATCCCTGTAAAATTCGGAACCAAGTATAATGCCAGTGCGGGGTTACAATTACAACAGGTATTATTTGATGGCCAGGTATTCGTTGGCTTACAAGCCCGGGCTACTTCTATTGATTACCAGGTTAAGAATGCAGAAATAACCGAGGAAACCATCAAAACTAATATCTATAAAATTTATTACCAGCTGGTAGTAAGTAAAACACAGATAGACCTGCTGGATGCAAATATCGACCGGTTGAAAAAACTGGAACACGATACCAAAGAGTTGTACAAAAATGGTTTTGCAGAAAAACTCGATCTCGATAAAATCAGTGTGCAAATCACCAACCTGCATACCGAAAAAGCAAAAGCGCAGAACAATATCAATATTGGTTATCTCGGTTTAAAAACATTACTGGGTATGCCGGTAAAAGACTCCCTGATCTTATTGGATAATATTTCCGAATCACAGATTAAAGATGATTTAACTAAGGATACGGCTTACCAGTACAGCGACAGAAAAGATTTTCAATACCTTGGTTTGGTTAAAAAGCTGAATGAGTATAATATTAAAAGATACCAGCTTAGCTATCTTCCTTCTCTGTCATTAACCGGTTCGTATAGTAAAAATGCCCAGCGTAATCAATTTGATTTTGGCGGAGGTAACTGGTTTACCACTTCTTATATTGGCGTAAACCTGTCTGTGCCCATTTTCAGTGGGTTTGCAAAAGATGCGAAAGTAAAACAATCCCGCCTGGAACTGAAGCAAACAGAAAACCAGCTTGATCAGTTAAAACTCTCGATTGATAATGATGTAGAACAGGCTAAGATCAATTTTTCTTCAGCCATTACTACAATGACCTACCAAAAGAAAAATATGGAACTCGCAGAAACGGTGTATTCTCAAACCCGTAAAAAGTTTGAAATAGGAACCGGCTCTAATACAGAGATTACCGCTGCGCAAACCGATTTGATCACAGCGCAAACCAATTATATCAATGCGCTGTATAGTGCTATCATTGCCAGGATCGATTATTTAAAAGCCATTGGAAAAATCTAACCACTACCAAAACTTAAAATGAATTATATGCAAAAGATCATTCAAATTGTTTTCATCGCTTCAGCTGTTACGCTCGCTTCTTGCGGAGCCAAAACTGAAAACGGTAATACAGCCGTTACTGAAAAGAGAGCGAAACTGGACGAATTAAAAAAACAACAGGTAACGATAGTAACCCAAATCACTGCGCTCGAAAAAGAAATTGCCAAACTGGATCCCGCTTCTGCCAAAGAAGAAAAAGCCAAACTGGTAACTATTCAGCCTCTAGCGCCTGAAACATTTACACACTATATCGATCTGCAGGGAAAAGTAGAATCTGAGAATATATCCTATGTAACGCCTCGTGGCGCTGGTGGACAGATCAAAGAGTTATTCGTAAAACGTGGTGACAATGTTTCAAAAGGACAATTATTATTGAAGCTCGATGATGCGATCGCCAGACAAAGTGTTGTGGCCGCTGAACAGGGAATCCAAACATTGAAAGTGCAACTGGATTTTGCGAAAAATCTTTACCAGAAACAAAAAAACTTATGGGACCAGAATATTGGTACCGAAGTACAACTGATTACTGCAAAAAATAATGTAGACAATCTTTCCGGTCAGTTAAAAAATGCAGAAGAACAATTAAAAATTACCAAGGAGCAATACCAGTTTACTTCTGTGTACAGCGATGTGACCGGTGTGGCTGAAGATGTAAATGTAAAAGTGGGTGAAATGTTTACAGGTATCGGGCAGATCAGAATTGTGAATACTACCCATCTGAAAGTAACTACCCAGATTCCTGAAAATTATATCGATCGCGTGAAAGTAGGCAGTCATGTAAAAATCAGCCTACCTGATATCAACAAAACCATTGATGCCGCTATCTCTGTTTCCGGTAAACTGATTGATGCCAATAGTCGCAGTTTTTATGTGGAATCTAAGATCCCAACCGACAAAGATTTCCATCCTAACCAGGTGGCATTGGTTAGAATTCAGGATTATAGTACCGCCAATGCGATTACCGTTCCGATCAATACACAACAAACCGATGAAAAAGGAAAATATATTATGGTAGCTGCAAAAGAAAATGGCAAAATGATTGCCCGCAAAAGAATGATCGTTACCGGTCAGTTCTATGGCGACAAACTGGAAGTGATCAGCGGTTTACAGGCAGGTGATCTGTTGATTACCGATGGTTATCAGAGTTTGTACGATGGACAACTGATTACTACTGATGTAAAATAATATCGTGAGCCACCTGCCGGACAAAAACAAATCCGGATCACAGGTACTGACTTTCGAAACAAGAACAACCAATACTTAAATCATTTGTATGAGTGTATTAGAAAATATAACGGCTAAGTTCAAAGAATTCGGACCTACCAGCTGGAGCATCAAAAATAAAACATCCATCTATCTGTTGATGTTATTTGTGAGTCTCGCAGGTATCTTCCAGTTTGTAACGCTGCCCAAAGAACAATTCCCGGATATCGTGATCCCCACCATTTATGTGCAAACCATTTATGTGGGAAACTCACCTAAGGATATTGAGAACCTCGTAACACGTCCTATTGAAAAACAGATCAAAGGCATCACCGGAGCTAAGATCAAAAAATTCACGAGTACGTCTCAACAGGATTATTCTGCCATCCAGGTAGAATTTGATACAGATGTAAAAACAGATGTAGCCTTACAGAAAGTAAAAGATGCGATAGATAAATCAAAGCAGGATCTGCCAACCGATCTTACCCAGGAGCCTACTGCACTGGAAGTGAGTTTTAGTGAGCAGCCTATTATGTATGTGAACCTGAGTGGTGATTATGATCTGCCTCGTTTGAAAAAATATGCCGACGACCTGAAAGATAAACTGGAAGATCTTCCCCAAATTAACCGGGTTGATATTGTGGGTGCACCCGAGCGTGAGTTCCAGGTGAATATTGATAATTACCGTATGCAGGGTGCCGGTGTAACTTTTGATGATATCAGTAATGCCGTTGCACGTGAAAACCTCGATATCTCCGGTGGTCTTTTGGAAGTAGGGAATATGAAAAGAAACCTGCAGTTAAAAGGTCAGTTGAAAACCGCAAAAGATATTGCACAGATCATTGTTCGTAACCAGACAGGTACCCCTGTTTATTTAAAAGATATCGCTGATGTAAAAGATACCACCAAAGAAAAAGAAAGCTATGCGCGTTTGGACGGTAAAAATGTGGTGACACTCAATATCATCAAACGTAGTGGAGAGAACCTGATTGAAACCAGTGATGGTGTAAAGAAAATTGTTGACGATTCAAAAGGCGTATTATATCCCAAAGATCTGAAAGCCGTAATTACCGGCGATCAGAGTATTAAAACCCGTACCTCGTTTAATGACCTGGTCAATTCAATCGTAATTGGCTTTATCCTGGTATTGATTGTGCTGATGTTCTTTATGGGTGTGGTCAATGCATTTTTTGTGGCCTTATCTGTGCCCCTCAGTATGTTTGTTGCCTTTGTATTCTTACCGGGTGCCGACCTGATTGTTGGAACGCATGTAACGCTCAATTTTATTGTACTGTTTGCCCTTTTATTCGGTCTGGGTATTATTGTGGATGATGCCATTGTGGTGATAGAAAATACGCATCGGATCTTTATTCAGGGTAAAGGAAAAATACCGGTAACTACTTCCGCAAAAATGGCGGCGGGTGAAGTATTTATTCCCGTGCTGGCAGGTACCTTAACTACCCTGGCTCCTTTCTTTCCTTTATTATTCTGGCCGGGTATCATTGGTAAATTCATGGTGTACCTGCCAACCATGCTCATATTTACTTTGGCTGCATCACTGGTAGTGGCTTTTATCATGAACCCTGTTTTTGCCGTTGATTTCATGAACCACCCGGAAGATGAAGAAAAAGAACATAAATCGGCAATCTTCAAAAAGCCAGGCTTTTGGGTTGCTATCGCTTTAGGCATTTTGCTGGATCTGGCCGGTGCACCATTCTGGGGTAACCTGCTCATCTTCTTTATGCTGCTGGTATTGCTGAACCGTTTTATTTTGGATGATGCCATTCATGCTTTCCAGAACAGGGCTTTACCCTGGATCATGGGGCATTATGAAAGTTTATTACGTTGGGCATTACATGGATGGAGACCGGTAAAACTTTTATTAGGTATCATCAGCCTGCTGATCATTTCCTTTATGCTCTTTATCTCATCCGTTAAATCCGGAAGAGTAGGTGTTGTGTTTTTCCCGAAAGCCGATCCTAACCAGATCTATGTTTACCTCAAATTACCTGTTGGAACGGATGTAGATTATACCGATTCTATCACCAAAGTTTTGGAAGGCCGTGTAAACAAAGTATTGGGAATCCAAAACGGAAAAACCAATCCGATCGTTGAAAGTGTGATCAGCAATGTGGCCATCGGTGCCGGCGACCCAACACTGGGAGACAGAAGCACCAGAAGTGAATTGGGAAGGGTACAGGTTTCTTTTGTTGAATTTGAAAAAAGAAACGGTGTTTCCACCAAACCTTTTCTGGATAAGATACGTGCAGAAATGAAAGGCATACCCGGATCAGAGATTAGTGTTGACCAGGAAAGCGGCGGACCACCAACCGATCCTCCAATTAATATTGAAGTAGCCAGTGAAGATTTTGATGCCATGATTAAGGGTGCTACTGCTTTAAAAAATTACCTGGATTCAATTCAGGTTCCGGGAGTGGAAGAGTTGAAAATGGATATCGATCTGAAAAACCCTGAAATTACGTTAACGGTCGACAGAGAAAGAGCTTTGATACAAGGTGTGTCATCCGGACAAATAGGCCAGCAGATACGTACTGCCTTATTTGGAAAAGAGATCTCTAAGATCAAAGAAGGAAAAGATGAATATAAAATTCAGCTTCGTATCAATGAGCTACAAAGAAAAAGCCTGGTTGATCTGTTGAATATGAATATCTCATTCCGTGATATGGCTTCCGGCGGGGCTATTAAGAATGTACCTATCAGCTCTTTGGTAAAAGTAGAGCCTACCAGTACATTAGGTAGCGTAAAACGTAAAAATCAGAAACGTTTGATCACTTTACGTTCCAATGTATTAACCACTCAAGGGTATAATGCAACCGGCGTTAACCAGGTATTGGCAAAATATATTGGCGACTTTAAAAAATTACCTGATGGTGTTACCATCAAGCAAACTGGCGAAGGAGAACAACAGGCAGAAACCGTTGCCTTCCTGGGTAAAGCTTTATTGATTGCATTGATGCTGATCTTATTCATCCTTGTATTACAATTCAATTCGGTAAGTAAATCAGTGATCATTTTAACCGAGATCATATTTAGTGTGATCGGTGTATTGCTTGGTTTCTCAATTACCGGAATGGAAGTTTCGGGATTGATGACTGGTTTGGGTATTGTAGGATTGGCAGGTATTGTGGTGAAGAATGGTATCCTGGTAATTGAATTCACAGATGAATTACGATCAAGGGGTATGAAGACAAGAGATGCAGCTATTGAAGCCGGTAAAACACGTATCATTCCGGTATTGCTTACTGCATTGGCAGCGATACTGGCGTTTATCCCGATTGCGATTGGTTTCAATATCAATTTTATCAGCCTGTTCTCTGAACTAAATCCACATATCTATTTCGGAGGCGATAATGTTGCTTTCTGGAAACCATTAAGCTGGACCATCATTTTCGGATTGGCATTCGCTTTCTTCATGACACTGATACTGGTACCTAGTATGTACCTGATCGCCGAACGTCTACGCAGACCAATGCGCAGAATGTTTGGAGGCAAATGGATCAGCATGGCAGGTATTCCACCATTCACATTCGTTTTCATGTTCCTGATGATCGCCACCATGATCAAACACAGATTCGTAACAAAGAGACGTGCCAAACGTTTACAAAACAACGATAAAGTAAATGATGCCTTCATAGGCAGTTGGTTCTAACCGATTTACTTTTATTGATTTATACGAAAACGCCCCGGGAGTTACCCGGGGTGTTTTCGTATAAATACCTGTGATGAATACTCTTTTTGCTTTGTACTAATCTGCGTAAACCTGTGCATCAGTGGCAAAAAAATTGATTTTAAATTTTAGGGAGACTTCACTACAAATCAAAAGACTGATTCTTTATTTTTTTAGCCACAGATGCATGGATTGGCACAGATGATAAAGAGAATTGATTTATTGTAAACCGGATAGTTTCTGAATTGCTTTAGTCAGTGTGTCTTCTTTTTTGGCAAAACAAAAACGGAGCACCTTATTATCTTCTCCATGTTTATAAAAAGCGGATACGGGTATCGTAGCAATCCCATATTCCCGGGTTAACCGAACAGCCAGTTCTTTATCCGTTTCATTGAAGAAATGTCCATAGCTGTAACATTCGAAATAACTGCCGTGTGAGGGTATGCATTCAAATGGGGTAGACTGCATCAGCTCTCTGAAAAAATCTCTTTTCTGTTGCAAAAAAGGGCCCAGGTTCAGGTATTCATCTTCCCGTAAAATATATTCTGCAATGGCCACCTGTTTGGGCGAATCGCAACTAAAGCAATTGAACTGGTGTACTTTTCTGAATTCTTTCATTAGTTCCGGTGAGGAGATACAATACCCCAGTTTCCATCCGGTACAGTGATAGGTTTTCCCGAATGAAAAACAAACAAAACTTCGTTTCAACAGATCCGGATATCTTAATATGCTCAGATGTGGCATCCCATCATAAATAAGATGTTCATACACTTCATCACTGAGTATAAGAATATTTGTGCCTTCTACAATACTGCGCAGCTCTGTAATATCATGCTCCGTTAACACCGCACCTGTTGGGTTATGCGGAGAATTAATCATGATCATGCGGGTGCGGGGATTGATCTTTTTTCTCACTTCATCCCAGGGAATAGAATAATCCGGAAAACGCAATGAAATCAAAACAGGTTTTGCGCCATTGATTTCAATATTGGGAATATAACTATCATACGCAGGTTCAAATACAATCACTTCATCCCCCGGATTTAATACGGTTGTCAATGCCGTATAAATAGCATACGTCCCGCCCGGTGTAACTGTTATCTGGGTTTCCGGATCAAGCTCTGTGTTATATAATCTATGCGCTTTTTCTGTCAGTCTATTTCTCAGCAAGGGCAGGCCATTCATGTGTACATATTGATTATGCCCATCCTGCATGGCTTTCGCCACCAATGAAATCAACTCTTCACTCATGGCAAAATCAGGAAAACCCTGTCCCAGATTCACGGCATTATACTCTAATGCCATCTGGCTCATTACCGTAAAAATAGTAGTACCTACATCTGGTAGTTTAGATTGTATACCGGGTAAATTCATGGCAGATAAGCTTTAATTCTACAAAAGCTAATGCAAAAATAGGTCAGTATCTGCCAACTATTTTTGTAAAAAAGAAAGAGGGATGTGTAAATGTTAGAGTTTAGCAGCTAGTCTTTTCAATTCAATCTCCGCAGCTTTCGCAGCATAATTCAGGTTGACCAAACGGTAGCCTTCATCTTCAAAACTCTGCTGGGCCTGCTTTACATCAATGATAGTGGCCTGACCTACCTGAAATCGCTTTAATACCAGATCCAGTAATTTGATGGAGAGATTATAGTTTTCCTGTTCTGTTTTTAATTGGCTCAGGCTGCTGGTATACGCCTGGTAAGTACGAAACATGCCTGACTCATATCCAACAGACAATTCATCGCGTTGCATTCTGGATATACGCGTATTCACCACGGCCATTTGTTGTTGTCTTTTGAAAATACTCCCATTATATATGGGTATGGCGAGGTTTAATCCCACAAAAGGTCCATAACTCTGATTCAAAAGTGTAAAACCCGCAGCACTGCTGGCGTTGGTGAAATTATAACCGGTGGTGGCTTTTAAAGTAGGATACCGTTGCGCAGCGGTTTCTTTTTCAATTAACTCATTAATATGAATTTGCTGGTTGGCCGCAATAATATTTGGATTAAGGATCACATAATGGTGAACACTATCAATATTCACGGTTTTATCTACAATGATGGTATCGCTGATAGAAATCTGAGAGCCTGGTTTCATGAAGATCAGGTTGACCAGATCAGTTTTTGTCTGGTCAATCACAAGCTGCTGACTTTGCTGTGATTGTACCAATGCATTCAGGTCAAGTTGAGCCTGAAAAACATCTGCATCATTGGATACACCTACCTGTCTGCGAACTACTAAAATATCCAGCTTTTTCTTTGAAACATCTATCGACTGAAGTATGGTTTTCAGGTAACTCTGCTGGCGAACCACGTCATAGTATTTAGCCATTACGCCCGCCATGGTATTCTGTATCTGCGCGTATAATAATTCCTGGTTCTGGTTTTTTAATTCTTCCAGTCTTTTCATGGTAGCAGAAACCCGCTTGCCATTATACAGTAAAATACTGCCGGTAACCCCAAAAGCCAGGTTATTAGAGCCTACATTATCTCTTTGGGTATTTTTGGTGGCATCCGCATATTTTTGGTTAATGCTGGTGATCTGTTCATTATCACTTACCGATCCATTCACACTGGGTAGGGCACCCGCCATTCCTATATAATTATTGATCACCGTAACATCCAGGTTACCCTGGGCAATCTGAATATCGTAACTGTTTTTCAGTGCAATATTGATGGCATCAGTCAGGGTAAGCCTCTGCTGCGAAAAACCTGAAAGGCAAAGCAGGGTAAAGACAAAAACAAAGAATTTCTTCATGAAGCGTAAATTACCAAGATCCATAGTTTTGATATAAATTTTTACACGAGCGGATGATTAGCTTACCAGTGTCCCTACATTCATGCCTTCTACCACTTTCATCAGGTTTCCCGGCTTGTTCATGTCGAATACAATTATCGGTAATTTATTCTCCATACAAAGCGTAAAAGCGGTCATATCCATCACTTTCAGATTCCGGCTAATGCATTCTTCAAAGCTGATCTTATCATATTTAGTAGCTGTAGGATCTTTCTCGGGGTCAGCGGTATATACCCCATCCACGCGGGTTCCTTTCAAAATTACATCGGCTTTCATTTCAATGGCACGTAAAGAGCCGGCTGTATCTGTAGTAAAATAAGGGTTACCGGTACCTGCGCCAAATATCACTACCCTGCCCTTTTCCAGGTGTCGAAGGGCTTTTCTGCGTATATAGGGCTCGGCTACCTGTTCCATATTAATGGCAGACTGTAAACGGGTATACACGCCAATCTTTTCCAGCATGGCCTGCATAGCCATGGCATTGATTACTGTGGCCAGCATACCCATATAATCACCATGGGCTCTTTCAATACCACTATCCGCTTCATTCATACCGCGGTAAATATTACCTCCTCCAATTACGATGGCCACCTGTACACCCAGGTCGGTTACCAGTTTAATATCGTGTGCATATTGCTCAATAATCTTTGGGTTAAAGGGATCACCATTTCTTTGATCACCTAATAGAGCTTCACCGGATAATTTGAGCAGGATGCGTTTGAACTTAGGAAGCATGTGGATGGAAGATTTACTGCAAATAACCTGATTTTTTAACCAAATGCCAAGACAATTGATAATCAAGCCAAAAAAAGGGAACACAAATGTGTTCCCTTCTAAAATATAGTGTTTGGGGGTATATTATCCCAGTGCTACTCTCTTAAATTCAGTCACTTTCAGGTCGGCACCTACACTTTTCAGGTAATCGCCCACACTCATGCCGCCATCTTTTACAAAAGCCTGGGCCAGCAGGGTCTGTTCCTTAAAGAAAGCATTCAGTTTACCTTCAGCGATCTTAGCGATCATTTCTTCGGGTTTACCGGCCATTTTAGGATCTGCTTTCATGGTTTCTACCACAATCGCTCTTTCTCTTTCAATGGTTTCAGCAGGTATGCTGGCGGCATCTACTGCCAAAGGATTCATAGCCGCAATCTGCATAGCTACATCTTTCCCTGCTTCAGGAGCAGCAGCGGTAAGTCCTACCAGAACCCCCATTCTATTGCTTCCATGAATATAAGAAGCCACAAAAGGTGCATCTACTCTTTCAAATTTAGATACGCCGATTTTTTCACCGATAGAAGCCAGTTTATCATTGATCAGGTCAGCCACTTTCGCTCCGTTGATCACTACTTCATTTAATTCTTCAGCACTCTTCACATTATTAGCTACCGCTGCATCAGCAATACTCTGAGCAAAAGCAACAAAGTCTGCATTCTTAGAAACGAAATCTGTTTCGCAACTGATACAAACCACAAAACCGGTTGTATGATCAGCCGATGTTTTTGCTAATACCACCCCTTCTTTCGCTTCACGATCACTGCGTTTAGCCGCTACTTTCTGACCCTGTTTGCGTAACCAATCAATAGCCGCTTCAAAATCACCATTGGTTTCTGTTAATGCTTTTCTGCAATCCATCATCCCTGCACCAGTTGCCTGACGCAATTTATTGATATCAGCAGCTGTAATCGTTGCTGTTGTTCCCGTAGACATGTTGTTTCAATTAATAATTAATAATTAGTAATTAACAATTATAGCTAATCAATTAATATTAGGGTTGCCCCCAATTATTAATTATGAATTATGAATTGTTAATTGCCGTACTATCTTCCTCCACCGGTGGTCCCACCACCACCTGCAGGGCGACGATTTCCTGGAACACGACGTTTAGGAGGACCACCTGCTCCCGGACCACCTGCTGTGTTTCCACTGCGTGATCTGCCACCTCTTGCAGCTTCAGCTTGTGCTTCAGCTTCCAGGCGACGGGCTTTGGTTTCATTCTCATTATGAGAATCATCAGATTCTTCTTCATCTTTAGAAGCCTGACGCTCGGTTAAACCTTCAGCGATAGCAGCAATGATGTAGTTGGTAATAATGGCAATCGATTTCGTTGCATCATCATTGGCAGGAATCGCAAAATCCACTTTATTAGGATCGCTATTTGTATCTACCATACCAAAAGTAGTGATGCCCAAACGTTTTGCTTCAGATAAAGCAATATGCTCATGGCCAATATCCACCAGGAACAAAGCGGCTGGTAAACGACCCAGCTGGGCAATACCGCCCAATACTTTTTCCATTTTTTCTTTATCGCGACTTAAGGTCAGACGTTCTTTTTTAGTCAGGCTTTCTGCACTGCCATCAGCCAGCATTTTTTCAATGCTCTGCATTTTCTTCACACTCTTACGAACCGTATTGAAATTGGTTAACATACCACCCAACCAACGTTCTGTAGCATAAGGCATGTTTACACGTTTAGCGCATTCGCTAACGATTTCTTTGGCTTGCTTTTTAGTAGCCACAAACATGATCTTTTTACCGCTCTTAGCAATCTGTTTGATAGCCGCTGCAGATTCCTGCAGGTGATCAACCGTTTTGTTCAGATCGATAATGTGGATACCTTTTTTCTCAGCAAAGATGTAAGGCAACATCTTTGGATTCCACTTCTTTTTCAGGTGACCAAAATGTACACCAGCCTCCAGGAGTTGTTGTTGTAATGAAGTGCTATTTTCCATTTTTAATTATTTAGGATTTGTTTGTGGTTGATAGTCTGCGGCCTGCTGATGGTACCTGTTGAGATCATACCCAACACCAAACAACAAACTCCAAACCAAATATTAACGTTTACTGAACTGGAAGCTTCTACGTGCTTTCTTGTGACCGAATTTCTTACGTTCAACACCACGTGGATCGCGTTTCAGTTGTCCGGCTGCTTTCAATATCGGACGGAACTCAGGATTTACTTCCAGCAAAGCACGGGCAATACCCAGTTTAGCTGCTTCGGCCTGACCTTTTAAACCACCACCTTGTGCATTGATAACAATATCCAGTTTACCAACCATATCGGCGGTTTTCAATGGAGATTCCACCTGGTTCTGTAAATAGACCAATGGGAAATAGGCTTTGTAATCTTTGTCGTTAACAGTGATCTTACCATCTCCCTTGCTTACAAATACACGGGTAACGGCTTCTTTACGACGACCAACTGCGTTTTTTTGTTTTTCCATTTGTAGGTTTCTTTTAGCTAACAGCGCTTACTGCCTTTAGCATTAAAAATGTTTATTTCTTTATCCCTGAAGGGTTAGAATTTTAATTCTTTAGGTTGTTGTGCACTATGTGGATGCGCAGAACCGGCATACACAAATAATTTCTTGATCATTTTACGACCCAGTCTGTTTTTAGGAAGCATGCCTTTAATGGCTCTTTCCATAATCACTTCAGGGCGACGTTTGATCAGATCTTCTGCCGCTTCTTCTTTTTTACCGCCTGGGTAACCAGAGTAATTAATGTATTGTTTATCATGGAATTTGTTGCCACTAAAAACAACTTTTTCCGCGTTTAAAACAATTACATAATCGCCACAGTCAACGTGTGGGGTATAATAGGCTTTGTTCTTCCCTCTGAGAACAGAAGCAATTTTCGATGCAACACGTCCTACGGTTTGATTAGTACCGTCAACTACATACCAGTTGTGCTGTACGGTAGCCGCGTTCGCATGCTTTGTGGTGAAATGAAGTTTACTCATAATATGATTGTTTAAATGAGACCACGCTATCCCGTGGTTTTAAAATGGACGGCGAAGGTAGCCCTCCCACACTCAATTTTCCAACAATTTTGGAAAGTATTTTTACATGCACCTTTGTAACTCGTTGATTTACAATAATATTTTTGTTGATAAAATATACTCTTCTTTGAAAACCGGCTGTTTTCGGGCTATTGGGCATGGGTTGCGTCGCACACTTCAGCCCTGGTGCGGGGTTTCGGCTGATAGTAAACCCATCTGTGTTCTCCTTACATCTGTGGCAAACCCTTACTCTTTTATCCCCCCACAATATTTACCTTCTAATTCTTTCAAACGCCCATTTCTAATAGCCCTTTTTGCCAGATAGGTGAAAAAAGGTTCCGCCATTTTTTGCACTCCAATCATTCTGGAATTGTTCAAATAAATAAACAAGGCAAGATCAGATAATTTTTTAGGCACTCCCGATGCAGTGGCTAATCCATCTTTGGCAAGCCCTTTTAAAATGACAAGTGCATTTTCAAAGTTCTGATTACCCGGGTTGATGGCTACCCTGATTAAGCATTCATCATTTGAAATATTGTGAAAATAGTGTTGCTCACTGGGTTGTATGGTTACCCTGTCGCCTTTTTGCAATTGATACACTTTACGGTTTTGCCCAACTTCTAAACTGCCTTTTAGTATTTCAAAACTCTCTGAAAAAAGGGTATGGTAATGCCAGGGTGTTTTTTCGTTGGGAGAAATACAATACTCGATAATGCTATCCTGTAATGCATCCGCCGATTGAATGATTTTGGCAAAGCCCATATTATTTACTTTTTGCTTTTCGGTATATACCAATAAAATTAATCCACAGAAAAAACAAATGATAATAGCAGAAATATGCGGAATGGCTTGTGATATTCCGGTATAGTCTTTACTCAACACAATCAGCATATCTGCAATAGGAATAATTGTACCAATGAATAGGGTTAAACCCAACGCTTTTATCTGCCTGCTCAATACCAGACTACACATCAGTAAACCTGTAAACACATCACGGATACCTTTGATGTAATGAAATGAGTAATCACCCTGTTCGTTAAAGTGTATGCCGTAACCCGCTTCTGCGGTTTCGGGGGCTACTAAAAATCTTACCCCGATAAAAATCATTCCCAAACCTGTCAGGAAAGCGATTGCAATAGAAATTTTCTTTGTCATAATAGTATGTTTTAATATTATGACACAAAGCTCCAAAGCCCCATCCCAAAAATTATGCACCTGGGTTAATAAATCAGTTCAGCTTGGAAATTCTTTTGCGAATACGGCTAAGTGATTGAGGTTTCACGCCCACATACGATGCAATATGGTATTGCGAAATTCTTTGCTGTAGGTCAGGGTGTCTTTTTATGAATTGTGCATACCGATATTCAGGTGTATCGGTATAAAATGAACTAAGATCTTGTAATGTCTTTATAAAAACCTTTTCAATAACCAGTCTCCCAAATCTTTCCCCTTGCCTGATAGAAGAATAGAATACCTGTAAATCGGCATAAGAGATTTGTAAAATATCGCAATCCTCTAATGCCTGGATGATTTTTGTGGACGGTATTTGTGGTATAAAACTTTCATTGTTGCAAACAAAATCGTTTTCTTGTGCAAAATCGTAGGTTTTGTCTTCCCCATCGTGATTGATATAATATCGTATGAGTCCTTTTACAATAAAACCCACATGCTTACAAATCTGCCCCTCTGCTAAAAAGAAATCACCTTTTTTAATGGATTTTTTTTTAAACAGTAGTTGTATACAATCTTTCTCCCTGGTATTAAGATCAATCAAAGATTGAATGCTGGTAATCAATTCTTCTGTCATAGGTAGGGGTTTCTAATAAATAGCAGCTTACATTTAAAAATACGAAAACTTTATTCCAATCAAATTGTCAGGTTGAAAATTGTATTCTCAGCAAAGTCTGGTTTTTAAAACACTAAAAGCGGGTTCGCCTTAGGTTGATGGCACTGAGTGGATGTAAAGTAAGTCAACCTTACATTGACTCATTTGTCTTTACCCAATCCGAATACTTTGTTCCCTCCGGCACGCCGGTTGGACTTTCAAAATCTAGGCAATATCCATCAGGGTCCGTAAAACAAACTACCCACATATGATTGCCAACAAAAGGTTCTGTAATCTCAATATTGTTTGCGAGAAATTCATGATATAAGCTTAATGCATCTTTACACTGAAAACAGATCGAAACACCTTTCCCTTTTTCAGTTTCCTCAAATTGTTCTTTGTTGCGTAGTTCCTGCAACATAATTGAAACCCCGTCACGTTGCAACCAGCACCATTCAATTTTATCATCCGGCATCCATTTATTGGTGACAGTAAACCCAAGTTTATCAACATAAAATTGGAGCGAGGCTTCCATATTCAATACCCGAAAGAATGGCACAGCCAGCTGAATATTAGATGAGGTTTCCATATAGGATTGTATATTTTTATAATTGATGCTTAAGATTAGTGCACTATTGTGTTCTTCTCATAGTCCTCTTTCAAATGCCTTTGCATAAAAGAAAAATGTACTGTCAACTCAGATTATTATTCGATCTGTGTTCTCCCAAAATCTATGGCACCCCCTCCTTCCTTCTCCAATATTCCTGTTATTCTCTTGTAAATTTTTTTTGATTTTGACCGAGTAATACCATTGCCGCAGAATTGAGTTCATTCCAAAATAAATTCGTTCTAATTTATCTAAATCCTCTTTTTCTATTGGAAAATCCGCTCAATGTGACCACCCCAATCCGGTCTAAGTTGACCACCCCGATCCGGAGCAAACTGACCACCTAAATCCGGTTCAAATTGACCACCCTTTAATCTGCTTTTAAAAGAGGTTGTTTTAATGGCCATAAATGTTTGATGTTGGGAACTAAACCCACTCTTGCATGGCTAATAAAACGATTCTTATGAGCAAAATAAGGCAGATTCTTCGATCTTTTACTCAAGGTAAGAGTAAAGTTCAAATTAGCGATCAGACAGGAGCTTCCCGCAACACTGTCAAAAAATACATTCGTAAGTTCCTGGCAGAAAAGATGACTTTCGACTCCCTCGATAGACTGCCAGATGGTGAGTTAGAGGTAATATTTGGTTCAGCAGAGCCGCCTGATAAAGGGGAGCGTTACGAAGAACTGCATCGGATGCTTCCCGATCTGGAGAAGCGTTTTAAACAAAAGGGAGTTACCATAGATATTCTCTGGAAGAACTATCGTCAAAAATGCCCGGATGGATATGGACATACTCAGTTCCATACTTACTTCACTCTTTTTATAGGCAGGGCTAAAGCTGTTATGCATATGGAGCATAAAGCTGGCGACAAAATGTATATAGACTTTGCCGGAGAGAAGTTAAGTATTACAGATAAAGAAACCGGTGAGGTACAGTCCGTTGAAGTGTTTATTGCTATTCTTGGATGTAGCCAGCTTACTTATGTAGAAGCAGTAGCTACGCAACGCAGGCAGGATTTTATCGGTGCTTGTGAAAATGCTATGCAATATTTTGGTGGTGTACCAGCAGCCATTGTACCGGATAATCTTAAATCGGCAGTTACTAAAAGCAGTAAATATGAGCCGACCATTAATGAGGCTTTTGCCGACTTTGCTGAGCATTACGGCACCGTTGTCCTTCCTGCAAGGGTTTATCGCCCAAGAGATAAATCACTGGTAGAAGGGATGGTCAAAATTGTTTACAGTCGTATATATACACAACTAAGTACACACACCTATTTTACCCTGGCATCGCTTAATGAAGCTATCAGAGAGGCATTAGAACTGCTTAACAACGCACCCTTCAAAGGCCGTAATTACAGTCGACGCCAACAGTTTGAAGAAGTAGAGAAAGATACACTGCTTCCGTTGCCTGTATACCGGTATGAGTTTAAACAACAACATATTGTAACTGTAATGAAGAACGGCCATGTTTGTTTGGCCGTGGATAAACATTATTACAGTGTTCCATACCGCTTTATTGGCAAGAAAGTAAAAGTCCAGTTTACGGCAACGCAGGTAGAGGTATATTATAAATATGATCAGATAGCAACTCACCAGCGTCAGGGCCGTAAATATCATTATACAACTAATGATGAACACCTTGCTTCATCTCACCGGTATTTAAGTGAGTGGACACCCGAAAAATTTATTGAACAGGCAAAAGCTATTGATGAAGAAGTAGCAGCATACATACTGTTGGTTATAGAGAATAAGCAACATCCGGAGCAAGCTTATAAATCCTGTACAGGTATACTAAGCCTATCTCGTAAGGTGGGTAATCAAAGGCTGATACTGGCTTGCCGTAGAGCAAACAGCTATGGTGTATATAATTACCCAATCATTGTACAGATACTTGAGAAGAAACTGGACGTACTAACAGAGGAAGAACAACAGGATGCACAGCTGATGCCACAGCATCAAAATATAAGAGGCAGCGATTATTATCAATAATATTTATTCTTTTAATTACTCACCTATAAATCAACCACATGAACACAAACACCCTTGACAGAATGAAACAGATGCGCTTGCTGGGAATGCATCGGGCATTTAAAACCAGCTTGGAAACAGCTAAAAACGAACAAATAACTGCCGATGAGATGACAGCCCTGCTAATAGACAGCGAATGGGATGAACGTCATAATCGAGCCATTGAAAGAACCACTAAAAATGCCCGCTTCCGTTATAAATCAACTATTGAACAGATAGACTATGATGGTGGAAGGGGGTTGGATAAAAACCAAATACATCGGCTTGCTGATGGTAAATACATCACACAAAGTGAAAACATACTGATTACGGGGCCAACCGGAACGGGTAAAAGCTTTTTAGCATCTGCACTTGGACAGCAAGCCTGTCAGCAAGGATTCAAAGTATTATATGCTAATGCATCCCGATTATTTACACAGCTCAAAATGGCAAAAGCAGATGGGTCAGCTATCCGGGATCTTGCTAAAATAGAAAGGCAGGATCTGCTTATACTGGATGACTTTGGTATACAACCCATTGATCAAAACAGCAGAGCATCCTTACTTGAAATCATTGAAGACCGACATGGCAAACGCTCAACCATAATCACTTCCCAGCTACCCGTTAAACAGTGGTATGAAGTAATCGGAGAAACAACTGTTGCTGATGCCATCCTTGACAGAATACTCAATAATGCACAGCGCATAGAACTGAAAGGAGAATCACTCAGACGGAAATGGAGTAAAAAAACAGAAACTAACAACGAATAAATAACTATTTTTAACAAGAATGAACAACCTCTTTAAAGAAGATATTGGATGTTAACTTAGGGTGGTCATTTTGCACCGGATTTGCCTGGTCAACATCACCGGATTTTCCAGGATACACCGAAAAACAGAACTTACAAAAGACCTTGTTTCCGAGTGGTATTTTATATGATAAGGAAAAACACAATTATCTAACCCCTGAAATCAATTCTTTCGTCCTTCTAACTAAATCAATTTCAATGGAATGTGGGGGAAATAAAAATGGGATTAATCATCAAAAAAATGAAAAATCCCATTTAGTAGCCGGTACGGGAATCGAACCCGTCTTTGCCCCGTGAAAGGGGGCTGTCCTAACCGATAGACGAACCGGCCATTTTGTTAATCGGGACGCAAAAATAGGCTCATGGCCCTTTTCTGCCAAAACATTTTTGCGATTTGATCATTTTACAGCATTTTAATCTACCAAAAGCGTGAATAGCTACTCGTGGATAGTCAATGAAACCCCATTCACTATTGACTATTCACCATTCACCATCCCCGCAGCTAAAAAAATCACTAAAATTCCTCCCAATCATCGTAATTTTGCCACTCCTTTTTGATCTTTTAATCATTTAAATACATAATTCATGAGTACAGTTAAAGTTGCCATCAACGGTTTCGGGCGTATTGGACGCTTGGTGTTTCGGCAGATTTACAATATGGATGGCATTGAAGTAGTAGCGATCAATGACCTTACCAGTCCTAAAGTACTGGCACACTTATTAAAATACGACAGCGCACAGGGCCGCTTTGAAGGCGCTACTGTAACCGCTACCGATGATGCCATCATAGTGAATGGTGAAACAGTTAAAATATATGCACAGAAAGACCCTGCACAAATTCCATGGGGAACACACGGGGTGGATGTTGTGATCGAATCAACCGGTTTCTTTACCGATAAGGAAAAAGCTGCCGCCCACCTTACCGCGGGTGCTAAAAGAGTGGTTATTTCTGCACCGGCTACCGGTGACATGAAAACCGTGGTATTTAATGTAAACCATGCCATCCTCGATGGAAGTGAAACCATTATTTCCTGCGCTTCCTGTACCACCAACTGCCTGGCTCCAATGGCAAAAGTACTGAACGACCAATTTGGTATTCAAACCGGTATTATGACTACTATTCACGCTTATACCAATGATCAGAATACCCTGGATGCACCGCATCCAAAAGGAGATCTGCGCAGGGCAAGGGCCGCAGCGGCTAATATTGTTCCTAACAGTACGGGAGCGGCTAAAGCAATCGGCCTGGTATTACCAGAATTAAAAGGTAAATTAGACGGAGGAGCACAACGTGTTCCGGTGATCACCGGTTCCTTAACTGAATTAACCAGCATTTTGAATAAGAAAGTAACCGCCGAAGAAATCAATGCAGCAATGAAAGCAGCCAGCAACGAAAGCTTCGGATATAAT
>CAIYKV010000037.1 GCA_903926855.1 uncultured Bacteroidota bacterium | reverse complement strand
TCTGCCCCATTATTGTAATTTAGTGGAAGAATTTAATGGGTTAGTAAGTAAACAGGGTCAGCAGTAATGTTGACCCTTTTACGTTCTTATAAGTGAAGAAAAATATACCCTTTGAGTTTTCATTAACGCTTTTCCAGCCTGTTTAGTATATCCCTACAATGCTGGCTACTGATTTTTATTCTTTTACTGTTGATTTTTTGAAGACAGATTTCCTTCCCCTTTACCTTTAGGTCATGAGTAAAATAAAAACTGCTTTTTTCTGTAGCAATTGCGGATATGAAAGTGCTAAATGGATCGGCAAATGTCCGGCATGTTCAGAATGGAACACATTTACAGAAGAAGTATTGGATAAAGGAAATGCCAAAGAAGAGAACTGGGATAATTACGCTACTGAAAAAAGAAATACCAAAATCATTGCACTAAGCGAGATCATCGCAGCCAAAGAAAAAAGGATTGTAACCAAAGATGCAGAATTGAACAGGGTGTTAGGTGGTGGTATTGTTCCCGGAAGTATTGTGTTAGTTGCCGGCGAACCAGGAATTGGTAAAAGCACTTTGTTTCTACAAAACGGTTTATGGATGAATGAACTCAGGGTATTGTATATCAGTGGAGAAGAAAGTGAGCAACAGATTAAGATGCGGGCCGACAGATTAAAAATCAACAACAGTAATTTTTTCTTATTGACTGAAACGGATACCAAAACAATTTTTCATGAGATCAAGAAACTAAAGCCACAATTGGTAATTGTGGATTCAATTCAAACCCTTCAATCGGATCTGATTGACTCCTCTGCAGGAAGCGTATCGCAAATCAGAGAATGTGCCGCTGCATTTCAGCGCTTTGCCAAAGAAACCAATACCCCTGTTTTCCTGATTGGTCATATTACCAAAGATGGTGGTATTGCCGGTCCGAAAATTTTAGAACATATGGTAGATACCGTATTACAGTTTGAAGGAGATCGTCATTATGCCTACCGGATTCTCAGAACTTTAAAAAATCGTTTTGGCAGCACAGCTGAATTGGGCATCTATGAAATGACAGGAGAAGGCATGCGTATCGTTTCCAATCCTTCTGAAATTCTGATTGCGCAAAGAGAAGAACAACTCAGCGGAAGTGCCATTGCTGCTACATTAGAGGGCATGCGACCGTTATTGATAGAAGTACAGGCACTGGTTACACAAAGTGTTTACGGCACACCCCAACGTACCGTAAGTGGTTTCGATCTTCGTCGCTTACAATTGTTATTGGCCGTTCTGGAAAAAAGAGGCGGGTTCCAATTTGGTATGAAAGATGTGTTTATCAATATTGCCGGTGGTATCAAAGTAGAAGATCCCTCTATTGATCTGGCGGTTATCTGTTCTTTACTTTCCTCTTACGAAGATGTTCCGTTACCTGCCCATATTTGTTTTGCAGGTGAAGTAGGATTGAATGGAGAAATCAGGGCTGTGAATAGAATTGAACAACGCATTGCAGAAGCAGAAAAATTAGGGTTTGAAAAAATCATCGTATCCCGCTACAATAAAAAAAGCTTTGATCCGAAAGCTTATAAGATCCAGGTACTGGCGCTGAGCAGGGTGGATGAAGTTTATCAGCAATTATTTTAATTATAATTAGTGTAAGACTTCAATGATAAGCAGATAAAACAAGGTGTTAAAACAGGTGGTTATTGCGGTAAATACCTATTCTGGCAGAAAAAGGTTTTGCGGAAATTGAGCCATGCCATTTTTATCGACTCATTCTATTTCCGATTTTTTACATCTTTTCTTTCCGCATAATTGTGAAGGTTGCGGATCGGATATTTTACGTGAAGATCATTTTCTCTGTACCCGATGCATACATCATTTACCTGAAACAAATTTTATTTCAAACGCATTCAACCCGATTGAAAAATTATTTTATGGGAGACTTCCTTTAATAGAAGCAGGTGCCGCTTTCTATTTTACCAAAGAATCATTATTGCAACATCTATTAATACAACTAAAATACAAAGCCAATAAAGAAGCAGGTTATTTTTTAGGGAGGATGATGGGATATGCTTTGGAAAAAACTGAACGGTTTCAACGGGTTGATATGATAATTCCCTTACCGCTCAATCCCAAAAAAGAACAACAACGGGGTTATAACCAGGCAAATCTGATTTGTAAAGGAATCACTGAAATCTGGAGGCGACCCATCGAAACCGATGCAGTAAATCGCATCCTCTTTACCGAATCCCAAACCCGGCAAAACAGGGTTAGTCGCTGGCAAAATATGGAAGGTGTTTTTTCTGTTACGGATCCAAGATTGCTGGAAAACAAACATATATTATTGATTGATGATGTGATCACTACCGGGGCAACCCTGGAAGCATGCGGATCAGTTATCCTGGAAGTACCTGGAACCAGTCTAAGTATTGTTTCCGCAGCCTACACGCTCTAAAATTTCCATTCATCCAATTTATTGCAACCTTTTCTTCGTTTTGTTGTTACTTGCTCTAAAATCATTCACCATGAAATACCTTTTAACCCTTGCCTGTATTGTAATGCTTAGCGCATTTACATCTCCCGGCGACCCATCTATCCATAGTTTTAAAGTAAAGTCTATTGAAGGCGGAACCATTGATTTTTCCAAATTCAAAGGCAAGAAAATCCTGGTTGTGAATACGGCTTCTAAATGCGGCTATACACCCCAGTATGAGGCTTTGGAAAAAGTATACGAACAATACAAGGACAAACTGGTTATCGTTGGATTTCCGGCAAATAATTTTGGTGCCCAGGAACCCGGTAGCGATGGAGAAATCCAGGAATTCTGCAAAGCCCGTTTTGGTGTAAAATTTCCATTGGCCAGCAAAATCAGCGTAAAAGGGGATGATACCGCTCCTATTTACAAATGGCTTACTTCTAAATCTGAAAACGGAGTATTGGATGCATCCATTGGTTGGAATTTCAATAAATTCTTATTGGATGAGAATGGAAAAATGATTGCTTATTTTCCCAGTAAAGTAACTCCTGATAGTGAAGAGATTTTGAAATATCTTAAATAGAAAAATTTCGATACTAAGTGTAAAAAGAGGATGTTGATGACATCCTCTTTTTATTTATGTATGCTGATAATTTGATAACCAAGATCCAGACTAAATGATCGATATCTGCCTGATGGATAAGGTCCATAAGATGCAGATGCAGGATTGGCAAGATCGGTAACTCCATATTTGTATCGAAACCGGATCAAATAGTTTTTCCATTTTATTTCAGTCCCTGTTTGTACTCCGAGGTTCCATCTTTTTATATCATCTGTAGATGAGTTTCCAAAATGCAATTCTCTTGAATAATAATAAGGAACGGGTATGTTAATATCTCCATTTTCAGTAACGCCTTCTGCTTTTCCACTAATCGCATAAGAAACCCAGGCTCCACCCGAAACAGCGACACTCAATTTATCAAAAGAAAAAACTTTGATTCCTGCACCAATAGGTACTGTGAAATATTGTGAATAATCCGTTTCATGGGTATCCAGATAACAGCAACTTAAATAATGCCAGTCATTTTTTTTTGATTCATATTCCATTCCTGCATACAGAAAGGCATTTCCTGCAAAGGGATAATTTAGCGATATACCCGCCTGCCAGGCATACCCGGAATTTACTTTCAAATAGTCAGGATAATGGCTGGTAGAGATGACCGACTGATTGCCCCCGGCCACCAGGTAAATCTGTGCCCTGCCTATTTGGCCAATACTGATTAGCAGGAGTAGTAAAAAGCAGATTTTCCACTTCATACATATATGACAGATTAAATACAAAATTCATTGCATGTGGAATTCAAAATTTACACGGCATGATTATATAGTTTACTTTGCAAGCCCGAATAAAAGAAAACAAAATCGGTTTCTTTCATGCAGTTCAAAGATGTGATTGGGCAAATTCCGGTAAAGCAACACCTGGCAGAGATGGTAGAACAAAACCGTCTTAGTCATGCCCTGCTTTTTCTGGGAAAAGAAGGCAGTGGTGCCCTGCCGCTGGCTTTGGCTTTTGCCCAGTATGTAGTTAGTTTGCCGCAGGCTGCCCCGGTTGTAGAAGACTTGTTTGGCGGAATGACTGCTTTAGAACCTGCTCCTTCTTTTATTCACCCGGATCAGATTGCTGCACAACCGGCTTTCCAGAGAGCTGCACAATTGATTCATCCTGATCTGCATTTTTCATTTCCGGTGATACCCAGAAAAAGCGGTGATAAACCTACCAGCAATGATTATATCTCTGAATGGAGAGAATTCATCAATTTGTATCCTTATGGTAATGTGTACGACTGGTTACAATTTATTGGTGCAGAAAACAAACAGGGAAATATTACCGCTGATGAATGCAATGATATTATTCGTCAGCTGAACCTGAAAAGTTTTGAAAGCGAATACAAAGTATTGCTATTATGGATGCCGGAATACCTGGGTAAAGAAGGTAATAAATTATTAAAACTGATAGAAGAGCCACCACCCAATACTTTATTCATATTAGTGGCAGAGAATGAGGAAATGATATTGCCGACCATTTTAAGTCGTTGCCAGCTCATAAAAATACCCATGCCTGAGGATAAAGAAATTGAGCAGGCGCTTGCAGAAAGAGCCCATGCCAATATTGATACTGCCAGGCAAATTGCGGGTATCTGCGAAGGCAATTATCATGAAGCCCTGCAATTGTTGCAGCATGCTGATGAAGACTGGCAAAGTCTGCTTCGGGAATGGCTAAATGCTACTTTAAAGGGCGGACCCATTGCCCAGGTAAAATTTGTGGAAGAAGTCAGCAAACTGGGCAGGGAGAAACAAAAACAGTTTATTCGCTATTTTAACCACTTATTAGAGCAAAGTATCCGGATTAAAATTTTAGGGGCGGATGGGGTAATGCTGGGCGATAATGAGAAGGATTTTGCCCAGAGATTGAATAAAATAGCTTCCGTAAGCCAGCAACAGGGCATTATTGAGGAGCTCGACAAGGCATATTATTATGTAGAACGCAATGCCAACGCCAAAATGCTGTTTCAGGCACTTACCATTAAACTGTACCATATCATTCAAAACAAAACCCTAATTTTGATGGGGTAAGCCCTTGCGGACCGGACTATCCGGGAGGCATTGGCGGTGAGATTGATTTTGGGTTGGCTTGTGTAAGCCGGGTTTGCTATATGAATTAGCCGGCTATACACTGGAACTGTTAAGCGCTTATCAATATATTTTGAAGGCATAGATCTGTGTTTGGAACCCGTTCTGCCACAGCATCTTAATTTCACAAAGCGAACAGAACGCTGAAGTGAGTGACACAACCAAAGCCACATAGCAGTTCTGCTGCCCATCCCATCATCTTTTCTTCACCCAAACAATTATTTAATCACCTTTTATTGGTAAGATATGGGATGTGGATCATGTAGTTCATCAAAAGACGGGGGCAAACCTGGTGGCTGCCAAAGCAATGGCGGTTGCAGTACCGGTGGGTGTAACCGATTAAATGTTCATGACTGGCTCCTGAACCTGCCTTTTAGTGACCCTGAGAGTAATTGTAAAGTGATTGAAGTAAGCTTTAAACAGGGTAGTCGTAAAGAATTTTTTCGGAATACTACTTTACAATATTTTGAAAAAGGCGATTATGTTACCCTGGAAGGGGTAAGCGGATTTGATGTAGGAGAAGTGAGTTTGACTGGCGAATTGGTAAGATTACAACTAAAGAAAAAAGGGGTTGACGAGTTTAGTCCCGAAATGAAGAAAATCCTCCGCCGCAGCAGCGATCGTGATCTGGAGGTATTTCATATCAGCAAAAGTCGCGAAAAAGAGATCCTGGCCCGAAGCCGTGCGATTGCGCGCCAACTGAATGTGCAACTGAAATTGAGCGAAGTAGAGATTCAGGCGGACGGAAAAAAAGGTACTTTCTTTTATACTGCAGATGACCGTGTGGATTTTCGTGAACTGATTAAAGTATATGCCGGCGATTTTAAAGTAAAAGTAGAAATGCGGCAGATAGGTATTCGTCAGGAAGCCGCCAAAGTGGGTGGGATTGGCAGTTGTGGGCGAGAGCTTTGCTGCAGTACCTGGCTGAATGATTTTAAAAGTGTGAATACAACAGCTGCACGTTACCAGAATTTATCTATCAATCAAACCAAATTAAGCGGCCAGTGCGGCAGACTGAAATGTTGTTTGAATTATGAGTTGGATACTTATCTGGATGCACTGCAGCAGTTTCCGGATTATGCAGAAACATTGGATACCACCATGGGTACTGCCCATCTGATCAAGAAAGATATTTTCAAGAACCTGATGTGGTATACACTCCCGAATAATACCAAGCATTTTCCATTGACGATTCAGCGCGTAAAAGAAATTAAACGACTGAATCAGCAGGGACAAAAAGTAGACGAATTACAACCCGTAGAAATAACCGGTAAACAAAAAGAGGTTGAACCTGCTTTTGTTGATTTGGTTGGACAGATCAGTTTAAAAAGTCTGGAAAGAAACGATCGTCGCAGACGTGATCAGGAACGTAGCAATAACAGAGGGAATGCTCCACGTGGAAATGATCGTGGCCCACAACAGGGACCAAGAGATCAGGGCGCCAGACCGCAGGGGCCCAGACCTCCACAACAAAATCGCGGACCACAACAGGGGCAAGGAGGTCAACAACAAAGACCACAAGGCCCAAGACCTCCTCAATCGGGTCAGGGTGGGCAGCAACAAAAACCACAGGGGCCGAGACCACAACAACCAAGGCCTCCGCAAACGCCGCCTCCAGCTGATAATAAAGAATCATAAGCATAAATAAAAAACGCTACCGGTTGGTAGCGTTTTTTATTTATGCATGTTTTGTTTTTAATTCAATTTATCCATCTCTTTTGCTGTAAACTCCATCAATGTTTTTATATGTGCAGGAGAGAGATCAAATTGCAAACCTGCAGCTGCATATAATTCAGGGAGGGTTTTGGTGCCACCAAGACTTAATGCATTAATATAATTTTGTAAAGCCTGTTTGTGATTTTGCTGGTATTGCATCCATAATCCGATAGCCCCTAATTGAGCAATGCCATATTCAATATAGTAAAAGGGTACTTCAAATAAATGCAGTTGCCGCTGCCAGCCAATTTCGCGATACGCTTCCAATCCGGAATAATCGATACTATTGGTAGAAAATTCTTTTAAGATTTCCATCCATTTTGCGGTACGTTCTTCTGTTGTATGTTTTGGAAATTCATAAATCCAATGCTGGAACTTATCAATGATGGCGATCCATGGGAATATGGTAATCGTTCTTTCCAATTGGTGTTCTTTCGCTCGTTTCAGATCTTCGGGATTTGTAAAGAATGCTTCCCAATGATTCATGCTGAATAATTCCATTGACATACTGGCTACCTCAGCAATTTCCATTGGATATTCTTTAAATGCACTCAGTTCTAACCCATGTGAGAGGAATGAGTGAATGGCATGTCCTCCTTCATGAACCATTGTAGTTACATCACTCATTTGTCCGGCTGCATTCATAAAAATAAAAGGTGCACCACTTTCGGTTAAAGGACAATTATATCCACCGGGTGCTTTCCCTTTTCGGCTCTCCAAATCAAAATGTTTCAGCTCATGCATTTTACGCAGGCAGTCTGCAAAAAATGGATTGAGTTGCTCGAAACATTGAACAGATTTTTCATAGAGTTCCTGTCCGCCGCTAAATGGTTTCAAAGGTTCTGTTCCTTCTGCCTCAGCCTCCGTATCCCAGGGACGAAGCGAATCCAGACCCAGCTTCTCCTTCTTGCGTTGATAGATTTTTTCTATCAGGGGAAGTACATGCAGTTTCACTGCTTCATGAAACTGAAAACAATCTTCTTTGGTGTAATCAAAACGGCCCAGTTCAACAAATTTATAATCGCGGTAATTAGAGAACCCGGCGTTTTTGGCCACTTCATCCCTTTTCTGAATCAGTTGCGAATACAGTTCATGCATGGCTTCCTTATCCTCTAATCTTCTATCCTGAATTTTACGGTACACTTCTTCACGAAGAGACCGGTCGTGACTTTCCAAAAATTTTGCTGCCTGTTGTAAAGTATATTCCTGGCCATTGACTTCTACGGTCATTTTTCCGGCGATGGCACCATATTGCTGTTGCATCACACTTAGTTCTGCCTGCAAGGGAATATTGGCTTCCCGGAACAGATCAATATTTTTCTTTACGCTGCGGAGATAGGTAAAATATTTTGACTGATCCAGCTCTTGGGTAAATGGGCAATTCACCAGTTTTTTATTCAGTAAATCTGCATAAGGCTGTAAACGGGGCTGTATCTCCATGCAGAAATAGGTAAATGCCTCTTCCAGCGATTTATCGGTGGTATCACAAGTCATTTTGATCTGACGCCAGCAGGCATCTTCGCTTACTACGGCTTCGAGTTCACTCATATCCAGTAACCATTGTTCCAGATCAGCCCTTGAATGAATGGGTCTTTCGGCCAGGTTCTGAAAAAAGGGTTCCAGGGAGGCCCAATCGGTCATCCTGAAGTCTTTGCCAACAAAATGCCTTTCTAATTTTTTAATATCCGCGCTCAGTGTCATTGTATTCTGATTTTGAGTCACAAATTTAGCGCAACATATCCGTGGAGATGCAGGGAGAATGCTATTTTTACAAACTTTATCAAATCAGGATGGTTGTGCCGGATATTATACAGTTATTACCAGACAATATAGCGAACCAGATAGCAGCCGGTGAGGTGATTCAACGCCCGGCCAGTGCGGTGAAAGAGCTATTAGAAAATGCCGCAGACGCGGGTGCCACCGAAATACGCCTCGTTGTAAATGATGCCGGTAAAGCCCTGATACAGGTAATTGATAATGGAAAAGGAATGAGTGAAACGGATGCGCGGATGGCTTTTGAAAGACATGCTACCAGCAAAATCCGGAATATTGAGGATTTGTTTCGCATTAAAACCATGGGGTTCAGGGGTGAAGCGCTGGCTTCTATTGCCGCAGTTTCGCAGGTAGAATTAAAAACCCGTAGAAAAGAAAATGAACTGGGTACTTATATAGAAATAGAAAACAGTCAGGTACTTAAACAGGAAGTTTGCGCCTGCGCTGAAGGCACGAGTATCAGCATGAAAAATCTTTTTTTTAATGTACCTGCCCGTAGAAATTTTCTGAAAAGCAATGCAGCAGAAATGCGGCATATAGTGGAAGAGTTTATCCGGGTGTCAATGGCTTTTCCAACTATATTCTTTTCTCTTACCAGTAATGGACAGGAAGTATTTCATCTGGAAGCAGGTAGCTTAAAACAAAGAATTATACAGATTCTCGGCACACACTATAATGCCAAGTTGGTAAGTGTAAATGAGGAGACAGATTACCTCAATATTTATGGATTTGTCGGAAAACCCGAAACAGCCAGAAAAACAAGGGGTGACCAGTATTTTTTTGTGAACAGTCGTTTTATTAAAAGTGCTTATCTGAATCATGCGGTCAATGGAGCATTTGATGGAATGATTGCCAAAGACAGTTTTCCCAGCTATGTTTTATATATAGACCTAGACCCATCACAGATAGATATCAATGTGCATCCTACCAAACAGGAGATCAAGTTTGAGGATGAAAAAATCATGTATGCATTTGTACAGGCTGCCGTTAAACATGCCCTGGCTCAATTCAGTATTGCTCCTTCATTGGATTTTACATTGAACCCGGAAATACAGGGACTGGATGCAATCAGCAAACCTTTTACACATGATAAAAAAGAAGCGGCCAGTGCTTCAGGATTATACAAAACATTTACCCAGAAAAATCAGGCGCATTTTATAGAAAGTAATCAGCAAAGTGAACTAAAACATTGGAAAGATTTTTTTACATCGCCTCAAAAAACGGAAACTTTAGATAAACCCGTAACCCATAACCCGCAACAGGCGACTCTAAAAGTTCTACCCGACACACCTTTATTACAATTACATAAAACCTATATCATAGCAGCAACCAATAATGGTTTTCTCCTGGTGCACCAACAATTGGCGCATGAACGGGTTCTGTATGAACGTTACAGTATTGCAGCTCATGGAAAACAAATGCCTACGCAAAAAAGTCTGTTTCCGGTAACCATTGAATTAGCAGGAGCGGATGCTGCTTTACTTTCGGATCTGCTACCCGATCTGGCAGCAATTGGTTATGAAGTAGAAATGTCAGGCAACAATCATTTTTTGATACAGGGCATTCCCGCTGATGTAACAGCCGGTAATGAAAAAGATTCGATTGAATTGCTGATCGAACAGTTTAAACATTTCAGCAGCGATATCAGTTTCAGCAAACGCGAAAAACTGGTTCGGTGTATGTCAAGACAACAGGCCATCAAAAGCGGTCAAACACTTTCTCAAAAAGAAATGCTGGCACTGATAGAAGACCTGTTTACCTGTGGCAGTCCGAATGTAACGCCAACGGGAAGTCCGACCTATTTGGAATTTAAAGAAGATTACCTGGATAGGATGTTTGGAAGATAGTGAATATCGAATATTGAACAAGGAATGATGAAGTATTTACTTCCTTTAATATCTTTCGATGATGGCGCTTAATAATTTTTCTACTCCTTTTCTGATATTGGCGGCACTGGTTTGATGGGCATTGACCAGTACGGAAAAAATCAATTCCTTTCCTTTGTTCGTAATGATATAACCACTTAGGGCAACATGGTTACTCAGGGTGCCGGTTTTGGCAAAGATATGGCCGGCATAATTTTTATAGCCACCACCCAATGTACCTGTTCCGCCGGTAGGCAGGATGTCTTTTATCCGTTCCCAGTTAAATTCTTTTTTCATTTGTGTAAGTATCCAAACAAAATCCTGGGGTGAGAATAAATTGTACCTGCTTAATCCGCTACCGTCTACCCATTTGGGTTTTTGGGGAAGTTCTTTCAAATCGGTATTTAGAAGTGTATCAATTATTTTTATATCGTTCATGATTCCTAGGCGTTCGTTACTTACCATCAGTAAAGTTTGTTCGGCAAAAAAATTATCACTTCTGTGCATCATAATCTTAAGCAGTGAATCTGTTGGTTGAGAATATATCTTAACCACATCCGGCAAACGATCGATTGCAAAATGTACCAGTTCTACTTTATTTTGTAGCGTGTCGTTTAGTAAACGAATGATCTGGTTACTGCCTGTATAAAATGGAATATCCGCAGATGCAAAGGCCGTTTTTGAAGGCCTTACTATAAAATTATCTGTGCCATATTCTCTACGGATGCTATACCCGGCTTTCATACCGCCGATAGCTGATTCTAATGATTTCGCAAAATTGGCGGGTTGGGAATGAAAACCACCGGATTGTCTGAACTGAACAATATTTCCATAGATTGGCATTACACTTCTTTCTGCCATGTAATCACTATTATAATCATCCCATGCCCAGCCGGCCCCCAGTGAATTGTCTTTCCAGTTATTATCTGTCAGCAAGATTTTGTTTTGCTTTTTCAGGAAATCAAATACTGGTTGATTCTTAAAATCGGGATGTAAAAAACTGGCATCTCCATTTGCTTCCACCTCAATGGTGCCATTTCCTTTGTCAACATATCTTAATCCTACCAAACTATCCCCCAAATATTTCATCGCAGCATAGCAGGTGAAAAGTTTGGTATTGCTGGCAGGAACAAAAAACTTATCTGCCTGGTAATTATATAGATACTTGTCTTTAGCTGGTTCATATACACTAATACCAATATGGGCAGGAGCAAAATCGGGGTTGTTGAAAATATCCTGTTTCGCTTCTCTGGCAATTTGCTTATTGACACTACAGGAAGCCAATAAAGCGCAAAAACAACTTATTATCAGTAGAAAGCGAGTGAATTTTCTCATTTGCTGGAATTAATCAGGTGTAATTTACTCCATTCATCAAATTGTAAAGCATCAAGTGCTATTGAATTAGTAAATTCATCTCCCTAAAAACTGTTTTATGAACCCCAAATCCTTATTCCTGATAACTGGAATGCTTTCCTGTTCTGCTATTGTATTCGCCAATACAGGCGATAAACATCCCCCGGATACTAAAGTTAAATACATTGATAAAGCCAATATGAACCTGGGAGTTAAACCCGGGAATAATTTTTACGAATATGCCAATGGAACCTGGGTTAAGAATAACCCAATTCCCCCTTCCAAAACACGCTGGGGAAGTTTTGATGAATTGAGAGAAGAAAGTTCAAAGCGTCTTCAAATTCTTTTGGAAGACGCTGCAAAAAATACGGGTCGTGATAGAAAAACACAGATCATCGGTGATTTTTATGCAAGCGGTATGGATAGTATGGCGATTGAGGCAAAAGGTTACCAGCCTATTAAGGCAGATCTTGACAGACTGAATAATATTACCAATAGTGCCGATGTTTTACGGGAAGTAATTACACTTCGTACCAATGGCATGGGTAATGCATTGTTTGGTTTGAATGTTGGTCCGGACCGGAAAAATGTAACTGTCTATATCCCATCCCTGGGTCAGGGCGGAACCAGTTTACCAGACAGGGATTATTACCTGAAAGATGAAAAAAGAAACCTGACGATTCGGGATGCCTATAGAAAACATTTACAAAAAATGTTCAGTCTGGTGGGAGAAGATGATGCCACTGCTACCGGCAGTGCCAACGCAGTTCTCAAAATAGAAACGGCTTTGGCTGCTGCCCAAATGAGTCGTATACAAATGCGTGATCCTAACGCAACCTATCATAAATTTTCAGTGCAGGCATTCAGTAGCACTATCCCAAATATGAATTGGGTAAGTATTCTGACTGATTGCAAAATACATGGTGCTGACAGTTTTTTGGTTGGTAATCCGGCTTTTATTAAAGCTGTGAATGATATGCTGGTATCCGTTCCGATTAACGAATGGAAATCTTATTTACGCTGGAACCTGATAAAAAGCGCTTCTCCCTATTTGAGCAGTGCCTTTGTAAATGCTGATTTTGAATTTAATAGCGTACAAACCGGACAAAAAGTGCAAACACCACGCTGGCAGCGTATGAGCAGTCTGATAGACAGGATGCTGGGTGACCTGGTTGGGCAGATCTATGTAGAGAAATATTTTAAACCAGAGGCGAAGGAATATATGGTTAAACTGGTGGATAATCTGCAAAGCACATTTGCGGATCGGATTAAACGGTTAGACTGGATGAGTGAGGAAACCAAAATAAAAGCGCTCGAAAAACTGAATGCCATTACTAAAAAAATTGCCTACCCTGATAAATGGAGAGAGTACGAGGGTATTAGCGCGTCAAAAAATGATTTTTATGCGAATGTGCGTAGTGCCAGCATTTGGTTTTACAATTTTAATGTAAACAAGATGGGTAAGCCGGTTGACAGAAAAGAAATGGGCATGACGCCACCTACCATCAACGCTTCCTATAACCCATCCAATAACGATATTACTTTTCCTGCAGGAATTCTTCAGTTTCCTTTCTTTGATTTTGGAGCAGATGATGCCGTTAACTATGGTGGCATTGCGGCGGTAATCGGGCATGAAATGACACATGGTTTTGATGACCAGGGAAGACAATTTGATGCCGTCGGGAATTTAAAGGATTGGTGGACAAAACCGGATGCTGACAAATTTAAAGCAAAAGCCAACCAGGTAGTAGCGCAATACAATGCATTAACGGTATTGGATACAGTGCATGTAAAAGGTGAGTTAACACTGGGGGAAAACCTGGCTGATCTGGGTGGTTTGAGTATGGCGTATGAGGCTTTTAGTAAGACAGAGCAATTCAAAAAAGGCAAAAAGATTGATGGCTTTACACCACAACAAAGATTCTTTTTAAGCTGGGCTCAAATATGGAGAAACAATACTTTACCGGAAACAACTGATCAACTCATCAGAACGGATCCACATTCACCCGGTATTCATCGTGCGAATGCACCGGTTACTAATATTGATGCCTGGTATGAAGCATTTAATGTAAAAGAAGGGGATGCCATGTATAAACCCGCAGACCAACGTATTCGAATCTGGTAATTGACTTAGTAGGGAAGCAGTAAGTTGTTAACTGATGAAGTCTTTAGTAATTAGTTTGCGACTTACTGCTTTTTTAAATCCTTTCAGCAGCACGCATCCATCTTTCAGGGATATCGTTTTTGCAGGCGGTCAAGTAGTCCTGGTAGCTGCAGGCAACAAATTTACCGTCGTATAATTTCATCCACCACCTGCCTGTTCGTTTACTCTGTAAAAAAATGGTTTCTATTTCGGCAAAAGCCATAGTAAATTCATTGAATTCAGCTCTGTTATCAAGAGCAGCTTCCTGCTTACCTTTTTGAATGCCATCCATTACATACCATAGCATATGAGAAATCTGTTTTGCTGTTAGCTGATGAACATCCTGCTCTGCGATATATCCATAGATACCGATACTGCTGCAATGATGGCTCATCCCGGCATATTGCATTAACGTACAGGCTTCTTCTCCATTAAATCCATTGGGGGTAATATAATTTGCCGGTGCATGGGCGTTTTGTATAGCAGCTATATCAAAACTGAACATTTCACTGTTACGGATAGCCGGTTCCATTTCTTCTATGGCCTCCTTTACTTTACCAACCCGGTAACAATCAAATCCCAGTTTATGAATGGTTTCCAACATATCCGGGTGCATAAAATAGCTCTGGAAACCAATATGGGTATAATGCTTAAGGTGATTAGGCATACCCGTAAACATTTCGACTAAAAATTGATCAGCGGGTAATACACTTTCCATGTCGAGATCAATTCTTGAATCCACGCAAACCGCATCAATGATTTTATTCAAAGCACCGTAAGCATGGTATTGCGCAAGCGTTGTATCATGTGATCCACCAAGAATAATCACTTTCTTTCCCTGCTCAATCAGTTCTCGTACAACGGTTCGCAAAGCCGCATAACTATCCTGCAAACTGGCACCACATTTTACATTACCCAGGTCGGCCAGTTTTACCTCTGTATGCCAATGAAATAATTTATAAAATTCAGCTCTCACCTGATCAGGTGATTGGGTTTGGGTAAACTGCATTCCGCCTCCCCTCATTTCACCACAACCCACCAGTACCAGGTCCACATCAGTTATATCCGGAAGCGATTCTTCATACACTGCTATGTGTTTGCCTAATTGTGTATCCTTGAAACCCTCGTCATTGGAGATTTGTGCAATATTAACCGGTTCGAGAAAATCTATCAGCGTATCTAAAGACATGTAAGCATTATTTGCATACCTGAAACGTATTTATACAGGGTATTATTGTTTCCAGTCAACACAAATACAATACGTACCAACTAACAAAATCGATGATTAATTCGGGAAGCCTGCCTCTGTGAGAAATCAGTCTGTGTATTTATAACCTACTCCTCTTACCGAATGAAAATAACGTGGATTGCGGCTATCCTCTTCAAAATATTTACGGAAACTCAGGATAAAATTGTCGATGGTACGGGTAGTGGGATATACATTATACCCCCAAACCACCTGTAAAATTTTTTCTCTGGTTACTACATCATTCTTATTTTCTATCAGCAGTTTCAGAAGCATGACTTCTTTTTTGCTGAGTTCCACTTTTTGTCCGTTCCAGGTAATCGCATCCTGGGCACGAAAATCAATCTTATTATTACCAAAATCATATATATCACCAATGGTATCTTTTACCTGTATTTTTTTATTCTTTTGAATCAACTTGCTTATCCTGATCAAAAGTTCTTCCAGATTAAAAGGTTTGGTGATATAATCATCTGCCCCTTTTTTCAGACCCAGTACTTTATCCTCGCTTCTATTTCTTGCACTCAGCATCAGGATAGGTACTTCGTTATTATTCACTCGTATTCTTTCGGTCACACTAATGCCATCAATTTCAGGCAGCATAATATCCATAATAATCAGGTCAAAATACTCATTACTCACTTTTCTTAATGCTTCTGTTCCATCGAAAGCAGAACTCACTTCATATCCATCCATTTCCAGGTTAAGCCGGAGAGCTTCATGAAGATTTTCTTCATCCTCAACAATTAATATAGTAGATTTAGTTTCTTTCATTTTATTTGAAATGTAACCGTAAAATTAGTCCCTGTTGGGGAATTATCTTTCACAGCAATATATCCATGATGTCCCTGAACGATCTTCTGGCATAAATAAAGTCCCAGCCCCGTTCCTTTAGCTTTCCGGGTATTTTCATTTCCTGTTCGATAGAATTTCTCGAAGATTTTCTTTTTTTCTGTGTCGCTAATTCCCTGTCCTTCATCTATAACAGCCAATTGTATCTTTTGGTTCTCTTCCTGTAAGGTAACTGTAATGACAGAATCTTTGGGAGAATATTTCAAGGCGTTTTCAATCAGGTTATTTACCAGCATCTGTAATAACAAGGTTTCGCCGTTGATATATATACTTTCGGAAATTTTTTCAGTGATCTTCCGCTGTGGATACCGGTTAGCAAAATCATCAATACACCCTTCTACCAGGTCTGAGAGATTGATTTCTTGTTTTTGGGAGGAATACAACCCGGAATCCAGTTGAGAAGCCAGCAGAATATTATTGCATAATGTATTTAGCCTGTTAGCTTCCTGCAATGTGTTGGATATCAGTTTTTGTTGCTTTTCTTCTTCCAGCTTTCTTTTCTGCAGGGTTTCCAGATTCAGTTGTGTAATGGCAATCGGTGTTTTTAATTCATGGGTTACCGCCATCATAAAATTTTGCTGTTGTTGCGATAATCGTAATTGTCTTCGTGTTGCACGAAACACAAATACAGCCCCCAGGATAATCAACGCCAGAAAAGTAAATCCTTCCGCAAGGTATTGCGTGGTTTTTCTTTTTTTCGCCTCTTCAATAAATAGATATTTTTGATGATATACCGGGTCTTTCGTTTGTAAACTGCTGATACTGATTTTTGAAATGACTTCGTTCTGTTTTTCAAGAGCCGTATACCAATATAATAAAGCCGCAATCATATATACCAGTAATACCCAATATACTACGGTTACCACTACCTGTTTCTGTTGTTGTGGCTTAAAAAAACTCATGGCTTCTGTTTTTCTACCCGGATACCTGCATTCAGTACAAACAGTAACGGGTCTTCCCGCATATTTTGTTGCAGGGTAAAACTGTAAACCCCTTTCTTGAGTTTTACCGGTGCGCGGGTAATGCGAACGCGGTGATCAAATACATCATCCATCCCCGTTCCCAACCAGCCTTTTTTATTATTGGCTAATTGAACATTTACCTGCTGATTACGAACTGTATCACCCGGGGCTTTGGTAGCAATATTCAGCCAAATATTATTGAAATGGTAGGCGTCCTCATGACGAATTACCACATAGATCTGGTAGAGCGATACCGTATCATCGATATTGAAAGTAAAACTGCATGGGTTATTAGTTTTCCATACATGTTCGGGGAAAAAAGTGCTTTTTTCAAATATATCCAGTGTACTGCATCCTGAAAGCAGGGCTATGATACAAAGGGCTCCAAAAAAATTTCTCACTGAAAATGATTTGGTACAAAGATAAAGAAAGCCGGGCTTAACAGAGTTATGATTGAAAAAGGGGGATATTACAGAACATTCAATATCTGTTCCTTTGCTTTTTCAAGCTCATCTTTCATCAATATCACACATTTCTGAATAGTAGCATCATTGGCTTTAGAGCCAGTGGTATTGATCTCTCTTCCGAATTCCTGCAGTATAAAGGACAACTTTTTTCCTTTGGCTGGCTCTTTTTCCGCTAAGATTGCACGGAAATAATCGCAATGGTTTTTTAATCGAACCTGTTCTTCACTGATATCAATTTTCTCAATATAATAGATCAGTTCCTGTTCCAGGCGGTTAGCGTCGTAGTTCTCCTTACCTACATGTTCTTCCAGTAATTTTACCAATCCTTCTTTCACTTTTATTCTGCGCTGGGGCTCCATTTCGGCAATGGTTGTCTGCAGTGATTCAATATTAGAAATACGTAATAAAAGATCAGCTTCAAGCGATTTACCTTCATCTATCCGGTGTTCATTCAGTTGAAAAATTGCTTCTTTCAATACTTTTTCAAAACCCTTCCATTCCTCATCAGAAAGCATTTCTGTAGAGGGGGTAATCACATCGGGTAATTTTAGAATGGTACTCAGGATATCTCCGGTTTGCAGGTTCAGTTCTGCAGCCAGTTTTGCTACCGGTTCAAAATACGCTTTGGCTAAATCTGTATTGATAGATACGGGTTTTGAAGCGCCATTTTGTTTAATGGTGATAATGCATTCCACACTTCCTCTTTGAAGTCCTTCGTTTAATAAATTACGCACTTCAAATTCAAAGGGTTTGAGTAATGCAGGGATATTCAGCCTCAGGTCGAATTGCTTACCATTCAGGGATCGCAGTTCTACCAGAAATGTTTTATCGGCCAGCGTCTGTTCTGCCCTGCCGTAACCCGTCATGGAATGTAGCATAATACAATGTTATTTGGTAAATGTAACTGAACGGGATGAATAATAGACAGAATACCTGACTATCTCCATACAGGCATCC
>CAIYKV010000036.1 GCA_903926855.1 uncultured Bacteroidota bacterium | reverse complement strand
TCAAATACAAAATTTTTGCCGATGAATTTGGCGTCTATTCCGGCTTCTTTTGCCTGTTTGGCATAGTTGATAATACCACCTTCCAGGTGAAACACATTTTTAAACCCCTTGTGTAACATGTAGGCACTCGCTTTTTCGCAACGGATTCCGCCGGTGCAGTACATGATGATATTTTTATCTTCCTTACCCTTCATCATATCCACGGCCATGGGTAATTGCTCTCTGAAAGTATCTGAGGGTACTTCAAGGGCATTTACAAAATGTCCTACCTCATATTCATAATGATTACGCATATCAATCACCACAATTTCAGGGTCTTTCAACATTTCATTCATTTGAGTGGCATTCACATATTTCCCTTTATTTTCCATACTGAAATCGGGATCATTGATACCATCTGCCACTATCTTCTCACGAACTTTTATTTTCAATACCCAAAAACTTTTCCCATCATCATCTACCGCAATATTCAGTCTAAGTCCCTCTAAATGCGGTATTGAATACAAAAAAGTTTTGAATGCCTCAAAATTCGCAGTGGGTACACTTATCTGTGCATTGATGCCCTCATTGGCTACATAGATACGGCCAAATACCTGGATGGCATTCAGATTTTTGTACAAAAAATCTCTGAATTCCTGAGGGTTCTGAATGGGGAAATACTGGTAAAAACTAATGGTAGTTCTTGGGAAGGGTTCTTCCATGAGGCGTTGCTTCAACTCCTCGTTTGATACGCGGTTGTGTAATAATGCCATGATTTTCATTTTAGACATCCGAACCACTGAATTCAATCAATGGTTTCCAATGTTCTATTAAACATAGAGCTACTTGCAGGGTAGCCAAAATTTCAGTGTAAAGATAAGAAATTATGAATGATAGACTAGTTTTCTGTCCTGGCATTCAGGAAGAAGGGTAAAGAGATGCGGAATCCACTGGGTAGTCCGCCTCCTTTTTGATAACCCTGGGCAAATTCTACCCGAAGGATTTTGAATATGTTTTCGATTCCAAAGAAAGCCTCGTAATAATCTGCGCCTTTATCAATATGTAATGCATTTCCGCCTACTATAAAAAACCAGTTCAATTTTCTGAACCCCGGAATTTTATTGGATAGTAAGCCATTCAAATGGTATTCTGCATGTGCTGTCAGATTAAGCTTTGCCGTATTGCTGTATTTATAATAGGGTGCCAATTGAAAACTTTCGAGTGGCTGCGAAGCAAGTATTGTTTGGTTACCAAGAATATGGAGGTAATCGGGTGCATATACTTTTGATGCATCGAAAAATCCAGCAGCAGCTAATGAATAATTTAGTCTCCCTCCCAATTTAAAATTCAGGTTATCTGAAATCCGTATTTTCCATTTTGAAAAAGCCACATCACTTCCGAATACACCGTTGATACCCGTAGTAACTGAACCATCCAAAGTTGGATATTTTGATCCCAATGGAATTTTTCTATCCGGGAACTCAATATATTTTCCTCCGGGTCTCCAGGTAAATCCCAAAACTGCTGTAAATGCCCGGTTATGCGGCATATTGGCACTCATAATATCGGTTGGATAATCGGGCGTAAACTGTCTGTCTTTCACCTGCCTCCAGGAAACCGGGTCTGTCAGGTTATTCAGGCCATTCCTATCCTGAAACTGTACTCCTCCCCTTAGGGTTATTCCGTTACCAATATTGGTACTATATCCAAGTTGTAAAAATTTGGCTTCATAGATCTTCATATAATTGGCCTCATATTCCAGCGTAGATATTGAATTGATTCGCGGGGCAATTGGCTGGTCGTTATTATATTG
>CAIYKV010000035.1 GCA_903926855.1 uncultured Bacteroidota bacterium | reverse complement strand
GATTAAAAATTTTCTCATCAGTTATTAATTTGATGAAACAAACATAGAGTAGTTTATTTTATAAACCAAACTATTTTTTAAATATTTTTCATTGACCGCATTATTCCTAAACCTCAACTAAGTCAGAAAATGGTTGTTATACATATAACTTATTGATAATCATGAATAAAAAATCAGTTTTTCTTACAGCAACCTGGGAATACCTGGCTATGCTGAATTATCCGGTACCCGAAGAAATTCTTCTTCCCTATTTGCCTGGAGGCACCCAAATAGATACCTGGAATGGCCAGGCGATGGTTAGTGTAGTGGGGTTTTTATTCAATAACACAAAGGTATTTGGATTAAACTGGCCATTCCATACCCATTTCGAAGAAGTCAACCTTAGGTTTTACATCAAACATTTCGATGGAGAAAAATGGAAAAGAGGGGTTGCTTTTATAAGCGAGATTGTTCCCAAACCAGCCATTGCTATGATTGCGAACAAATTATATAATGAACATTATAGCTACCAACCCATGAAACATGCAGTTTCGATACAGGATGATCAGCTAAGGGTTCAATATGATTGGAAATATAAAAAGCAATGGCAATCTTTATCAGTTACTACTACAAAGAATTCTTCCCCATCCTAAGCGGAACAGAGGAAGAATTTATTTTTGAACACTATTGGGGATATAATCAGTTAAATAAGCATACTACCATAGAATATGGTGTTGAACATCCCAGATGGGAAGTATATCCGGTTACAGATTACCAGTTAACCTGTGATATTAAAAATCAGTATGGTCATTCATTTACCCCTTATTTGGGTGGTTTGGCACAAACTGCTTTTTTGGCAAAAGGTTCTTCTGTTATTATCAGAAAACCCCGCTTTATTCATTTCTGATTGGGTGCTAATAAAAAAGACCCGGAGTAGTATCTCCAGGTCTTTCTATATGATCCATTCAGTTCTTATTTATACTGTGCGGTTAGTCCTTTTGCCATTTCTACCATTTTGGCAATACTCTCATCATTCAATTGCCCTTTCTTGAATTCTGCAAGTACATCAGGTAATTTGTTTTCCATTTCCATCAGAAAATGTGCTTCAAATTCTTTTACTTTTCTAACAGCTACCTCTTTCAATAAACCCTGGGTTCCCAGGTAAATAATTGCAACTTGTTTTTCAACCGACATAGGTGAATACTGCAATTGTTTCAGGATCTCCACGTTTCTGGCACCTTTATCAATTACGTTTTTAGTAGCCGCATCCAGGTCACCTCCAAATTTAGAGAAAGCTTCCAGCTCACGGTATAATGCCTGGTCCAGTTTCAGGGTACCAGCCACTTTTTTCATTGATTTGATTTGCGCATTACCACCCACACGACTAACAGAGATACCTACGTTAATAGCCGGACGAATACCTGCGTTAAACAGGTTACCTTCCAGGAATATCTGTCCGTCGGTAATTGAGATCACGTTGGTTGGAATATAAGCAGATACATCACCCGCCTGTGTTTCAATAATAGGCAAAGCGGTTAATGATCCACCACCTTTTACCAGGTGTTTGATAGAAGCTGGTAAGTCATTCATATTCTTAGCCACATCATCATTCGCAATTACTTTCGCAGCTCTTTCCAGCAAACGGCTATGCAGATAGAATACATCACCTGGATATGCTTCACGTCCGGGTGGCCTTCTCAGCAACAAAGAAACTTCACGATAAGCTACCGCTTGTTTTGACAGATCATCATAAATGATCAAAGCGGGTCTGCCTGTATCACGGAAGAACTCTCCGATGGCAGCGCCGGAAAACGGTGCATAGAATTGTAATGGAGCCGGATCAGAAGCAGAAGCACAAACAATCGTTGTGTATGCCATAGCACCATTATCACTCAATGTTTTCATCACACCGGCAACAGTTGATGCTTTTTGTCCAACCGCAACATATATACAATACACAGGTTTACCTGCATCATAAAATTCTTTCTGGTTAATAATGGTATCTACACAGATAGCTGTTTTACCAGTCTGTCTGTCACCAATTACCAATTCACGCTGACCACGACCAATCGGGATCATCGCATCGATTGCTTTGATACCTGTTTGCAGTGGTTCTTTTACCGGTTCACGATAAATAACACCAGGTGCTTTACGCTCCAGTGGCATTTCATATAATTCTCCGGTTAAAGGACCTTTTCCATCAATAGGATCTCCGAGCGCATTGATTACGCGACCTACCACACCTTCACCTACTTTAATAGAAGCAATTTGTCCGGTTCTTTTTACTTTGGCTCCTTCTTTGATATCGCCGCTTTCACCCATCATTACCACACCCACATTATCTTCTTCCAGGTTAAGCGCAATGGCTTTTACACCACTTTCGAACTCAACAAGTTCACCACTTCTTACGCCGTTCAAACCATACACACGGGCAATACCATCGCCCACCTGCAATACGGTTCCCACTTCTTCCAGGTCGGCCAATGCATTAAAATTGCCCAGCTGCTGCCTTAGTATTGCTGATATTTCATCGGGTTTAATGTCCACCATGATCTATATACTTTTAAAATTTATTTGTAAATATTTTTATTCTAAGCTTGCTCCTGCACAAACAGGTTTTTCATGAATTGCTTCTTAATATCTTTCAGATCGCGCAGCATACTTGCATCCACCAGGTTATTATTGAATTCTAATACGAATCCGCCAATCAGTTTCGGATCTACTGCAGTCTCCAGTTCTATGATTCCCATTCCCCTTTCAGATGCCAATTTTGTTTCAATCGCTTTTTTCAGGGTTTCACTTACTTCTACTGCAGTTGTCAATTTTACCGCATGAATACCTTTCAATTCATTGTATTGCTCAATAAAGGCAGTGGCTATTTCAGGTAAATCTCTTTCTCTTCCTTTTTTAACCAATAATTGATTGAAAGCAGAAGTTAATTCAGTTACTTTTCCTTTGGTAACAGCAGTAACCACCGCATTTTTCTGATCTAATTTGATAATTGGGCTACGCAACAGATTCACAAACTCCTTGCTGACTTTACAAACAGCGTGCAGGTATTTCATATCTGCATATACCTTTTCCAACTGACCTTTTTCTGTTGCCAGATCAATTAAACTTTTGGCATATCGAGCTGCTAAACGTGGATTTGGCATTGTTACTTCGTAATGGGTAATTAATTATTAATTCAGTTTCACTACTTCAGCTAACTGGTTAATATATTTTTCCTGCTCATTTTTATCGCTCAGTTCACGACGCAATATTTTTTCACTTACTTCGATCACCAAACTACCTACCTGGTTTTTCACTTCGGTTAGGGCAGCATTTTTTTGTTGATTAATCGCAACCTGTGCATCAGCAACGATCCGATCATATTCAGATTTGGCCTTGTCTTTCGCATCACTGATCATTTTCAAAGTCTGCTCTTTCGCTTCTTTGATCATCACTGCGCGCTCTTCGCGTGCCTGGGCCATCATGGCTTCATTTTCATTCTTCAGGGTAGCCATTTCCGCTTTTACTTTTTCAGCAGTAGCGATAGCATCGGCAATCCCCTCTTCTCTTTCCTTCAATCCTTTAATAATTGCAGGCCAGGCCATTTTGCCTAAAATGATGAAAACAATAAGAAACGCTACTAGCGTCCAAAACAGTAACCCCGGATCCGGTGTAAGAAGTTTCATAAATTATCCTCCAAAATTTATTCTGATTCATTGCCTATTATCCTATTGCAGATAATAAGTTAAACTGCACCCATTGCCCTGTGCGCAGGGTGCAGTTTGATTTTTTTGAGAGCAACAGCTTATTTCAAAACCATTGCCAGGAAGCCTACGATGATTCCAAACAAAGCAGCACCTTCTACAAGGGCAGCTGCAAGAATCATATTGGCACGGATATCGTTCATCGCTTCAGGCTGGCGTGCAATGCTTTCTACAGCACCTTTACCAATCTGTCCGATTCCCAATCCAGCACCAATCGCTGCTAAACCTGCACCAATTGCACCACCTGCATTTGCTGTGCCATCTAACAAAATTGTACTTAAACTCATGATCGTTTTATTTACAGTTAAAAAAAACTAGTTTACAGATGCGCCGTTTCCTCATGATGATCTTCTCCCTCAAACGCAGCGCCGATAAAAACAGCGGTAAGATTGGTGAAGATGAAAGCCTGCAGAAACGCTACCAATACTTCAATAAAATAAATAAACACCGTAAACCCGATGGCTACCGGTGTGGTGCCCCATCCGGCAAATGCATTCATTTGCCCGAATATAAAAATCAAAGAAATCAGACAGATGATAATAATGTGACCCGCAACCATGTTCGCAAACAAACGACTAATCAAGGCGAATGGCTTAATAAATACACCGAGAAATTCCACCAATATCAAAATAGGTTTCACGAAACCTGGTACACCGGGCGGATTGAATATATGTCCCCAGAAATGCTTATTAGTACTAAATAATATTACCACAAATGAAATCAGCCCTAACACTACTGTAAAAGCAATATTACCTGTAACGTTTGCAGTGCCGGGTATCAAACCGAATATATTATTTACCAGAATAAAGAAAAACGTAGTCAACAGATAAGGCAGGTAACGCTCGTATTTATGACCGAGGTTCGGCTTAGCCACTTCATCACGAACAAACGTAATCACCGGTTCGAGTAAATTCTGTTTTCCTTTTGGTGCGGAAGTAACCCCCAATCCTTTCTTATATGAAGCCGCAATAGATAACATCAGCCAGGTAAGAAAAGCAAGTGAAATCATCATCTGAACCACATTACGTGTGATTGAAAAATCATACACTGTAATACTTGCCTCTTCGGTTCCATCTTCTTTAACGGCTATAATTTTCTCGTTTCCTATTTTATATCCATGATAATTGGCTTCCCCATGCTCGAAATTAGAAGAAAGAAAAGCGGTGAGTCCTCTCTCTTTTGAATAAAGTATAATAGGCAATGGAATAGATACATGATGTTCTTTACCCTGCTCATCATGGTAAGAGGTAAAATGATACTCATGGTTATCGAGGATATGACCAAAAATCACTTCTGCCGCATCAAAACCTTCTTTTTTACCTTCTGCCGCTGGTTTGGCCTCTTTTGAGAGGGTATCCTGTGCAAACAAATCAGAGGAAAAAGACAACGCAAAAAGGCTGAGAGTCAATACCAGTAAATATTTCACGCTTCTAAGGGACATACCTGTTCTTAAATTTGCGGCAAAGATAGGGGGATGGTGATGAAAAAAGGAAAGGATTAAGAGGAAAATGGGAAAAATCTTATACGATAATCCCTGCGCCACTGGTTTTCTTTTCAAACTGCATTTCATGTAATCTGGCATATAGGCCTGAGAGCTGTAACAACTCCTCATGGGTTCCCATTTCTTTGACTTCACCTTTATCTAAAACAATGATTTTGTTTGCTTTACGAATAGTAGATAATCTATGTGCGATTACAATTGAGGTTCTTCCCGAGATCAGTTGGTCAATCGCTTTTTCAATCAGTCGCTCACTTTCCGTATCAATGGAAGAAGTGGCTTCATCCAATATCAATATAGATGGATTATAGAGTAATGCTCGTATAAAGGATAGTAATTGTCTTTGCCCCAGACTTAAGGTATTTCCCCTTTCCATTACATCATAATCATATCCACCCGGTAACTGGATAATAAACTCATGAACCCCGATCATTTTTGCGGCTTCTATCACCTGTTGCCTGCTGATATTCGGGTTTCGTAAGGTAATATTATCCATTACTGAACCTGAAAAAAGGAAGACATCCTGCAAAACCACCCCAATACTTTTCCGGAGAATATCCAGCGAAAAATCCTCAATATTTACACAATCAATCTCAATGGCTCCTTTTTGGATATGATACAGCCTGTTCAGTAAACTAATAATGGATGTTTTTCCACTTCCTGTATGTCCCACCAGGGCAATCGTTTCCCCTGCCTTTACTTCAAAATTGATATCCTTCAGTACATAATTTGGTTCGTTATAGGCAAACCAAACATCTTTAAAACTAATCTGCCCCTTAACTTCCTCGGGCGCATAAGCGTCTTTTGACTGCGCCGGAGTTACATCTTCATTATCCATTACTTTAAACACCCTTTCTGCAGCAATCATACCCATCTGCAATACATTGAACTTGTCTGCGATTACTCTTAATGGGCGAAAAATCTGGTTGAGGTATAAAATAAATGCAACCAGCAATCCTGCGTTGATAGCGCGGTCGGCAATCCACCAAACCAATAACCCTGTACTGATGGCCAACACCACTTCCACAATCGGGAAGAATACCGAATACGCGAAAATAGCTTTGATGTTTGCGTTTCTATGCTCTGAATTTATCTTTTTGAATTTACTAAATTCTCTTTCCTCCGCCGCGAATGCCTGTACCACCTGCATGCCGGTAATATGCTCCTGCACAAATGCATTGAGTGCCGCAACTGCGTTTCTTACCCGGATAAAACTTTTATTGACACTCTCCTTAAAGTAATAAGTAGCCAGTATCATGATCGGAAAAGGAACCAGGCTTAACAAAGTAAGTTTCCAATCCATCCAGAACATGGTCCCAAGGGTGATGATAATCGTTAATAAATCGGCAATGATCGGAATCAGTCCATCCGAAAAAATATCATTGATACTCTCTATATCATTAATGGTTCGGGTAGTAAGTGTACCTATCGGCGTAGTATCAAACTGCGTAAGGTTTAATCCCACTATTTTCTCATACACGGCAACACGCATATCTTTTACTACACTTTGTCCCATCCAGGCGGTAATAAAAGTGAACAGGAAACGAATAGTCGTTTCCATAAATAAAAAAACAATCTGAAAAACACTGACTACAATAATAAAACGGGTAGCATCTCCCAGGTTCCTGGTAAACAGTATCCATTCCAGCCAATGAGGTATATGAATATTTCTGCCGGTTGCTTTATCAATGGTCAGTTGAATCAGGAAAGGCCTGATTGGTGCAAAAAGAGCCATCACAATAGCGAGTACCAAACTCAGGAAAAAAAAGGATTTATAGGGCTTCACAAAGCGGAAAACCCGTCTTAATACGGAAACAGCAAATACTTTCTTTTTGGGGGAATCACTCATAATAGCCGCCAAAGGTAACAAGTATGCCGCCTGTATGTTTACCCGTTCCTCATTTTTTTAGGTCTTTTGATTGAATGATAATCCATTATCCCTAAACAAATGGACCATCTTCCTTTCGTATATTTGTACAGTATGGATCAAACGCCCGAAATTTCTGTAGATGCCGTTTTACCTAAGTACAATCTTAACCCGGAACAGGAAAAAAATGAGATTATCAGGCATTATCGTGCCCTGCTGAGAAGTCTCAGGCCCAAGCTAAAAAAAGGTGATAAAGAATTGGTGCGTCAGGCGTTTGAAATGGCTGCCGATGCACATAAAACCATGCGCCGTAAAAGCGGTGAGCCCTATATTCTTCACCCGATTGCCGTGGCCATGATTTGTGTGGAAGAAATTGGTTTGGGTGTAAGAAGTACCATTTGTGCCTTATTACATGACACAGTAGAAGATACAGATATCTCTTTGGAAGATGTGGAAAGAGAATTCGGCACTGAGATCGCCAAGATTGTGGATGGACTGACCAAAATTTCCAATGTAATTGATACCAATACCAGTCAGCAGGCTGAAAATTTTAAGAAAATCCTGTTAACCTTAACGGATGATCCCCGTGTAATCTTGATTAAGCTGGCCGACAGGTTGCATAATATGCGCACCCTGGATCATATGAAGCGTGAGAAACAATTAAAGATCGCTTCAGAAACCGTTTGGGTATATGCTCCGCTCGCGCATAGAATGGGTTTGTATAATATCAAAACAGAGTTGGAAGATCTGTCCATGAAATACATGGAGCCCGAAGCTTACCGGGATATTGCCAAAAAATTAGCAGAAACCAAAAGAGAGCGTACACGTTATATCAATGAGTTTATCCGTCCCTTAAAAGACAAACTCAGTTTGGGTGGTTTCAATTTTGAAATATATGGCCGTCCCAAAAGCATTCACTCTATCTGGAATAAGATCAAAAAGAAAGGGGTTGCTTTTGAAGAAGTATATGATCTGTTTGCCATTCGTGTAATCCTGGATTCCCCTCCCGAAAAAGAAAAAGAAGATTGCTGGAAAGTATATTCCATGATCACTGATGAATACATTCCTTCTCCGGAGCGTATGCGGGATTGGTTGAGTAATCCCAAAAACAATGGTTATGAGGCCCTGCATACAACGGTAATGGGTCCGCAGGGAAAATGGGTAGAAGTACAGATTCGTACCAAACGGATGAATGAAATTGCTGAAAAGGGATTAGCCGCTCACTATAAATACAAAGAAGGCAGTAATGATGAGGATCGGTTTGATAAATGGTTTGGCCAGATCAGGGAAGTATTGGGCACTCAGGATACCGATGGGGTAGATTTTCTCCAGGATTTTAAAACTTCGTTTCTGGCAGAGGAAATTTATGTGTATACACCCAAGGGCGAAGTAAAAATGTTACCCACAGGAAGTACTGCCCTCGATTTTGCCTTTTCCATTCACTCCGCTATCGGCACCAAATGTATTGGGGCAAAAGTGCATCATAAACTGGTGCCTATCAGTCATAAACTAAGAAGTGGCGACCAGGTAGAGATCATTACCAGTAACAAACAGAAACCTTCTGAAGACTGGCTGGGATTTGTGGTTACCGCCAAAGCCAAAAGCAAGATCAAGGATGCTTTAAGAGAGGAAAAAAGGAAGATAGCAGAAGATGGGAAATATACTTTACAAAGAAGACTGGAAGCAATAGGTGCCGCTTATAGTTATAGTAATATTGAAGAGCTGGTCCAGTTTTACAAAGTACCGTCTTCGCTCGACCTACACTATAAGATTGCTACCCGTGCGATAGATTTGAAAGAACTGAAGGATTTTCAGGTATTGGGCGATAAAATTGAAATACCCAAGCCGAAACCGGTGATCACGGAAATTCACCCGGATGCTTCGCATCAAAAACATTTTAATAAGAAAGATTCGGAACTGATCATTTTTGGTGAATCCAGTGATAAGATCATGTATAATCTTGCCAAATGCTGTAATCCCATTCCGGGAGATGATGTGTTTGGATTTGTAAGTACCGGGAAAGGACTGGTAATACATCGTACTACTTGTCCGAATGCTACCCAACTACTGGCCAATTACGGACACAGGGTAGTAAAAACGAAATGGGCCAAAAACAAAGAAATTTCCTTTCTTACCGGTTTGCGAATTGTTGGATTGGATGATGTGGGTGTAATCAACAAAATCACCAATGTAATCAGCGGCGACCTGCGGATCAATATTGCCGGATTAACGATTGAATCAAAAGAAGGCTTGTTTGAAGGAACCATTAAAGTGTTTGTTCACGACAAGGAAGAACTGGAAGAACTGGTAGCCCGGCTGAAATCTTTGAATGGAATACAAACGGTAGACAGGTTTGATACAGAAAGTTAATTTACCCATGTGTTTGGTTTGTTGAAAAAAATAAAGCCCAAACCAGAAACTTCAAACCACAAACTAAAAACTAACCCCTAATTTTGTCGCGATTCAAAAAATAATTATGGTTGACGTTATTCTGGGTTTACAATGGGGTGATGAAGGAAAGGGGAAGATTGTTGATTACTTTGCTCCCAATTATGATATTATTGCCCGATTTCAGGGTGGTCCGAATGCCGGACATACCCTCTATGTAGAAGGCAAGAAAATGGTACTTCACCAGATACCTTCCGGAATCTTTCACCAGAATAAGATTAATGTAATTGGCAACGGAGTAGTACTTGATCCGGTAACCCTGAAAAGAGAATGTGATGCGGTTGCTGCTTATGGCATTGATGTAAAAAAGAACCTGTTTATTTCTGAAAGAACCAATATCATTGTTCCTACTCACCGGGCATTGGATAAAGCTTCTGAATTAGCAAAAGGAGAAAGTAAGATCGGTTCTACTTTAAAGGGAATTGGTCCGGCTTATATGGATAAAACCGGTCGTAATGCGCTACGTGTGGGAGACCTGCTGGATAAGAGTTTTACCACCCAGTATATTAAACTGCGTTTAAAACACCAGAAACTGCTCGATAATTTTCATTTTATCGAAGATATTTCTGCCTGGGAGGAAGAATTTTTTGAAGCGCTTGAATTCCTGAAGACCCTGAACGTGGTGAATTGCGAATATTTTATCAATAACCAGATCAGTGCCGGTAAAAAAGTGCTGGCAGAAGGTGCCCAGGGTAGTATGCTGGATATTGATTTCGGTACATTCCCTTTTGTTACTTCTTCCAATACCATATCAGCGGGCGTTTGTACTGGTCTGGGTGTATCTCCCAAACAAATCAATGAAGTAATGGGTGTTACCAAAGCTTACTGTACCCGGGTAGGTGGCGGACCATTCCCAACTGAATTGGAAGATGCAACCGGAGAAGAGCTTCGTAAAATTGGTTCCGAATTTGGTGCTACTACTGGAAGGCCACGCCGTTGCGGATGGATTGACCTGGTAGCTTTGAAATATGCCTGCATGATCAATGGGGTAACCCAGGTAATCATGACAAAGGCAGACGTACTCGATTCTTTTGAAGAATTGAAAGTATGTACCGGATATAGTATTAATGGCAAAGAAACCCGGGAAGTACCTTTCCAGATGTCAAAAGTTAAAATTGATCCTATTTTGGAAAGCTTTACCGGCTGGAATACCGATACTACACAAATGAAAGATGTATCAGTTTTACCGGCTACCATGCATACTTATATTGATTTTATTAATAAATATATAGGGGCTCCTGTTAAATTTGTTTCCAATGGCCCGGGCAGGGACCAGATCGTTCATATTTAACATATTTGGCATTCCCTTTGATATTTGAAAAATTTTTTTGGTTAATAGTAAATTGCGTTGAAAATTTACGCAACCAATCTTATTAGAAATATGGCAGCGAAATCTGATAAGGATAATAAATCCACCACACCGAAAAGTGCAGCAGCAAAAAATGCTGATGCCAAACCATCGTCTAAAAGAAAGAAGCAATTAGAAGACGATGATGATATTGATGACGACGATGATGAAGTCGACACAAAATCGTCTGCAAAAAAATCAGCCCCAAAAGCATCGGGCAAAAAGTCAAAAGATGATGATGACGATGAAGATGATGCGCCTGATGAAGTAGATGATGATTGGGATAAAGCCGAAGAGGATGACGATTGGGATCCTGATTTCGACGAGTTTGATATTCCCAAAAGTAAAGGAGGAAGTAGTAAAGCTGCCGGTCCTTCTAAAAAGAAGGGTGGAGATGAAGAAGATGATTTCAAACTGGATGAAGACTTTAAAGAGTTCGATCTCTTTAATGATAAAACTGGTGGATTTGATGATGATGAAGATGATGATTTTTAAATCATCCTTACTGCTAAGTGAAAAGAATAACTGAAACTTTTCCGGTCTCAGACACAAATCTCTGTAAAAAGAAAATGTTGAGTTGGTGTAACCAATTCAACATTTGTTCTTTTCTGGATAACCATCATTATTTTTCAACTCACCAGAATATTGAATGTCTGGCTGCGGCCGGTTCCATTCAAACCCTCCCCCCGGAAGCCAGTCTTCAGGATTTGGATCAAATGATAAAACTGCATCAGGACTGGCTATTTGGTCATATTGGATACGATATAAAGGAAACACCCAAAAATACTCCCTACGAAATAGCTGATTCTATTGGGTTTCCCGATTTATTTTTTTTCCGGCCGCAAACGGTTCTTAGTCTTACGACAACAGAGTTAACCATTTCCACAATCGGAAATGATCCCCGAGTTATCTACCAGGAAATAAAACACCAAACACTAAACACCAAACCTCTTACTGCGCAAATAAAACAAACACCAACTATCCAGTCACGACTTACCAAAGAAGATTACTTAGATATCATTCAAAAAATACAGCAGCATATACAAAGAGGTGATTGCTATGAATTGAATTACTGCCAGGAGTTTTATGTAAGAAATGCAAGCATACATCCCTTTACATTATATCAGCAATTAACAAGCTTATCTCCCAATCCTTTTTCCGCTTTTTATAAACTGACAGATAAATACGTTTTATGCGCCAGTCCTGAACGTTACTTACAAAAAAAAGGAAACCGACTTATTTCGCAACCCATAAAAGGAACTGCTAAAAGAGATCTCTCTGATGCTTTTGCTGATGAACAATTAAAAAAACAATTGCAAATCAGTGAGAAGGAAAAAAGTGAGAATGTGATGGTAGTAGACCTTGTGCGCAATGATCTTAGCAAGGTTTGCGAAGAGGGCTCGGTACAAGTTGATGAGTTATTTGGCGTTTACAGTTTCCCCCAGGTTCACCAGATGATCTCAACTATTTCAGGAAATGTAAAACCCGGTATTCGTTTTTCGGATATCATTGATGCGAGCTTTCCCATGGGTAGTATGACGGGTGCCCCAAAAAAAAGAGTGATGGAATTGATACGGCAGTACGAGAAAACCAAAAGAGGTATTTACTCAGGTGCCCTGGGTTATATTAGTCCGGATATGGATTTCGATTTCAATGTGGTGATAAGAAGCATCTTATACAATGCCAGCAATCAATACCTGAGTTATCTGGTTGGGGGCGGTATCACTTTTTATAGTGAAGCGGAAAAAGAATACGAGGAATGTCTTTTAAAAGCAAAAGCCATCCATCAGGTTTTACGAAATTCCTGATCCAAGGGTACTCATTTTCAGGGATTATTTAGAAACACTTGCGCTTTCCAGCAGTGATCGGATCGATTGCATCAGCAGGTTTCCTTTATTGGCTTCAAACATGGCAGTTTTGTCTGCAGGAAGATGCATGGGATATCTTTTTCCTTCTGATAAAACCCTGTCAAAACCCGGATTCCATTTAATAAACTGTAAAGGATCGATCGTTAATCCTTCGGCAACAATCTTTGCGTTAAATCTGCCGGATATTTCTGTAATGACGGTGTTATTCAAATCCTGTTCATTCAACGATACTGTTGTTGGTATTATATTTCTTTGTGCTTCTGCTTCTGCCGCCGTTAATGTAGTCATACCGCCACTTCCTTCAAATATATAATGCGTGCCAATGAATTTTTTTACATGGTTTCTGGTTTCTTCGGGTAAATAATATTGCAGGTCCCAGAAATCTTTACTGCCGGCTTTGCGAATGGCCTGGCGAACCCTGCCTGCCCCGCCATTATAGGCAGCCACTACCAGTAACCAGTCGCCAAATTCACCATATAGTTCTTTCATTAACCTTGCGGCAACATGCGTGCTTTTGTAGAAATCCATCCGGTCATCCACTTTCCCAACACGAAGACCAAAACGACGTGCTTCATCATCCATTAACTGCCAGGGCCCCACAGCACCCGCCCACGATACAAGACCCGGGGTTAAATGACTTTCAATCACACTCAGGTATTTCATCTCTTTAGGGATGGAATACAGGGTCAGGATATTATCATACAGGTCAAAATAGGGTTTACCCCATAATTTCATTTTTTCGAGCTCCTCGCCTTGTTTCCTGATATATTCCTGTACAAAAGGAACCGCTTTGGGATTTAACTGGGCAGAATAGGGCTTGGAAGCATCAAAATGATTATTGGTAAAAAGGCTTTTAAAACCTGCTTTATCATTGACTATCGGGTCTGGTGTAGGATATTCCTTGGGTGAGTTCACAAAAGACATAGCGCCGATACTGCCTCCAATAAAGGCAAAACCTGCCAGGGTTAACTTGGTCAGGGAGATAGGGTTATTGATATGTATTCCAAACCATTCCATGGTTAGCTGATCATCTTATTTTTTGGGGTGATATTTCCGAAGGCTTGATAAGTCTATCGGTTCACATTTATTTTCTCGTTACGCGTTTTCTGCCGGCTCAGATAGAGCCATCAGCTGTTTTGACAAGCGGAGCAAAGATACTTCATCAAAATGAGTTGTCAGAACCTGGAGCCCAAAAGGCAGTCCATTGGGGTGTTTGAAGAGGGGGATGGAAATTCCGGGTATTCCTACCAGGTTGGCAAATACCGTATAGATATCGGCAAGAAACATTTCAACAGGGTCATTTGTCTTTTCCCCAATCTTAAAAGCAGGTGAGGGTACCGTAGGCAAAATGATGGCTTGATAATTAGAAAATATCTCTTGGGTACGATCCTGTAAAATTCTTCTAACCTGTTGAGCCTTAGTATAATACGCATCAAAATAGCCAGAACTTAATACAAAAGTTCCCAGCATGATTCTTCTTTGTACTTCTTTGCCAAAACCTTCACTTCTGGAATCTTTATACAGCCCGGTCAGATCGGCATCTTTGGACATTGAACGGTGCCCAAATTTCACTCCATCAAACCTGGAAAGATTGCTGGAAGCCTCTGCAGTAGTCAAAACATAATAAGTAGGAACTATATATTCAAGTAATTCAAAATCAACTGGTTCCACAATATGGCCCAAAGCTGTTAATTTTTTGATAAACGAGCTGATTTCCTGTTTTATCGCCGGATCAAGACCCGGATGATCCAAAGCTTCCTTAAGATAAGCAATACGCCATGGCTTTGGAGTGAATACCAATTCCTCTGAATAATGAGGAACGGTTTTTTGAGAAACCGTGCTATCAAAAGCATCTTCCCCAGAAATGATTTCCAAAACCAGGGCAATATCTTCTACTGAATTGCCAAAAATCCCGATCTGGTCAAATGAAGAAGCATAAGCGATAAGTCCATAACGGGATATCCGTCCATAACTGGGTTTCAATCCTACAATACCACAAAAATCTGCGGGTTGCCGAACTGAGCCTCCTGTATCCGATCCCAGACTTACCATACACAATCCTGCCTGCACAGCTACTGCCGAACCACCGGAAGATCCACCGGGTACACGGCTGGGGTCTATCGCATTTTTCACCGGACCATACACAGAATTTTCATTACTGCTGCCCATGGCAAATTCATCACAGTTATTTCTACCGATGATGATGGCATCTTCAGCAAGTAATTTTTCAATTACGGTTGCATGATAAATCGCAGTAAAATTGGATAAGATTTTAGAGGAGGCAGAAACTGCATGGCCTTTATAAGAAATCACATCTTTGATGGCAACTACTACTCCATATAATTTACCCAAGGGCTTACCTGCAGCTCTTTTTTCATCCAGCTTTTTAGCTGTCTCAATTGCTTCCTCTGAAAACACTTCCACAAAAGCATTCAGGTGTTCGTTCTCTTGTATGGCATTCAGGTATTGTTGCACTACCTGAGAACACCCATCGGGATGATCAGTAAGAAACTGCTGATAATTTCTTATTGAACTAAAAGAAAACAAATGCCTGAATTTAAAAGTGAATGATTAATTGTGTTGATTGATTGTATCCTGCTTATCCCTGGAAACTATTCCCAATCAGGGGTAGCAGCATCTTTTTGTTTTTTCTTTTCCACTTTTCTGCAAAGGAAAATACTGATCTCATACAGTAGTACCAGCGGTATGCTACAGATAACCGTGCTCAGCATATCAGGAGGGGTTATAATGGAAGTAGCGATAACTATGATGAGTACAGCATGTTTCCTGTATTTTTTTAAAAAAGCGGCACTAACCACATCCACTTTTGCGAGAAAATATAAAACCAATGGAAGTTGAAAAGCAATGCCCGAACCAAGTATCAGCGGAACCATGGTATTAAAATAACTCGCAATCGTCCAGAAGTTCTGGATATTATCATCCAATGAAAAATTGGCGAAAAAGTTAATCGTATAGGGAGCAACTATAAAATACCCGAACAAAACACCAATAAAGAAAAGTGTAGATACCCAAAAAATAACACCCCGTGTACCTCTTAATTCATTTGTTTTCAGCGCAGGTTTTACGAATTTCCAAAATTGCCAGAATACATAAGGGAATGCAATAATAAATCCTCCAATTAATATGATATTCAGATAAACACTAAACTGTCCTGCTACCGCATTACTCTGCATTTTCACATTGATCTCACTCAAACAAAGTTTGTTACCCAAACCCAGGTACTGTCCGAATTTGCACAAGTATACATAAGTAGGAAACTCCGAATGGGTGGGGCCCATCAGAATTTTTTTCACAATAAAATTATTATACACGGCCATTACGATGGCACCCAGAACAATGGCCACAACAGATCGGAATAAATGCTTTCTGAGCTCATCAATATGCTCAATAAAAGACATTTCCGCCTTGGGTTCAGAACTTGATTTTTTGGTAAAAATGCTCATTAAAAAATAAAGAAAGGGGTATAAATAATCGTTGCAAATAAAAGAAAACCCCGCAGAATATTATTGCGAGGTTTTATACAATTCGATCAATTTCTTACGGATTGGTAGTAGAATTTGTTGAGTTGGTTTTTGTTGTATTAGAACCCGGCTCATCATTGATATGTCCTTCAATTTCTCTCTTGACATTATCTTTCGCATCTTTAAACTCTCTGATTCCTTTACCCAATCCACGCATCAATTCAGGTATCTTTTTACCTCCGAACATTAATAAAACGATTAACAAAATCAGTATTAAATGCTGAGGTGCAAATAAGTCTCCCATATATAAATTTTTTAGATACCAAAGGTAATTCAAAAAAACGAATCCTGCAGAACTTAAAAAAAACCAGAAGGTTAAAAATTCAGCCTATATGGTAGTAAGTAAAAGTACTGACTAGAATCTTTTTTCTTTGATACGTGCACTCTTACCACTACGCTCACGGAGGTAGTATAATTTAGCGCGACGCACTTTACCGGTCTTATTCAGAAGAATAGAGTCAATATTTGGAGAAAGGATCGGGAACAAACGTTCAACGCCTACGCCGTCAGATATTTTACGGACGGTAAAAGAAGCAGTTGCTCCATTACCCTGTAATTTAATCACATCGCCACGAAAGCTCTGGATACGCTCTTTACCACCTTCTACAATTTTATAGTTAACGGTAATATTATCGCCGGCTTTGAACTTTGGATGGTCCTTCTTAACTGTCAATTGATCGTGTACAAACTGAACTGCTGCGTTCATAACTTTTAATTTTTGCGGACGGCAAAGGTAGCTGGTGCCGGTTAAAAAAACAAATTAAATTCGGCATTTATGGCGCTTTTGGCCATTGGCCATAGGCTTTAGCTCCAAATTTTAAGATCCTTTCGGTTATCTGGCCACATTTACAGCCCTTTTCTCCCTGATCACGGTAACTTTTATCTGTCCGGGATAGGTCATTTCGGTCTGTATTTTCTGGGCTATTTCAAAACTGAGCTTATCGCTGTCAACATCGGTTACCTTATCGGCTTCCACAATTACCCGCAATTCTCTTCCGGCCTGGATAGCATAGGCTTTTTCAACGCCCTGATAGGCCATGGCCAGGTTTTCCAGGTCTTTGATCCGTTGCAAATACTGTTGCATAATCTCCCTGCGGGCACCGGGTCTTGCTCCACTGATGGCATCACAAGCCTGTATAATCGGGGAAATCACATACTGCATTTCCATTTCATCGTGGTGGGCGCCAATCGCATTTACTACGGCCGGGTTTTCACCATATTTCTCCGCCAATTTGGCTCCTAATAAAGCATGGGTAAGTTCGGTTTCTTCATCTGGCACTTTGCCTATATCATGTAATAAACCGGCACGTTTCGCCAGTTTGGGGTTCATTCCCAACTCGGCAGCCATAATTCCGCATAAATTGGCCGTTTCCCGGCTATGCATCAAAAGGTTTTGTCCATAAGATGAACGGAAACGCATTTTTCCAACGATCCGTACTAATTCCTTGTGTAATCCATGTATCCCCATTTCGATTACGGTGCGCTCCCCTATTTCCATAATCTGCTCCTCTAATTGTCTGCGTGTTTTTTCTACTACTTCTTCAATACGGGCGGGGTGAATTCTTCCGTCAGATACCAGTCTTTGCAGACTTAACCTGGCAATCTCCCTTCTCAATGGATCAAAAGAAGAAAGAATAATGGCTTCCGGAGTATCATCCACAATCAGGTCAACACCGGTAGCTGCTTCAATAGCACGGATATTACGCCCTTCCCGACCAATGATCTGCCCTTTAATCTCATCCGTTTCCAAGTTAAATACAGTAACCGTATTTTCAATGGTTACTTCGGCTGCTGTTCGCTGAATAGACTGGATCACAATCTTACGGGCTTCTTTATTAGCCTTCAATTTGGCTTCCTCTATGATTTCCTGCTGAAGACCCAGGGCTTGAGTATGCGCTTCCTGTTTCAGGCTTTCTACCAGTTGGGATTTGGCTTCCTCGGCACTCAGTCCGGCAATTTTTTCTAACCTTCGGATATGTTCTTCCTGGTGTTTTTCCAGTTCGGTTCTTTTTTGGTTAACCACTTCAATCTGGCGATTCAGATTATCCTTAATTACCTCATTGTCCTTGATCTGCTTGTCCAGAGAAGCTTCTTTCTGGTTAATCGTAATCTCTTTCTGTTTGATACGATTCTCCCCTTCCCCTACTTTGCGGTTTCTTTCCAGCACTTCACGCTCATGTTCGGCTTTTAACTGTACAAAACGCTCTTTTGCCTCAAGTTGCTTTTCTTTTTTAACGGTTTCGGCCCTTAACTCGGCCTCTTTCAGAATGTTTTGAGCTAAATGCTCTGCTTCTTCAATCTGCTTTTTTGTGTTTTTAGCGAAGAATAGTCTACCCGCTATAAGCCCCACAATTAATGCGGTGACACCAATTATAATAAACAGTACTGTTTGATCCATGATTTTGGCAATTTTTTGAATAGTTCACAATCATATAAGGTTGTTCACATCTCATTTTCTGTAATAAGTAAATGACAGGTCAGGTGACGAAGATACTTAATAAGTTGATTGGTTGAATAGATGAAGGGGTAGGTAAACGCTAGTTTTACCCCATTTGGCTCATCCAGACGGATTGTTTTTTAGATTTCTTCTGAAGAAAGGGCTTTATCGACCAGTTTTTCCAGGGCTGCAAGTCTGGAAACTGTCTCTTCCCATTTAACGGGATCTGCACCGGGCCTGTTTTGCTCGGTAGCAAACCATAATAATACCATAGATACATAGTCCTGCATATCTTTCCCGGCAAACTGGGTCTTGAAATCGCTTATCTTTTCATTGATCAGTCCAGCAGTTTTCCGCACCATTTCTTCATCTCCCGACTCAATTTTCAGTCGGTAAGTCCGGTCGGCAATCAAAATATTTACAGGAATTAATTCAGACATAATTTAGGTATTCAGCAGTGCCAGACATTTATCAATTTCTTTCAAATAAGCATCAATTCTTTTTCCAAGGGCCAGCTTTTCGGCATGATCCAGGTTGCCTGAACCCAGTTTAAGTACATCCAACTGTTGTTGCAGGTTCTGTAAAGACTGCTCTTTTTCCGTATTCAGCAAGGTTGCTTTTTCAAGCTCCTTTTTCAATTTCCCATTCTCTTTTTGCAATAACTGGTGTTGCTTCACCAATAACTGAAGTTTATCCTGGATACTTTTTATCTGTAAATCAAGTTCAACCATCTCTCTAAGATAACGGCAAGGGATTAAAATGATGCATTTTTACTGTACTTGTTATTCACGCTTTTTATTTCCTGATCTCTGCCATCAGATCATTCTCAAAACCCTGAATCAATTTTGCCACCATACCGTCTACCTCTTTATCTGTCAGGGTCTTTTCTTCATCGGCAAAAAGAAAGCTGACCGCCATTGATTTCTTATCTGTCCCAAGTTTATCGCTTTCAAACACATCAAATAAACGCATATCCTTTAGTTTGGATAGTTTTATTTTTTTTACGGAACTTTCAATCGATTCATAGGTAGTTGCCCGGCTGACCACCATGGCAAGATCCCTTTGCATGATCGGGAATTTATTGACTTCTTTATAGCTGATCTTATTTTTTTCAACCGCTTTCAATAAAGTGCCCAGGTAGATATCTAACACAAAAACCGGTTGTTTGATATCAAATGACTGTAGCTTATGCTTGTTGACTTCAATCAGAGACCCTACACATAATTTTCCGTGATAGAGTTCTAAGCTTAATCCAGATTCACCCGTTTTTAGGAACTGGATCGACTCCAATCCACAAATCGCCAATAAAGCCGATGCCAATCCTTTGAGGCCATAAAAATCCTGTGGTTTACTTTTCGCACGCCAGGATTCCTCATGATCCAAACCGGTAGTATACAAACACAAATGCTCCTGCTCCTGGTAACTGCCTATGGCTTCTGTTTTGTAGGTTTTTCCATATTCAAAAAACCGTAGGTGATTATTTTTCCTGTTCAGGTTATAAGCAATCGACTCCAGACCTGTTTCAATCATAGAAGGCCTGAGAACATCGAGTTCAGCACTCAGGCTATTCATCATTTTAACAGTAACACCTAAGGTTGCTTCATCAAAGTATTTGCTATTTGTAATCGAATTGGTAAAAATTTCAAAATACCCCTGACCTACCAGAAACCCGGCTATTTTATCTTTCAATACTTCTTTCAGCCCCATACGCTCAACGGCAGGACTAATCGTAATAGAAGAAGGAATTTCGATATTGTCCAACCCATCAATTCGTAGGATTTCTTCAACGATATCTGCGGGGATGGTTATATCGGGTTTGCTATAGGGAACAGCAACACGTAATTCGTCCAAACCTTCCCGCACAATTTCAAAACCCAGACTGGTTAAAATGCGTTTGATTTTATCTGAGTGATAATTTTTACCACTCAGTTTTTTCAGGTAATGGTTTTTTAATGTGATTTCTACCCTGGGTTGTGGATTTGGGTATACATCTATGATATCACCGGTAATTTCACCTCCGGCAATTTCTTTAATAAGCAAAGCGGCCCTCTTCAATACATTTACTGTATTGGCAATATCCACACCTTTTTCAAAGCGGGTAGCTGCATCTGTTCTCAGGTTATGTTTTACAGAAGTCTTGCGGATACTTACCGGGTGAAACCAGGCACTTTCCAGAAAAATATTCCGGGTAGTAGGCTTTACGCCACTATGCAATCCGCCAAAAACACCGGCAATACACATAGGCTCGCCTGCATTACAGATCATCAGGTCTTCGCTCGTTAATATCCTTTCTTTTTCATCCAGTGTCACAAATTTAGTTCCCTCAGAAAGGTTTTTAATGATGACAGAATTTCCCTTGATGGCATCTGCATCAAATGCATGCAAGGGTTGACCGGTTTCATGTAATATAAAATTGGTGATGTCTACAATATTATTGATGGGCCGCAGTCCAATAGAACTCAGTCGCTGTTTAAGCCACTGGGGCGATTCCGCAACTTCCACTCCCTGAATACTTACACCTGCATACCGGGCACAGGCATCCGTATTTTCGATACTTACTTTAATTACCTGACTGGGCGCATCTGGTTTAAACGCATTTACAAAAGGGCTCACAGCGCGAACTTCTTTCTGGTGATGTGTCAGGTAAGCACAAACATCACGTGCAACACCTAAATGACTCATGGCATCCATCCGGTTAGGTGTAAGACCAATCTCATATATCCAGTCAGTATAGGGTTTAAAATAATCGGCAGCAGCGCTACCTACCACTGTATCATCCGGTAAAACAATAATCCCATCATGACTGGTTCCGATGCCAATTTCATCTTCTGCACAGATCATTCCAAAACTTTCAATGGATCGTATTTTAGCCAAGCGCATGGTTAATGGCTCGCCATTTACTGGGTAAATAGTTACCCCTGTTTGTGCAACTACAACTTTCTGTCCTGCTGCCACATTTGAAGCACCACATACAATCTGTAAAGGTTCCCCTTTACCAACATTTACTTTGGTCAGTTTTAATTTATCGGCATTGGGATGAGGAATTGCTTGCATTACTTCTCCAATCACCAGTCCGGCCAACCCTACTTTTGTGCTTTCATATTTTTCCATGCTTTCCACTTCCAAACCAATGGAAGTGAGTATCCTGGACAGTTTTTCAGGCTCAATGGTTTCGGGTAAATATTCGCTCAACCAGTTATAACTAATCGTCATGTTTGCTTACGCTTTTCGGATGGCAAAAATAGGTGATATAATTTGATGCGCCTTGAAATGGCCCGGAAGAGCGTAAATACAGGGGATTTTACACAAATCCGCTGAATTCTCCCTGCTCACAGTTACAGCTTTTCGATCTGAAAATTGGCATTTTTTGGATAATTCTTTCTTCACAGGTATTTGTGCATTTCCTTCTGTGGCTGTCGGAAAACTTTTGATTTTGGTGGATAAGCGGAGTAAATTGTGTGAATAGCGGGCAATAAACTGTGAATTGAGCAGGAATAACCTGTGGACGAAAATTGGCGAAAAAAATTTTCCGGAGCGGCTTGGTTACACATATATTCGCTCCCCCTTACTTGTTTGGTAACAATTCCGTAACATGGAATCATAGCCTTTCAATAGGAAGGATTTTGTTCCCCTAACCCCAATGAACACATTACAATATGGATCTTACCAGTTTAAATACCGACAGAAAGAGAAGAAAGACTTCCATGGATATGAGTACCATGGTATATGGTAAAGTTCCCCCACAGGCAAAAGAATTGGAAGAAGCGGTACTGGGTGCCATAATGCTGGAGAAGAGCGCATTTGATACCGTAACCGAAATTGTAAAACCAGAATGTTTTTATGTAGAAGCGAATCAGCTGATCTTTAAAGCAATGCAGGGTTTGCAGCAAAAGAGCATGCCCATTGATATTTTAACGGTTGTAGAAGAGTTGAAAATGCGGGAGCAACTGGATGCGGTAGGTGGCCCTTACTACGTAACAAAACTGACCAACGCAGTGGTGTCTACTGCCAATATTGACGCGCATGCCAGAATTGTTTTACAAAAATTTATACAACGAGAATTGATCCGCATCAGCGGGGAAATTATTGGGGATGCATATGAAGATAGTACAGATGTATTTGATCTGTTGGATGATAGCGAAACCAAAATGTTCAATATCACCAATAATTACCTGAAAAAGAATTTTGAAGATATAGGCAATGTACTCGCCAAAACAATTAACCGTATTGATGAGTTGAGAACCAAAACAGAAGATATTTCTGGTGTACCCAGTGGATTTGCTACCCTGGACAGAGTAACCTACGGATGGCAGCCGACCGATCTGATTATTTTGGCGGCAAGGCCTTCAGTAGGTAAAACCGCATTTGCACTGAACCTGGCACGTAATGCGGCACTGCATCCCACCAAACCCATTCCGGTTGGGTTCTTCTCTTTGGAAATGAGTGCCTCTCAATTGGTGCAACGTATTTTAAGTGCCGAGAGTGAAATCAAAATGGAAAAAATCAGCCGGGGAAAATTAGAAAATTATGAGTACGAGCAATTGCTGAGCAAGGGTATTAAAAAACTGGAAACTGCGCCAATATTTATTGATGACACGGCTGCACTCAACATATTTGAATTTCGTGCCAAAGCAAGAAGACTGGTAAACAAACACAATGTGGGGGTAATCATTATCGATTACCTGCAATTAATGAGTGGTACTGGTGACAGAGGCAGTAACCGTGAACAGGAAATCAGTAATATTTCACGTAACCTGAAAGCCCTGGCAAAAGAATTAAATGTTCCTATCATTGCACTAAGCCAGTTAAGTCGTGCTGTGGAAACAAGAAAAGAAAGTAAAATGCCACAGTTAAGTGATCTGCGTGAATCGGGTGCGATTGAACAGGATGCGGATATGGTTATGTTTATTTACAGACCAGAATATTATGAAGTAATGAGCAATGAACAGGGTGAAAGCACACATGGTGAAACGCATATTCGTATTGCTAAACACAGAAACGGTTCACTAGAAACCATTAAACTCAGGGCAAAACTCGATATTCAGAAATTTGAAGAATGGGATGGAGACAGCGGTATTGGCGGACTGGGATCGAATTGGAAACCAGTAGGTCCATCCGTTCCGCCTGCAACTGGTGGCGGAGGCGATACAGGTAAACTCTTTATTCAAAAAGGCAGCAAAATGAATGGCGGAGATTTTGATGAAGGATTTGAAAACGATGCGCCATTTTAAATAACCAAGCCTTCTTTCTTTTTAGCCATGGCACTTCCTTTTTTTTACGAACCGGATCTTCCTGAAACAGGCACTCATTTTACGCTTAGCGAAGAGTCTGGCAGACATTGTATACAAGTGCTCAGAATGAAAACAGGGGAAGGATTACAAATCACAAACGGTAAAGGGCTTTTACAAACGGCCATTATTGTAAGTGATGACAAAAAGAAAACGGTGGTCATATTGCAGAAAGCAGAACACCAGCCTCCTCCAGTAAAAAAAATAAGCATTGCCATTTCCCTTTTAAAGAACGCAACCCGGTTTGAATGGTTTCTTGAAAAAGCTACTGAAATAGGCGTTTTCGAAATATTGCCCATTATTTCGAAAAGAACAGAACATACCCGGTTTCGACCAGACAGGATGAACGGGATATTGACAGCGGCCATGTTGCAAAGTCAACAGACATGGTTGCCAATTTTACAGGTGCCGATACTCTTCGAGCAATTGATTCCTGCAAAAAATTATGCGCAAACATTGATTGCTCATTGCGAAAAAGGAAAAGAAAAGTGTTTTATCAGGGACCTACCAAGCTATTCTGAAACCCTTATCCTGATTGGCCCGGAAGGAGATTTTACTCCATCCGAAATACAGCTGGCCCTTGAGAAAAACTATATCCCGATTAGTTTGGGGGAAACCCGTTTACGTACAGAAACTGCCGGAGTGGTGGCGGCCACATTGTTAATCAACAGGTAGATTTACCTTACGGGAATCACGTATATTCAATCTATGAAGACAAGAGCCTTATTTATTTTTATTGCATCGATACTTTTTTTTCAATCCTGCAAATATTTTAAAAATAAAAAAGGAGCTGCTAAAAGGGATACGAGCATTACTAAAAAAACTTCTTTTAATTCTTTATTCATTGACAGTTTTTACCTGGACGATTTTATTGCCCGGAATGCCCAATACGAATCATATATTGATCAATTCAAAGATTTTTACAGTCATCGAAATTATGAGTTCGCCTGGTTTGATACAGCAGGACTTTCAGAGCAGGCCCGGAATTTCATCAACCTGCAAAATAATTATGTAGCTGAATTTCAGGATAGTTCCATTATTAACAAGGAACTACAAAAGTTAATAGATACGCTGGAGACAAAAAAAATGGACCGGAGCAAAAAAGAATCTGTTATCCTGAGAACTGAACTATTACTAACTGGTCAGTTTTTTGAATATGCTGCCAAAGTATACAAAGGAAGTGATATCAATGCTGCTGAATTAGGTTGGTTTATCCCCAGAAAAAAAATTGATCTTACGGCATTACTGGATGCAACCATCAGTTCCAAAACAACTGACCCCGATCAATATGCTCCTCAAAATTCGCAATATAAAAAATTACAGGAATATCTTTCGAAATACATTTCACTTGAAAATAAAGTTGGCTCAGATACGATCGCTTATTTACGAAAACCTATCAAAAAAGGTGATTCTTCTTTGATTATCACCGGGATTAAAAAAAGACTACTTCTGTTGGGTGATTTGCCACAGCCTGACAGTTCCGCTTTGTTTGATTCAAGTTTACTGATTGCCTGCAAATCCTTTCAAAAAAGAATGGGATTGAGTATAGATGGGGTTATCGGCAACCGTATGATCGCTGAACTCAATGTACCCATCAGCAAAAGGATACGTCAGTTATTGATTAACCTGGAAAGAGTCAGGTGGATGCCTGCAGACAACGACAGCAATTATATTCTGGTAAATATTCCGGAATACAAAATGCATGTATACGATAGTGGCAAACTTTATTTTGACATGAATGTGATAGTAGGTTCTGCTGCCAATAGTTCTGTAATCTTTAGTGGCAAACTCAAATATGTTGTTTTCAGTCCCTATTGGAACCTACCGGAAAGTATTGTTCAAAAAGAAGTAATGCCTTCCATTCAAAAAAATAAAAATTATCTGTCTAAGAATCATATGGAAATAACGGGATACAGTGGCAAAATTCCTATTATAAGGCAAATGCCCGGGCCAGGTAATTCATTGGGGCTAGTCAAATTTTTATTCCCAAATAACTATAATATTTATCTCCACGATACCCCGAACAGGGAATTGTTTTCACAATCCAGCAGGGGTTTGAGTCATGGTTGTATACGCATTGCCGATCCTAAAAAATTTGCAGCTTATCTGCTTCGATCCGATACCAGTTGGACCAGTCAGTCTATTGATGAAGCTATGCATCTTTCAAAAGAAAAATGGGTGACCATTAAGAAACCGGTTCCGGTTTTCCTGGTATACTTTACCAGTTGGGTAGATCAAACAGGTGTCCTGAATTTTCGTAAAGACATTTATGGCCATGATGAGAAAATGGGTGAAAAATTGTTTGCCAGGTAATTTCAGAAGGCTTATCGTAATGCTTGAAATAGTATCTTTATAAAAACAGTGTGGTATGCAATTGATTGAAGTAACCGACAGCAAAACCGGTAAAGATTTTTTACTGGTAAATGCTTTGCTGAATAAAAACAATCCTTCCTATATACGCCCCTTGGATAATGAAGTGAATGATGTATTTAATCCTGCCAAAAACAAAACCTATAAGTATGGGGAAACCCGTAGATGGATAGCGAAAGATGATAACGGGAACCTGATTGGAAGAATTGCTGCATTTACCAATTCAAAATATATCAATAAAGGGACTGATTTTGCTACAGGCGGTATTGGTTTTTTTGATAGTGTTCCGGATCAGAAAGTGGCAGATGCATTATTTGATATCGCTAAATCCTGGTTACAGGAAAAAGGGATGGAGGCCATGGATGGACCTATCAATTTTGGTGATCGGGATAAATGGTGGGGACTAATGGTTGAGGGATTTGATAGCGAGCCCATGTATGGAATGTCATTTAATCCGGATTATTACCAGGAATTATTTACGAATTATGGTTTTCAGAATTATTATAACCAGTATTATTATTACATGAACGTGGATGATCCTTTGCCTGCCCGCTTTCCGGAAAGACATGCCAAGTTCAAGGCAAAGCCGGGTTATGAAGCAAGACATGCAAAGCTGAGTGAACTGGATAAATATGCGGGAGATTTTGCCACCGTTTACAATGCAGCCTGGGCGCAACACGGAGAGGCGAAAGAAATTACCAAAGAACAAGTGGTGAAATTATTCAAGACCATGAAACCCATTATGGATGAACGCACAGTTTGGTTTGCTTATTATAAGGAAGACCCTATTGCCATGTTCATCAATATCCCGGATCTTAACCAATACTTTAAGCACTTTAATGGTAAACTGGGATGGTTTCAAAAATTACACTTACTCTGGATGAAAAAAACCGGCTACAATAAACGATTAACCGGTCTGGCTTTTGGCGTAGTGCCTAAATACCAGGCATTGGGTATCGATAGCTTTATGATCCAGGAATGTGCTTTATTGATTCAGGGTAAGGGATGGTACACACAATATGAAATGGGCTGGGCAGGCGACTGGAACCCAAAAATGATCAATATTTATAAAAGTCTTGGCGGCATACAAAGTCGCCGTATGATTACTTTCCGATATTTATTTAACAAAGAGCAGCCATTTGTTCGACACCCGGAGATGGAGTATAAATAAGTTTGCTGGTATTAGCTTTTTAAAAAAGGATAGAAATTGTACACATTCATACAAAGGCCCTAGTTGAAAGCCGATTGCTGACTGCTAAATTCTTATCTTGCAACCCTGTTATGGATAATAAATTCATTGTTTCAGCAAGGAAGTACCGCCCACAGAATTTTAATACCGTGGTTGGGCAATCGCATATTACTACCACGCTAAAAAATGCTATCAGAAATAATCAACTGGCCCATGCATTTTTATTCTGTGGCCCCAGAGGTGTAGGTAAAACAACCTGTGCCCGTATTCTTGCTAAAACAATCAATTGCACCAATCAGACACCAGAAGGTGAAGCCTGTAATACCTGCAGCAGTTGCCTATCTTTTGATGCAGGCACTTCACTTAATATTCATGAACTGGATGCAGCCAGTAACAATTCAGTGGATGATATTCGTTCTCTGGTTGAACAGGTTCGGTTTGCGCCACAGGCTGGTAAATACAAAGTCTATATAGTAGATGAGGTACATATGCTGAGTACGAGTGCCTTTAATGCATTCCTGAAAACACTGGAAGAGCCACCTTCCTATGCTATTTTCATATTAGCCACTACTGAAAAACACAAAATCCTTCCCACGATATTGAGCCGATGTCAGATTTTTGATTTTAAACGGATTACCAATAATGATACGGTTATCCATCTGCAGGAAATTGTTGATAAAGAAGAAATCAAAGCAGAGAAAGCCGCATTACAGGTAATTGCGCAGAAGAGTGAAGGCTGTATGCGTGATTCATTAAGCATATTGGATAAAATTGTCAGTTTTACCAATGGAACCGTTACCTATCAAAATACACTAGAGCACCTGAATATTCTTGACGAGGATTATTATTTTAAGATGCTTGATGCCATGCAGTTGCAGGATATGGCAGCAGCGATGCTTTTATTTGATGAAATAAACCGCAAAGGATTTGAAGGTGATTTGGTGATCAATGGCTTTGCCGAATTTATCCGTAACCTGCTTGTATGCAAGGACCCTAAATCTGCCGCTTTACTAGAAGTAGTAGAAGGACAACAGGAAAAATATATCAGCACAGCCGCAAACACGGGCATATCTTATCTCGTGAGTGCATTGAATATTTTGAATGAGGCAGAGATCAACTTTAAAATGGCCAGGAATAAACGATTACATGTTGAACTAACCCTGATCAAATTAAACTTTTTGCAACAGGCAATTGAACTTTCCCTGGAAAACGGCACTGTTGTTAAAAAAAAACGCCTTGACGGACCGATAGCTTTCAGAACAAAGCCCTTGCCCTCCATTCAGCAAAAAACAGCGCAACTCCCAACACAAAACGGAGCAAAATTATCGATTGAACATTCAGTTACACCAGCTCCGCCTTCTATAACAACTCAGCAAACGGTTCTTGTAACAAAACCTTCCATCCCCAAACCCATTGCCTCGCCGACAAAGTCTCAACCGGTTACAGCAAATGGCCCAAAGAAAAATTTGCTGACAGCATTAAGAGAAAAGTATGGCGATCAATATGCCATTGAAGAAGTAAAAGAAGCAGAAGTATTGACTATTGAAAGGCTACAACAGTGTTGGCAGGCATATACAGTGTTGCTGGAAAAACAATTAAAACATTCTTCTGCCGGCACCTTTAAATCTGCCAGACTGGTAATAGATAATGAACTCCGGTTTACTGTTACCGTTAGTGCCATTACCTCTCAGAAATTTGTAGAGCAGGAAAAAATGATGTTGTTGGATCATTTGCACAAAGAATTCAATAACCGGGCCATTGGATTTGATGTATTAGTGGAAGCCGGAGAGCAGGAAGATATTCCCGCTCATATGCGTTTAAACAGCAAACAGAAATTTGAACATATTGCTGAGCAATATCCGTTGATTAAAGAGCTCCGGGACAGACTGAAGCTGGAGATAGATTATTGATTACCCCGCTTTTTTAGTATTCGTATATCCTGACTTTATTAAGTATTGCAATACTTTTTCACGTTGGTCACCCTGAATGATGGCTTCGCCTTCTTTCACACTTCCACCAGTGCCACAAAAATTTTTTAGCTTTTTTCCAAGTTCTTCCAGGTCATTTTCATTTCCAATAAAACCTGTAACAAGTGTAACTGCCTTTCCAGCTCTCTGTTTGGTATCAAGCCTGATACGCAATTTTTGCTGTGCGGGTGTAAGCGTTTCCAATTCAGGTGTTTCTTCCTGCTCAAAACGAAAAGAAGGATCCGTACTAAAAACAAATCCACGTGTATCCGGCTTATTTTTTTTATTCATACACTATCAATTATACTATTATCGCTTTTAAACTGAGATCCACACTTTGTGCCTGGTGAATTAAACCTCCCACACTAATATAATCTACCCCGGTTGCTGCATAGGAAACAATATTGGCTAATTGAATACCACCACTGGCTTCTGTTTCAAATTCATGATTGATCAGTACTAATGCCTCCGAGATCTGTTCGGGTATAAAATTATCCAACATAATTCGGAATACTTTTCCTTTTCCCACAGAGCATACTTCGGCCACATCAGCGAGTGTTCGGGTTTCTACTTCTATCCGCAGAGAGGGTTGCATTTTTTGAGAATAGGAATAGGCTGCCTCAATAGCAGGCTGTATCCCACCACAATAATCAATATGATTATCTTTCAGCATAATCATATCATACAATCCAAATCGATGATTGATACCACCTCCTATTCTAACCGCTTCTTTTTCCAATAATCGGAAATTGGGTGTCGTTTTCCGGGTGTCGAGTAAGCGGGTATGGTATCCTTTTATTAATTCTGAATACGTATGTGTAAGAGTGGCAATTCCACTCATTCTTTGCATGCAATTCAGTACAAGCCGTTCGCAAGCTAAAATTGTATGGACCGTTGCATTAACCTCAAATGCCTTTTCACCATTCCGTATAGCATCCCCATCCTTCTTAAACGGGGTGAAAATAGCTGCAGGCTCTTTATAGGCAAATATTTTTCTGGCAATTTCCATCCCCGCCAGAATACCATCTTGTTTAATTTTCAAAACAGCTTTCCCTTTTCTATGAGCAGGTATACAACTCAAGGTAGAATGATCGCCATTACCCAGATCCTCTTGCAATGCCTCAGCAATCAGGTGAAGCAACTGTTCATCAAAAGATTTCATATTGTAAATGTAGCAGATAAAGAAAAACCCCGCCAAGGCAGGGCTTAATTTTTATGAGGTCCGATATTTAATTGATGCGGATCGTAATAATCACATGTTTGCCTCCTTTCTGTTTCATCATTACTGTGATATTATATCCTTTACTCGCATTCAGTAATTTCCCGGTCATATACATAGTGGTTCCGATTTCACGGTCGGATATCTTCTGGAATCCCTTTATGCCATTTTCCGAAAAAAATGATTTTAAAGCAATGGAAGCCTGGTTTCTCCCTATATTTTTTACCTCGTCCTTATCCAGCAACTTTATATCCACATAATCATCAAAATATTTAGCTACTTCATCCGCATTGCCTGATTTAAAAGCTTGTTTAATGGCTTCTATGTCAGTTTGGGGACTAAAAGCCATCCCAAAAAGAGCCAATATGGTTAAAATGAATAATTTTTTCATGCTAGTTGGTTTTCAGAAGATTCAAATGGCGAAAAACATGCCAAATTTGCCTCCGGCCTGTATTTGGCTAAAGTTAGTAGGTATTCATCAATCTGAAAAGCAGTAATTTTATCATATGAGTAAGAAAGTAATTTTAGTAATTATGGATGGCTGGGGCCTGGGTAAAGTGAAGGCTGCCGATGCCATTCAAAACGCAAATGTTCCATTTGTAAGTTCTCTATATAGTAAATATCCAAATAGCACCCTGGTTACCTGTGGTGAGCAGGTAGGGCTTCCCGATGGACAAATGGGGAATAGTGAAGTAGGTCACCTGAACCTCGGTGCCGGAAGAATTGTTTACCAGGAGTTACAAAGAATAAATGTAGCCATACGTGAGGGCGAATTTGCTAAAAACGAAGTATTGCTTTCATCTATCCGTTTTGCCAAAGCGAATGGAAAACCCTTACACCTCTTGGGACTGGTGAGTGATGGAGGCGTACATTCACATGGCACCCATATCAAAGCTATCTGTGATGTTTGTAAATCTGAAGGGTTAGAACAAGTATTTATTCATGCATTTACGGATGGGCGTGATACCGATCCGAAAAGCGGCCTTGGATTTATCACAGATCTGCAAAAACATCTGAATGATTCCGTAGGTAAAATTGCTTCGGTAAGCGGACGATACTATGCCATGGACAGAGATAAACGCTGGGAAAGAGTAAAACTTGCCTATGACTGTCTGGTAAATGGAGAAGGTCCTAAAGCACCGGATGCATTGGCGGCAGTTGAACAGGCTTATTCTGCAAACATTACTGATGAATTTATCAAGCCAACCGTAATTGTGGATGATGCACAAGAGCCGTTAGCCCTGCTTAAGGAAGGCGATGTAGCTATCTGTTTTAATTTCAGAACCGACCGTTGCAGAGAGATAACGGATGTATTAACACAAACAGATCACCCTGATTTCGGAATGCATAAATTGAACCTGCATTATACTACTATGACGCAGTATGATCAGAAATTTCAAAATGTGCATGTGATTTTTGAGAATGATAACCTGAATAATACACTCGGTGAAGTATTGGCTGCAAATAGTAAAAAACAGATACGAATTGCTGAGACTGAAAAATACCCTCATGTCACTTTCTTTTTTAGTGGTGGTCGGGAAGAACCTTTTACTGGAGAAAGCCGGATTATGGTGCCCTCTCCAAAAGTAGCCACCTATGATCTACAACCCGAAATGAGCGCAGTAGAAATCACAGACAAACTGATACCTGAAATTGAAAATGAAACTGCCGATTTTATTTGCCTGAATTATGCAAATACGGATATGGTGGGACATACCGGCATTTTCAGCGCTGCCATTATTGCTGCGCAAACGGTTGATGCCTGTGTAAACAGGGTAGTAACTGCTGCTTTAGCGTATGGCTATACGGTGTTCCTGACAGCGGATCATGGTAATGCCGACTATATGATTAATGAAGATGGTACACCGAATACAGCACATACATTAAACCTGGTTCCGTTTTTTATTCTTGACAAAGACTGGAAAGGAACAGTAAAAAGCGGAAAACTGGGTGATCTGGCACCCACCATTTTATCCGTAATGGGCCTGTCTATCCCTAAAGAAATGACCGGGAATGTGTTAATATAAATATATATCTGATAGTTGTTGTACCCTGATTGCCAAATTCAGGGCATTTTTGAAGCAGGCTTGTTTACAGATAAGTATATTTTCTGGCATGTACGAAAATTTATTGCTAACCCAAACCATACTACATGAAAACGCTGAAAAAAATATTGATTGGATTATTACTGGTATTTATTGTACTACAGGCTTTCAGGCCTGCTAAGAATCAATCCGGAGATGTTTCAAAAGATATTTCTTCAAATTTTGTAGTCCCTGAAAATGTAAAAGTGATTTTAGCGAAAGCCTGTAATGATTGTCACAGCAATACTACCCGCTACCCCTGGTATGCAGAAATACAACCCGTAAGCTGGTGGCTGGGTAATCATATCAAAGATGGAAAAAGGCATTTGAACTTCAATGAGTTTAGTGGGTATCGTATTGCCAGACAATATAAAAAGCTGGAAGAATGTATAGAACAGGTAAAAGAAGGAGATATGCCATTACCTTCTTATACCCTAATACATAAAAATGCTATCCTGACCGAGGCAGAAAAACAAACTTTGTATAATTGGTGCGAAGTGCTAAGAGACAGTATTAAAGCAGATTACCCGGCTGATAGTCTGGTAATCAAGAAGAAATAGAATTGAATAGCCTAAGAAAACAGTTATCCGCTTAGACTATTTTTTTATCGCTTACTTTGCATCATGGAGATCAAATCAGCCAAATATCTTATTTCCTCAGCTTTGGTTATTCAATGCCCTAAACCGGATCGCCCGGAATATGCATTTATTGGCAGGAGTAATGTAGGTAAATCTTCCCTGATCAATATGGTCACCAAACAGAAAAGTCTGGCCAAGACTTCTGCCACGCCTGGCAAAACACAACTGATCAATCATTTTGAGATAGAAAGTTCCTCTTCTGATAAAGGCCCCAAGCAAAAATGGTTCCTGGTAGATTTACCGGGTTATGGTTATGCCAAAAGATCTATCACCGACAGAAAACGTTGGGAAGAAATGATTAATGGATACCTGCGTAAGAGAGAGAACCTGGTGCAAGTATTTGTGTTAATCGATGCCAGGCACTCACCTCAAAAAAATGATATAGAATTTGTAAGTCAGCTTGATCATTGGAAAGTGAATTTCAGCCTGGTATTTACAAAAGCAGACAAAGAGAAACCAGCTGTTGTTGAAAGAAATGTAAAATCCTTTTTAGATAAACTCCGCGAAACCTGGCAATTCCTGCCTCGCCATTTTGTTACCAGTGCAGAAAAACACCTGGGAAGAGAAGAAATATTAAAGTTCATTGATGATTGCAATAAAGAAATCATTGCATCAAAATCATAATGAATAATAACTGAAGTTGATTGAAAAACCTATGGAGATATTTTCACTGGTCATCCGTAGACAACCTTAAAATAGTATGGCAGTATCAAATCAGTTCACTGCTTTATCTGCACAACAACTGCTGGCAAAAGCCTCCGGCTTGGCTTTAAAGGCAAAGCCCATTCCCAGTATATATCCCATCGCCTCACGCAAAGCATCATTACTTTTGAACTGGGGATTTGTATTGATGTCGGCATGCACTTCCATTTCAACATGGTGTTCAATGAAAATATTGCATAGTTCATAAGCAATTTCAATGCTCTTGGCTACTTCAACGAGCATACGTTCCTTGATATGGAATTTCTGCTTTGTCTTTTCATTGTGGATATACATGAACCCGCCGCTATGCTCACGAAGAAAAACAATAACTGTAGCAAACTCAGTATCCTCGCCTTTTACCTGGCTATCGGTACCGATACATACTTTGAGTTTAATACCATTGGCTGTTTCTCTTTTAATGGCCTCTTCTACCGCATCCTTAATAGGAAGACTGATGTTTTCGCCGTTAAATTTTCTCCAACGCATAAGATGAATGTTTTTGTAATTTACCGATTAAATACAAGCAGGTTCTCATTTTGGAATGATCTTATTATTAACAGAAGTGGAAAACCTGTATTCCCTAACGCCCTTTTTTCCGGCTCGTATCCCGAAATAAATTTGCGGTTTTCAGTCTGCCGTTCCCTGAAAATCAGGATTGGTCAATGAAAAAGCCGGAGAGAGTATATATTTGAAGAATGAAAGTGAGTGGATTTACCTTCATTAAGAATGCAGTAAAGTTTGAGTATCCTATTGTGGAAGCAATTCGTTCCATTCTACCCTTATGTGATGAAATAGTGGTGGCCGTTGGGGATTCTGAAGATGGAACCCGGGAATTAGTGGCAGCAATTCATCCGGATAAAGTAAGAATTATTGATACCATCTGGAACCCTGATCTTAAAGAAGGCGGGGCTGTTCTGGCAGATGAAACCAATAAAGCTTTTCGTGCAATCAGCGGGGAGCCGGACTGGTGCATTTATATTCAGGGGGATGAAGTATTGGATGAAAAATACCATGCTACCGTTAAACAATCTATGGAGCAATGGAAGAACCATCAGGAAGTGGACGGACTATTGTTCAAATACAAACACTTTTATGGCTCTTTTGATTATGTAGGTGTTTCCGCAAGATGGTACCGGAATGAGATACGCGTTATTCGGCACAATCCTTCAATCTACTCATACAGGGATGCCCAGGGATTCAGGAAAGAGAACAATCAAAAGCTTCGCGTAAAAGCGATGGATGCCTATATATATCATTATGGTTGGGTTCGTCCACCGAAAATCATGATGGATAAAAACAGGAACTTTGGCAATTATTGGGGTGGAGGTAAAATGACAGAAGATTTTATGAAAAAATTTTCCGGCGAATTTGATTATTCACAGGTAGATGCTCTGGAAAAATTTACAGAAGCGCATCCGGCTGTTATGCTTGACAGGATACAAAGAATGAACTGGACATTTGATTATGACCTTTCCTATAATAAATTTACCTGGAAGGATCATTTTAAAAATTATATGGAAAAATGGACCGGGGTTCGCCCATTTGATTACAAAAATTATATCCTGCTCAGATAAATTTTCAATAAATAAAATAAGGAATAGTATTTTAACAGGCGGTTTATTTCGAAAACAATAGATCTGTGCATATTGGAAACTTTGTCAGTTTTTGATAAATAGTACGAAAATTGATTTAATACCCTTTTAACAAGTACCTACGATGAAACTACTTTTACAATACCTCAAACCTTATAAATGGCTGGTGATGCTGGCATTATTGCTGGCTGCCATTAATCAGTCGTTTTCTATGCTGGATCCCTATTTTTTTGGCAGGCTGCTGGACCAATATGCGATTCACCCGCATAACACAGGTTATTTTGATGTCAATAAAAAATTTATTGTTACAGGGCAGCGTTCACAATCTGACTATTTCTGGGGCGTAATGGGTATGCTGGGCATCTTGATTAGTGTAGCCATGGTGTCCCGGATTGCGAAAGCATTCCAGGATTATTTTAGTAATGTAGTTGTGCAGAAATTTGGTGCCAAAATTTTTACAGATGGTTTAAAACATTCGATGGAATTACCTTACCAGGAATTTGAAGACCAAAGGAGTGGAGAAACTTTGTCTATTCTAACAAAAGTGAGAACAGATACAGAAAAATTTATTATCTCATTTATCAATGTATTATTCAGTATCCTAGTAGGTATTGTTTTTATCTCGGTGTATTCATTCCGTTTACATTGGGCCATTATGCCGATATATACGGTGGGAATTATTTTTTTATCACTGCTTACCAGTGTTCTCAGTCGGAAGATTAAAGTGATCCAAAAAAATATTGTGAAGGAAACAACTACCCTTGCTGGTAGTACTACAGAAAGCTTACGGAATATTGAATTGGTGAAAAGCCTGGGACTTACTGACCAGGAAATCAATCGTTTAAATAAAAACACCTACAAGATATTAGGATTAGAGCTCAGGAAAGTGAAAAGTATCCGTTCGCTAAGTTTTATACAAGGCACATTTGTGAATTTTTTACGCCAGGTAATTATGTTCACCCTATTATGGCTTGTGTTTGGTGGTAAATTAACAGCAGGTGAAGTAATGACACTTACTTTCTATTCCTTCTTTATTTTCGGGCCGCTTCAGGAAATCGGGAATATCATCTTATCTTATAGGGAAGCAGAAGCATCACTCAATAATTTTCACGCCTTGATGGAAAAACCATCAGAGCCTCGTCCCCATTACCCCAGACATGTGGGAGATATTGAGCTATTGTCATTTGAAAATATCTCTTTTAAACACCAAACAGCGCAATACAATGCTCTCGAGAATATCAACTTCACTGTATCTAAAGGAGAGACCATCGCATTTGTTGGTCCGAGTGGGGCCGGAAAAAGCACATTGATGAAATTATTGGTAGGCCTGTATCATTCACAGGAAGGGAATATTCTATATAATAATATCAATAGTAACGATATTGTATTTGATGAATTGCGCAGCCAGATCGGATTTGTAACACAGGATACACAACTTTTTGCTGGTACCATTCGAGAGAACCTATTATTTGTATACCCGGATGCTACAGAAAAAGATCTATTCAATGCATTACATAAAGCCAGTTGCGATACGTTGTTATCTAGAGCAGAAAAAGGTATTGATACTATGATTGGTGAAGGTGGATTAAAACTGAGTGGCGGAGAAAAGCAAAGACTTTCCATTGCAAGAGCACTGATCAGAAATCCTCATTTGCTTATATTTGACGAAGCCACTTCAGCACTGGATAGTATTACGGAAGAAGAGATTACGAATACCATCAAAAATATTTCCAGTCAGAAACAACAGATCACTGTTATGATTGCCCACCGACTCAGTACCATCATGCACGCAGACAGAATCTATGTACTTGAAAAAGGCCAGGTAGTAGAAACCGGCAACCATCATGAACTGTTGGTAGAAAAAGGATTGTATTATGCTATGTGGAGGCAACAAATAGGAGAAAGAAAAATGATGTCCGCTGTATTAAACTAAGGGCTAATCTTTCTCAAACTTTCTTTTAAAATATTCAATAACAGAAGGATCTTCCAATCCTTCCATATCACTTAGTTCTAACTCAAGTGCTTTTGTGCTAAGCTGTATTTCGAGAAGAGATAAAGCCAACGAAGCCGAGAACGAGATTAGGCTAAATGCAAAAACAATATTTGCCGCTAAAGTGTATTGCTGGTATATAAAGTACATACAAAGTATACAGCTTAAAAAAGTAATCACCCCAAGTGCCTGCATATTCTTGATCAGTTTTAACCGATACCGCAGGTTTTTAATCTGACCGTGAATGATATGTTTTTGCTCATGATTCTGGTATTTATCATGTAAACTTCGAACCCGGCTAGACAAAGCCAGAAATCGATTGGTATAGGCAAGCATCACCAGACTGATAGCCGGAAACAACAAAGCCGGAGTATTAATTGAAATGTCCATTAGGCAATTTACAAAAGAAGCTGATAGAAGCTTCTATATCAGCTATAATTCACATGTGAAATACAACCTTGTTGCTTTTGCAATATTGTTGCAAATAAAGTTTTCGGTGAGTACCAACCTATCTATTCGATTTTCTTTCGATTTGTTGAAGGGTTTTTATTAATATCGATAATCCTTAAAAACTGTAATCATGAGAAAACTAGTATTCCTTCTTTTATTATGCCCAATTCTGTGTTTTTCCCAAACCTATGATGCAGGTTGGCTGGCAGCGAATTACATCAAGAAAGAATTATATATACCCATGCGCGATGGAGTAAAGCTGTTCACTTCCCTCTATATCCCCAAAGACAAAACAGAAAAACACCCTTTTCTCTTAACACGCACGCCTTATTCCTGTGCGCCTTATGGAGAAACCAATTTTAAGAATTTTGCCGCAAGGGGTCACTATAAAGAATACCTCAAAGAAGGCTATATCATGATTGCGCAGGATGTAAGAGGCAGATGGATGAGTGAAGGCAATTTTGTAGATGTTCGTCCATATATAAAAGATAAAAAAGGAACAGAAACCGATGAAGCGAGTGATACCTATGATACCATCGACTGGTTGGTAAAAAATATTGAGAACAACAATGGCAATGTGGGTGTATTTGGCATTTCTTACCCAGGATTTTATTCGACTATGGCTGCTTTATCTAATCATCCTGCACTAAAAGCAGTGAGCCCCCAAGCACCGGTAACCGATTGGTTTATTGGAGATGATTTTCACCATAACGGCGCATTTATGGTGATGGATGCATTTCCTTTTTACAGCGGGTTTGGTAAACCAAGGCCTGCACCAACTACCATTGGGCCTAAAGGTTTTACTTTTCCTACCCATGACACATATGAATTTTATTTAAGAACTGCCACTCTGCCCAATCTTGCCAAACTGATGGGCGATAGTGTTGCATTCTGGAAAGACTTGTACGAGCATCCCAATTATGATGCCTGGTGGCAGGCAAGAAATCCCAGAAATTTTGTAGATAATATTTCTCCGGATATTGCCACGCTACTGGTGGGTGGTTTATTTGATGCAGAAGATTGTTTTGGCGCATGGAATGTTTACAAATCCATAGAAGCCAAAGCGAAAAATAATAATAAACTGGTAATGGGTCCATGGTATCATGGTCAATGGGCCAGTGGAGACGGAACCCATTTGGGTAATGTTCAATTTGAAAGTAATACGAGTGAATGGTATGGTCAAAATATTGAAGTCCCATTTTTCAACTATTACCTGAAAGGAAAAGGATCAGTTGAAAAGATCAGTGAAGCGAATATTTTTTTTACCGGTGAAAATAAATGGCACCAATTACCCAAATGGCCGGCAGATAATATGAAGCCCACTAATATTTTCCTGCAGAAAAATGGATCGCTCTCATTTGACCCGGTTACTGAAAAATCAGTTTCCTATGCAGAATATGTAAGTGATCCTTCCAAACCTGTTCCTTATACAGAAGCAGTTCCTACCGGAAGAACGCGGGAATATATGACAGATGACCAGCGTTTTGCAGCCAGAAGAACGGATGTGCTGGTATTTCAAACAGGTATATTAACTGAGGACCTAACACTTGGCGGGCCTTTGGTAGCAGATTTGAAAGTAAGTATCTCTACAACAGATGCAGATTTTGTGGTAAAACTGATCGATGTATTTCCGGATGATTTTCAATATTCTACTCCAAATGCATATGTAATGAATAATTACCAGATGCTGGTTCGGGCAGAAGTAATGCGTGGAAAATTCCGCAACAGTTTTGAAAACCCCGAGCCCTTTGTACCAGGCAAACCAACACAGGTAAAATATACATTACCGGATGTAGCACATACATTTAAAAAGGGGCATAGGGTAATGGTACAGATTCAAAGCAGTTGGTTTCCATTGGTTGATAGAAACCCACAAAAATTTACCAATATCTATCAAGCCAATGAATCAGATTTTCAAAAATCAACCATTAAAGTGTTTTATAATGAATCGAAACTGGTATTGCCTGTAATAAAATAATCAGCTCGCATATTGTTCAATTTTAGGAAAGCATACAAAAGCCGCTGGTTTTTATCAGCGGCTTTTGTATACTTTCAATTTCTTAACAAGCTGCTATCAGGATGTTTTAATGAGAGAGGCATTGATGGGAAAGCTGATTTTAAAACTGATATTTCTTCCCATATTATAAATACCATTATGTCCTGTAAAATTTCCAGGATATTCTTCGAAATATTTTAAGCGATTGAGGTGATCCTGATAAGCCACATTAAACAGGTTATTACCCATAATATATACATTCATGAAAATAGCTCCCTTCCGGTTGGTTATGCCACCACCTACTCCTGCATTAAACAGCGTATAGCCGGGTGTTGCTGTCTCGGTACCATAGGCAGAAAAGATTCGATTTTGGGTTGCATAATATTCAACTTGAATTTTAGCAAACGCATGTTTAATGCCTGCAGATTTCCAATCAAGGTCTACTCTTAATTCAGAACTGCCATGCGCAGGCGGAATCAATGGAAGGTATTTTTCAGAATCAGATAATTTCACATTACTGTTACCTTTATTATCTGCATAAAGCAAAGAAAAGCTGTTTTCAAAATGCAAAATTTTCAACGGGTGCAGGTCAATATTAAATTCTGCTCCATATAAATTGGCCCTGCTTGCCTGAAATTTGAAAGTCTGGTTGCCGGGAACTATCACGGAATCCTTGCCATTTACGCCAACTAATTTTTGGTTATATATATAGTTGCTGATGAAATTATTGAACAGATTCAACTGGAATACCGCATACTTTGAAGAGTAAACAAATCCAAGATCTTCCTGCAAACTGAATTCGGGTTTGAAATTATCATTCCCGATTTGATAAATATTTGTTCCCGGGTGAACACCATTAGCAGATATTTCAGAAATATTGGGTGACCGGAACCCGCGTGCAATATTCGCTTTCATTGAAAAAGCATTTGAAAAGTTATAGGTTCCTCCCAAACTACCCGAGATTCCAGAAAATGTTTTGCTGTAATCTGAAAAAGGATTTTTTGCCCCGGCTGTGGATGCAGTCACGGGCATATCAAACCCGGTAACCGGGTTGGCAATGGTATATAATGCGTCATTATTAAAAGATCGGATATCATACCGCAATCCCCCTGCTATATCCAGCTTTCCAACACTTTTCTTTACCAGTACAAATCCGCCTACATCAAATTGTTTATAGGAAGGGATTATGAATTCTGTTCCATTGGTAACGGTATTTGTCTGGTACATTCCATTCAAGCCCACACTCACATTCAGGTTATTATTCTCCGGCAAATGATATTTGATATCATATGTATAGGAGTTCAATTGAAGATATAATCCGGGAATCGTATATAATACCGGGTGACTGAATTCTCTACGCACACTTTCCTGAAATCCCAGATTCAAATCTAACCTGCCACCACCCAGCATAATATTATTACTCAAAAATGCCCTGTAGTGCTGCACCCTTTGGTGAAGCTTTTCTATGGTATAACTATTCAGATCCGCATCTGATACAATTTGCCGAACAGTATCTGCTTCTGAGATTTGTCGGGTGAAACGTCTGCTCGCACTATCCCTGCTACCATCGGGTATCTCCTGTTTGTCATCGTATAGTACAACGCTAAGATGCGAGTATCCCCATTTTCTATGAATCCCTACAGATGCATTCAAATCGGTTTCATTAAACGCTGTTCCAAAAACCCTTCCATCATATTTATCCTGGTAATTCGTAGCCTGTTTATGCGAAATCCTACCCATCCACTCTACTCCATTCTTTGTGGCTCCTAACATAGCCGTTCCACCAAAGTATTTATTGTTGGTCTGGTAATCGGTTGTGATATTCCCGATCATTTTCCCTTCAGGGGCGGGTTGAGCCGGGATCAGGTTTACTACACCTGCCAATGCATCTGAGCCATAGGTTAAACTGGCTGGGCCTTTAATAATCTCAATCCTGTCTACCGCATATTGATCTACCTCAATTCCATGTTCATCTCCCCATTGTTGCCCTTCCTGTCTAACTCCATCATATAAGGTAAGTATCCGGTTATTACCCAAACCACGAATCACCGGCTTAGAAACATTTGGACCGGTAGTTACGGCACGTACACCGGGTATCTTGGCAATGCCATCAATTGCATTTGTACTAAGATTAGTAACCAGGTAATCATGATTAACGGATACAATCGGTACCGGATTTCGCTTAATCTGTGTTGCTTTCGAGCTGCCGGTTACCACCACTTCATTGATCTCGGTAGCGCTTTCTTCTAACTGAAAATTTTCTTTGGTTACTCCGTTTAGTGAGATAGTCTTAGTAATACTTTTAAAACCTTCAAACTTAATTTCAATCAGAAAAGATCCTGTTGGTAAATTTTTAAATTCATATTTTCCTTCTGCATCAGTAGCCACACCCAATTTTAGATCTGGTATCAACACACTGGCGCCGGATAATGGTTTTTTGGTATGCGCATCTGTTATCAATCCGCTTAACGAAGCTGTATTATCAAAAAAAGATCTCCCCGCTGCAAGGGAAACCGAATGCAAGAAAAAGCAGAGAACCGGTAAAAAAAATACTGCCCTTAGAGTAAAAAATAATTTCATGAATATCTGATTAAATGGAATCATGATCTTACATCATTCCTTTATCATAAATAATTTTGGGTTGATTGTTTTATAAAAAATCAACAGGCAGGCGGACCGCGAAGACAAAAGCTGAATCGATCAGACGAGTAATGGCCAGAAACCTGCTTGGCCGTAAACGTTGCAAATGTATAATCAAAGGGAATATTGTATTGATATGTTTCTGCAACAAAAGGAGATTCAACGATCAGGTTATCACATTGGCAATTAAACGATGAAGTACTCAACTGCTCACCCGGTAACTGAAGATTAATTTTACCGGCTTTCCCATCGGTATGATTTGCTACAATATTGTGGAGGGTTCGCTTAGGTGTAATTCCTATCGAAAAAATAACCAGTAAAAAACCGGCCAGAAAACTTCGTATGGTAGAAGATATTGCCAGGGGTATTTTGTTACAATGTTGCAAACATAGGGGATTTTGCTACAAGAACTGAACTGCTGAAAATATTTGGGTATTTTTTAAGGGTAGTGACATAAATGCAATGCGTCTGTCTTACTATTCTGTTTTGAAAGACGAAACGGGCATATCTATCGGACTTTTATCATGGGTCTTACCTGCTGTGTACTCAGGTTTTGTAAACGCACATAATATACACCAGGAGGTAAAGAGCCGCCGTCAAATACAACCGTATACGTTCCAGCCACATTTTCCTGGTCAATCGGGGTAGAGATGAGTTTTCCAGTTGTATCAAGGACCTGGATAAGTGTATGTCCCCCATTTGTTTTGAAAGTGATAATGGTTGAAGTAGTGAAAGGATTGGGATAATTACTTACAAGTTGCTCCCCAGAAAGATTAACAGGCTTTTTACAAGCAGTTGCATTCATAATGGGCAATAGTTGAAAATTTTTAAGCATGATCTGCTCCAGGTCCTGATCATTCACACATAACCAATTAGCCAGTATGGTTGAATACACACTTCTGAAATCATATTGAAAAGGTATATTATCGTTTACGGTAGCACTTGCAGGAATGATTGGGGTATCTCCTAATACACCTCCCAATACATTTTTTCCAAACACAAAAAGTGGTGCAGCAGATCCATGATCAGTACCCGTACTTCCATTACTTTTAATTCGTCTGCCAAATTCAGAAAATGTCATACCTACTACCCTATCGTCAGCGCCCAGAAATTTCAAATCATCCTGAAAAGCTTTAATGGCATCGCTTACATTCTTCAAAAGATTTGCATGGGTTCCGGTAGTGGCATCATTACTATTCACCTGTAATGAATGCGTATCAAAACTCCCATAATTTACCATATATACCCGGGTCTTTAATCCACCCTGAATTAGCCGGGCAACAATTTTTAATTGATCGGCTAATGAGTTATTGCTCGGGTAACTCAATTGTTGCGGTACTTTACCAGCGGCTGCTTTGATAACTGTTGCGTATTGTTGTGTTTGTTGTGCCACTAATCTGATAAAGCTCAATTCCTTTCCTGCCGGCGTATCGGGGGCTGGATCCTGAACGCCATTCAGCAGATTATAAAAATTACTGGTACTGCTAATACTCATTCCCATATTGATAGCAGGCCCCTGCAATGTCAAGGAAGTTGAGGAACCGATTTGTATTGCCAATGGATCGGTCATTGTACTATTGGGATATCCATTAGGGAAATTGGGATATTCATAATTTAGGTATCTCCCCGCCCATCCGCTATTGATGACTGTTTCACTATCACTAGCACTCATCCAGATATCTGTTGCCCTGAAATGCGAAAAACTGGGTTGCGGGTAACCCACAGATTGTACTACTTTCAATAGCCCATCAGAATACATACTATGCAATCCACTCATTGCAGGATGAAGTCCTACTTTTCCATTCAATGCAAGTAATTTGTTTTCAGGAATATAAATATTCGATCGTGCATTTACATAACTGGAAAAATTCTCAATGGGTACAACCATATTCAACCCATCATTACCCCCATTCAATTGTATGATTACAAATACATGATCGGTTTCCGTAACAGGTAATAACAATGATCTCATAATGGCAGAATCTGCACCCAATGCACGAAAAGTAAAACCTCCCACCAGAGAAGGAAGCATAACGCCTGCGGGAATTGCATTTCTTAAAAAATCTCTTCTTTTCATGTTTGTATTCCTTAATTATGCCAACTGGTATTCAGCCAGATCCATCAGGTATTTGATCAGATCCCGTAATCGGTTCTGAATGGTAGTTGTATTGGCTGTGTTCCCGGGATTTGTGATAAATGTATCCCAGGCATCTGTCCAGTAATAATCTGTGGTTTGCCCACCCAATAAAATATCCTGTTTCAATTTTGCTTTCGATGTATCTGATATCTCTATCATGAACATACTATTTACCAGGTCAGTGATCAATTGATTGGGGTCTGAGGGGTTTGATAAAATTTTCGCAAATTCCGGTCCATTCACCAGCATTTTTGTTCCGTTAAACGTATATCCACTCACTACCAATGTATCGGTCAACTGGTTTCTTTTGGGAAGGGTATCACTGTTTATCCATATTTCATAAAACTGTGGAGCCTGGTAATACGCCTTCCATCCGCTAACATCAGGTGGGTCTCCAATATTCTGTTGCATATTGGCTACCCAGCTTACCAGGAAGTTATACAGGCCATAATTAGTGATATAATCGGTTGCAGGTGCAAATACCATATTGAATTCCCTGCACAGGCCTACCACCAGATCAACCGGACTTTTTATCTGACATCCCCTGGCAAGTGCATCAAAAAAATGTTCACTTTTTAAAAGTGTGCTGAGTACTGGTTTGATCTCATAATTGTTGCTCCGGAAAATATCAGCCAATGGAGAAATGATATTTGCTTCAACAGTACTATCAATATCATAATATACAAACCACCGATAAATACAACGACAGATATATTTTGCCACTTCCTGTGTTGCAAAAATCATATTCATCAGGTCATCCAATTCCTGATCGCCTGCGGTAGCACCTGTTTTACCTGTAATGACTGTATTCGAGTAGAAGGCTGAAAATTGTTTATTTGTTTTGTCGTGCCGGTTCGGATCAAAAGATGAACTCAATGTTGTATAATTATTCTTCCATCCGGTAAGTACTCTTGCTACCGCCTTTACATCATCTTCGGTGTATTGAGAGTCAGGGCTTTTGCCGCAACAAAACAATTCCTGTAATTCTCTTCCATAATTTTCATCCGGTGCACTAACGGTATTATACTGACCATTCAGGTATACCAACATACCCGGGTCAATGGTCACTTCCCTGGTTAAAGATTTAAAATTGCCAACTGCATTGGTTCGCAATAATCTGTGGTGATTATAAACAAATTGCGCATCAGAGATGGTATTGGTTTCCGTAGAAAAATGATCATGCCAGAAAAGGGTCATCTTTTCTCGGATACTTCTATCCTGGTTAATCATTACCCCCATCCACCATTTTTTAAAGGATGCAATCCGCAAACTATTTACGGTTCCATCGGTGCTCGGGTCTATAACCCAGGTTGTTCCGTTGGCAATATTTGAATCGGGTGTGCTGGTATTGGTAGGTGTCGCATACTCCTTTACAGGAGGATCCGGTAAGGGAGCCGATGGGTTGATGATTTCATCCACAGAAGCCGGAAACCCAAGCGTAATAAAATAACTGATATCTGCCTGTGAGGCACCAAATAAAGTTCGTTTTAATAAATGGGTTACCTCATTCACCGTCCAAACACCTGCATATTGCGTTAATCCCCCGTTAGGCGGTGTCGATTTGGGAGTTGCCGACTCAGACAAAACAACATTATCGGCATTGGTCACAGTTTTGCCAGGAAAAAATGCTTTTTTGTCCATATTAATTGGATTTCGCCTCAAAGCAAAGGATACATGATATCCCCTGGGTGTTGCTTCAAATTAACATTTTATTTAAATTTTCCGCTCCTATCGGGGTAAACAGGGTTTATTTATTCCATTTTACCGGGTTTCTAAGTTTTGGATGCAGCATTCAAAAGGGATAAATGTCTATATTTAGGGTAACCATTTTACCCTTCATGACGGAACAAGCCATTATTACAGGCTGTTTACACAACGATGCCTCAGCGCAGCGGGAATTGTACAATCGCTATAGCCCTAAAATGCTTAGTGTTTGTTACCGCTTTGCTCAGAGCCGCGAAGATGCGGAGGATATGTTGCAGGAAGGGTTTATCAAAGTTTTTACCCAAATACATACGTTTCAAAACAAAGGTGCTTTTGAAGGCTGGATCAGGCGGATTATAGTGCATACCTGTATCAACTTTTTAAAGAAGTATAAGAAATTTAACGAAAGCGTTGATCTTTCTTATGCGAATTACCTGCAGGTAAAGGAAGAAACCATT
>CAIYKV010000034.1 GCA_903926855.1 uncultured Bacteroidota bacterium | reverse complement strand
CCTAAAACGGCAGCAAGGGTTTGTACGGTTACACGACAGATATTATTCAATGGTTGCTGGGCAGTAAGGGTGGCACCACCGGTTTGTGTATGAAAACGAAGCATCAGGGCTTTTTCATCAGTGGCGCCCAATTGTTTCATCATCACCGCCCACATTCTTCTGGCTGCTCTAAATTTGGCAACTTCTTCAAACAGGTTATTATGGGCATTAAAGAAAAAAGAAAGTCGTTTGCCAAATACATTAATATCCATGCCTTTTTCTAAAGCTGCCTGTACATAGGCTTTTCCATTACTAAGTGTAAATGCGATTTCCTGCACAGCGGTACTTCCGGCTTCGCGTATATGATAGCCAGAAATAGAGATTGTATTCCATTTGGGTAATTCCTTTCCACACCATTCAAAAATATCCGTAATGATGCGCATGGAGGGTTTGGGTGGATAGATATAGGTACCTCGTGCGGCGTATTCTTTTAAAATATCATTTTGGATAGTGCCGGTAATTTTTTTCAGATCAGCACCTTGTTTTTTAGCCAGGGCCACATAGAATGCCAATAAAATAAAACCAGTTGCATTGATGGTCATGGAAGTACTTACCTGTTCCAGTTGTATGTCCTGAAAAAGGGTTTCCATATCTTCCAGGCTATCGATTGCCACACCTACTTTTCCTACTTCACCTTCAGATAAGGGATGATCGCTATCATATCCAATTTGGGTGGGCAGGTCAAATGCCACACTCAATCCCATCACTCCCTGCGACAATAAATAGTGGTAACGGCGGTTACTTTCTTCTGAAGTAGAAAATCCGGCATATTGGCGCATGGTCCATAGTTTGCCACGGTACATATCTGCCTGCACACCACGTGTATAAGGGAATTCGCCAGGTAATCCGGGATCTGGTGTGTTGAATGAGTCGGTTGCTGTATACAATCTTTTGATCTCAATACCGCTATCTGTTTCCTTTTTATCACCGCTCATATCAGATTATTTACTGTTGAAAAATAGCCATTATTATAATAATTTTTTTGCCTCAAAGCTTAAGGCTTCGCTTACCAATTCATGGAGATTCCCTTTACTATCACTCATAGTAAATTGAAGCAGCGAACGGCAAAGCTCCAACCCGGAAGCATTACCCGGTAAAGCATTTGCCACCTGGTTAATCAATAATAGATTATTTTCTTTCAGGTCCTTCACCGCTTTCCATACTTCAGGGGTTATATAGATTTGTTGGGTAATATTATAATCAAATTCATCGCGGATGTTTTTGGTTAATACCAATTGCATTTCACGTACAGTTAAACCATCCTGTTGTGTACGGCTAACCAGGTTGGGGATGGCAATCCGGTCAACCAAGAGGGTTAGTCTTTCGTAAGCCTGTAAACGAATTCCATTTGAATCCCGGTTACCAGGGTTTGTGTTTTCCTCTGGCTTTTTGTCCCGCCCTGAATAAAACAGGTATGCCAGTACCCCGGCAATGGCAACTCCGATCAAAATATTGTAAATGGTACTTGATTCTGGCATAGCGGATATTTTGGCAAAAATAAGGTAAAGCTACTTGTGCTCGGTTCCGGATATCTATTGGAATACATTTTTCATTTGATTGAATACTTACTATTTCCTTCTTTACCGGTACCCCTGCTTCTCCTACCATCTAGAAAAGCTGGAGCGCAAAGGACGCAGGGAACAGCAAAGGACGCAAAGAAGGAAATACCTTTTTTAATTGTAGTTTTTCCATCTATCGAAAAGCATTTGGATGGGAAGACTGAGTTTATTTGTAAATTTGTAGTTGTAAACTGATGTATATGGTGACAATGATAGAAACTTTGCCGGTAAGTCTTACGGAATCGGCCATTAAGGAAATACAGCGTTTAATGGGGGAGGAGGGCTTTGATAATACCCAAAGACTGCGTATTGGTGTAAAAGGCGGTGGATGTAGTGGTATGACTTATGTACTGGGATTTGAGCAGCCTGAAGCAGAAGATAAACAGTTTATGATTGAGGGTATTCCCTGTATCATGAATAAAAGTCATGAATTATATCTGTATGGTATGGAAGTTGACTGGCAGGGTGGGTTAAACAGTCGTGGATTTACTTTTAGCAATCCCAATGCCAGTAAGACCTGCGGATGCGGAACTTCTTTTTCGGTTTAATCAATTTTACTAAAATACATATTTCAGAAAGCTATCTCAGGATAGCTTTTTTTGTTAGAATTCGGCATGTAAACGCAACGCAACAATATTGACAGGGCCACGGTCTTTATTATATCCCGGGTTCATTACAAACTGGTAATCGGGGCTTAGGGTTAGGTTTTTGGAAAGATGGCAGGCATAATAGGCTTCTATGATTTGTTCGTGACCATAATTCAATTTTCCATCACCAATCAAAAAACCATATCCACCACTTTTTAAATAAAACATGTGGTCAAATGAAAGGCCGTTTGACACAAGTCCTAAAGAGAACTTGTCTTTGTTTCTTTTCCAGAGATTTCCATCCAACAATATACCGGTGGTAATGCTCTGGTCAATTTCTGTAAAGGCCCAGGTTTCATTTTTACCATCGTTCCAACTGGTTTTGATAAAATGATGGAAATAGCCAAAATTGTTATCAAGACTAAGATAGTAGCCCCATTTATTTCTTCCATATTCACGGGTGCTGGTAATATCTGGTGCACCTCCACCAATAATCTGGAGAGACTGGGCGTAACTACCCATTCTTGCGAGGTTGGAAAAGATGCCCATATGCACGGTTGAAAAATGGGTATCGTCTTTTTTAAACAAATGAGTTTTCTCCAATTCCCAAACCATACCCATGGCTTTGTTGTATTTGAACTGTAATTCAGGTCCATTGGCTTCAATAGGAACGGTAGTCAGGGCTGTTCTAAACGCCCAGTCATAAAATAGTACCTGAAACATACCACCGATGGTATAACCGCGTGTATTGGCCGGATAATCCCATGCGCCATTGCTCATCAGACTCCAGTTCATTAATTGTGTACGTGGATCATGACTGATCTGCGAATCATCAAAGAAATCAGTCAGAGAAAATTTTCCAAAAACCAATGATATAAAATCTTTGTGCGTGGTTTCTGCCAATTGATTCTGGTCATCCTCTATTTTTTCCATTCTTTTACTCAAAGGAAATCTTTGTTCCACATACAAACGGGCAATAAAAGGAGTGGGTGTGGGGTCGCCCACACGATATACTTCTCCATTGGGGAAACCGGCAATCCCTAATGTTTTGCTTAGCCCTTTACCACCGGCAAACTCCGGATTAAAAACCAGATAAGTATTGGTAAATGGTTTAATAGCAAAATAAGCAGTACCTGTATAAGAGGAGCGAGGCGGTTCGCTGGGTTGCAGGCTATTTTGTCCTGCATAAGGTGAATGGAAATCAAAATGATATTGTGGTATTACCGTTGCCTGAAAATGCAGAGAATACTTCTGCTTTCCGGAAGTATCTGTCAGATCCCGTGCTTTTACTAGATCTACTGATCCAAACAGCAGAATACTCATCAGTATATTCATCCTAACCATAAAAATATCTACTTTAGATATGACTGATTTAAAAATTACATTATCTAAAATATGGCAGCGTGATTTATTAGATAGGCTGCAAAACTAAGCCCGGTATTTGATTACCGGGCCTAGTATTTTCACAGCATTGTTTCATTTTTTTATACAGCACCCATTTTCTTTAATATTTTCATATTCTGCCGTTTATGCATAAATGTATGCACCAGACTATATAGAATAGGTAATATCAACAATGTAAGAATAGTAGAAGTGACCAGTCCACCGATTACCACAATAGCCAATGGTTTTTGTGTTTCACTACCAATACCGGTACTGATCGCTGCGGGTAATAAACCGATGGCTGCCATCAGGGCTGTCATGACAACCGGTCTTACCCTCGATACCACTCCGTGTAAGATTGCCTGGTGTAGCGTCATCTTAGCCTGCAAATTTTTTCGGAATACACTGATCAATATCACACCATTCTGAATACAGACCCCAAACAAGGCAATGAATCCAATACCGGCACTGATACTAAAATTGATACCGGTAATATGCAAGGCCAATATTCCACCGATTAAAGCGAATGGTACATTGAGGATGGTGAGTATAGCATCTTTTACATTTCCGAATGTGATAAATAAAATCAGGAATATGGCCAGTAAACAAAGCGGTACCACATTTGCCAATGTTTTGGAAGCCCTTTGCTGGTTTTCGAATTCGCCATTCCAGGACATCTGGTATCCTTTGGGAAGGTTTACCACTGCATTTACTTTTGCCTGAGCTTCGGCAATGGTGCTTCCTAAATCTCTTCCGCGAATAGAGAATTTAACAGGAATGTATCGGCTATTATTATCACGATATACAAAAGCAGGTCCGGTTAAGGTTCTGATGGTAGCCAATTCTTTGATCGGCACTTTACTTCCATCCTGCGCAGGCACCATCAACTGTTCTATTTTCTCCTGGGTATCGCGATAATCTTTTTGATAGCGGATACGGATATCAAATTTTCTTTCTCCTTCGTATAGTTGTGTTGCCGCTTTACCTCCAATCGCCATTTCAATTACTGCGTTGGCATCGGCAGTAGCCACACCATATAAAGCCATTTTTTCCTGATCCAATTCTATTCTGAATTCAGGCTGACCCAGGTTTCTCAGTACGCCCAGATCTTCCACTCCCTGTACTTTTCCTAATACAGCCTGTACCTGGTTGGCCAATGAATCGAGTTTGTCAAAATCAGGGCCGAATATTTTTACAGCCAAGGATGCAGGAACCCCAGCTACCGCTTCTTCCACATTATCCCGTATGGGTTGAGAGTAATTAAGTAATAAGCCAGGTAGTTTACTCAATTGTTTATCCATGCTATCAATCAGCATTTCAGTTGACAGGCCTTTTCGCCAATCATCTTTTGGATAGAGATCAACCGCTATTTCCACATTAAAAAATCCTTTTGGATCTGTTCCATCATTCGTTCTACCGATCTGTGCCAATGTATGTCGCACTTCCGGATATTTTCGAATGATCTCAGTCATTTTATCAGAGATAATTTTTGACTGACTCAATGAGGCACTCATGGGCAATTGTGCTTTCACCCATAAAGCACCTTCATCCAGTTCCGGTAAAAATTCACTTCCTAAAAACCTGGCAGAGAAGAAGGTGAGTGCCATAATGGTTACTGCTATCAATAAACTTGTCTTTGGAACTCGATAGGCTTTCTCAAAAAGAAATTTGACTCCTTTCTCAAAGAATATAACAATGAAATTATGTTTCTCCCTTACATTTTTCCGTAATAAAATACTTGATAATGCGGGTACCAATGTAAGCGTATAGATTAATGCACCTACTAATGCAAAACCTAAAGTATAGGCCAGTGGTGAGAACATTTTACCTTCTACTTTCTGAAAAGCAAAAATAGGTACCAGGCAAGTCAGGATAATGATCTTTGAAAAAAAGATGGCTTTCCCCATTTCAGTGCCTACCTGTTTGAATAAACCGAGTTTAGCCAGTTTATTAAATTTCTCCATACCTACCTCCTTTGCCTTACTATCCAATGCTACAAACAATCCTTCTACCATCACCACCGCACCATCAATAATGATCCCGAAATCGATAGCGCCCATAGAAAGCAGGTTAGCCGTCATATGCATCATTCGCATACACATAAAGGCAAACAGAAGAGAGAGTGGAATTATGATACTTACTGTAACCGTTGTTCTCCAATCGGCCATAAAGATCATTACAATACAGGTAACCAATATAATACCTTCGATCAGGTTATGGATTACTGTATGCGTTGCATAATCCATCAAGACGGTTCGATCATAAAAAGTATCGATCTTTACATCACTGGGTAAAACATTTTCATTCAGGTCTTTTACTTTTTCATGAAGTTTTGTAAGCACTTCTGTTGGATTGGCGCCTTTTACCATTACCACAATTCCTTCTAATACATCACCCATGGTATCTTTAGAAACCTGGCCCAATCTTGGCTTACCGGCTTCTTTTACCTGTGCCAGGTTTTTTACCAGGATAGGCACAGAGTTCATCTTGGTAACAATGATATTTTCAATTTCACTGATACTGTTCAGTAATCCGATACCACGAACTACATAAGCCTGTCCATTTCTTTCAATCACATCACCACCCACATTCACATTGCTTTTACCAACGGCATTATATACATCAAGAGAGGTTAAGCCATACTTGGTCAGGTTATTGGGATTTACACTGATCTCAAAACTTCTTTCTTCCCCACCAAAACTATTTACATCCGCTACACCGGGTACTCTTTTAAATTGTTTATCCAAAACCCAATCCTGAATGGTATATAATTCACGGATAGATCTTGTATTGCTTTTTAAAGTATACCTGAAAATTTCACCGGTAGGGCCATATGGAGGCTCTACTTCCGGTTTAATGCCATCGGGCAGATCCACATTACCAATACGACTCAATACCTGTTGCCGGGCAAATTCATCAGTTACATCATCATCAAAAATGATCCGGATATAAGAAAGACCGAAGGAAGAGGTAGTACGCAGATTTGATTTTCTTTGAACGGAATTCAATGCGGTTTCAAGCGGAACGGTAATGAATTTTTCTACTTCTTCTGCGCTTCGTCCAGACCATTGTGTAATGATAATGATCTGGGTATTGGTCACATCCGGGAAGGTTTCGATGGGTGTATTCTGGTAACTCACAAATCCGATAGCTGCCAGAATCGCTGTCATGAAAAAGACAAAATAGCGGTGTCGGAGTGAGAAATGTATGATTGATTTAATAAACTTTACCATGGTAATCTATATTGTGGAAATTAGCAAACTGAGCAAATAAGTATTGCTCATTTTATTGATTCAATAACTGTTGAAATACCAGTAATTGATTTTTTACGATGATCTTATCACCCTTGTTCACTCCACCTATCAGGTATGTCTGGTCGCCTGCAGATTTCAAGATATCTACTTCCGCAATCTTCATATCCGAATTTGATCGGTATACCACCACAAATGTTTTTCCATTCAGTGAAATCAATGCTTTTGTGGGTATCGTGATGGCCCTTATATTTTCCTGATTAGAAACCACCACCCGTGCATACATTTCCGGACGCAATAAAAGATCAGGGTTGGCGAGTTTGATACGGATCCGTAAAGTTTTATTTGTTGGGTCCAGCACTTCGCTCATTTTATCCACCGTTCCTTTTATTTTTTTATCCGGATAAGCAAGCGTATTAACAACAACACTATATCCTTCTTTCACTTTAGGAATATCTACTTCAAATACATTGGCGTTTACCCAAACATTTTTCAGATCAGAGATAGTAAACAGGTTATCGCCCATATCATTCCGAATAAAATTACCCGTGTTCACTTTCTTTTCAACGATATAACCATCAATAGGAGAGGTAAGTGTATAAATACCACCTGCATTGCTACCTGTTCCTCCATTGATATTTATGACGGATTGAATTTTTCCTTTTGCTGCTAAAGCTTTTTCATAGTTCTGTTTGGCTTCTTCCAGTTCTTTTTCACTGGCGATACCATTTTTATAAAGACTTTCCGTATTATCAAGTTGCCGTTTGGCAATATTGATATCCGCATTGGCACTGGTAAGATCCGAATAGCTTCCTGCCACATCCGCACTTCTGATAATAGCGAGCACCTGGCCTGCTTTTACTTTATCACCTAAAGTTACTTTTGATTCAGTAACCTGTCCGCTGCTGCGTGGATACACTTTCACCACATTATTCTCATTAAAACTTACTTCTCCGCTTAAAGTAATGGCGTCATCAATATAGCTGATGCCAACAGAATCCAGGGCAATCATTTTTGCCATAGTATCACTTAACATGAATTTGGTGCTCTCCTGTTTCACTTCTTTATTTTCATGGCAGGAGCTCAGCCCTAAAACGATTATTGCCATTAAACCTGGTAAAAACTTATTCATATGATTCATGTGTATGATGTATAATAATTATTTAAGAATATCCATACCGGCATAATAATTCACTTCATCTTTTGCCAGTTGAAGATTCAGTTGTTGTTGTAAAAGTCTTTGTTGTGAGGAGGTATAGTCATTAAAAAAGTCCAAAAACTCCAGCAGATTGATTTGCTTTTGCTGGTAACTGCTGAGAATGTTCTTGTACATCGCTTCATATTTGGTATAGAAATCCTTTTGCGTTGTACTATTCTGTTTTACCGTCAGTAATAATTTCTGGTATGCAGTACCAATATTATTTCGCAATTCTGTTTCGGCATTGCTGGCCAGCGACTGCTGCTGTTTGATACTAAATTCAGCTGATTTAATATTCCCCTGGTTTTTATTAATGATCGTAAGCGGTAAAGAGATGCCTAAACCGACATAATTGGGCGCGAAATTTGAGTTGCGGTCAAAATTGGGCCCCAGTGTAATATCCGGTGAGCGTAATGATTTCTGGTAAGCCAGGTTCTGTTGCTGATAAAGAATCTGGGTTTGTTGTAATTGATAATATGGATTGTGTTGTTTACCGGTTTCTACCAATTGATCGTTGTTAACCAGATTAGAAAGAGCAATATTGGCAATCAAATTATCTGCGGGTTTTATAAAACCAGTTTCTTTTACCTGCAATAAGGTTCTTAAATCCGCCTCGTTATCAGCAATCGATTTATCCAGATCTGTCATATCCTGTTCAAGAGAGATCAATAGAGCCTGTATTCGTAAATAATCCTTTTGTGCAATATTACCAATGGATAATTGAGCCTGCATACCAGTCAGTAGCTTGTTCAGTTGTTGCATTTGATCCTGGTAAATAACTTTAGTTCCTAATTGCTGAAGAATATTATAATAATCTGTGTGTAATTGATACCGAAGATTCCTGATCACATCCTGTAACTGAAGCTCGCTCAGTTTTGCGTTGGTAGTTGCCAGGTTAATCAGCTTTCCTCTCTTACCGGCTGTTTTGATTAGTTGTTGTACCTGAATATAATACTGACCACTGTACGTTCCATCAGGGTTCTTTCCGTACGGAAAGAATTTACCGTTGGCTGCGATTACCTGATCAGTATTCAAAACCGGGTTATCCCACAATTTTGCCTGTTGTATTAATGCTTTTTGTGCATCCACATTATAATTGCCTGCTAACAAAAGATAGTTGCTATCTATGAATCTTTTTTCTGCCTGCTGGATAGTTAATACAAGTGTATCTGAATGAGATGTATTTTGTGAAAGTAGTTGGGTGGAATGAAAAAAGGTAGCCAGAATTAGAAATTTTGCTAAACCTTTCACTCGCGGAAATTGTATCATATTGATTACTGGTATTTGGTTTTTCAACGCAGCCAGAAATACGAATATGAACTTATCATTAATTAATTTAATCTGTTTGTGTTAAATTAATCAATGAAATATTCCACGTTTTCCAGACGCAATGGATACAAATTTAAATCAATTAGATTTGTCAAATATTAAAATAAGGATAAAATAAGGGCCGCTATAGAAATAGCAGCCCTGTTCACCTAAAGTGAACATTCGCGTCTGGAACACGATTTTTAGTCCTTTTCAGTAATATCACTCTGATGCTTGGTGTCTACATTTTTGTAGGCCCAGGCAAAAATGAGTGGGAACACCCATAACGAAAATATCATAGCGCATAAAATACCTCCGATCACCACTCTTGCCAATGGGCGAGAGCTTTCTGATCCAATGCCATGTGATAATGCTGCCGGGAACAAACCGATGGCCGCCATCATAGCCGTCATCATCACAGGTCGTATTCTTGAATTCACGCCTAATTTAATGGCACTATAGAGGGTATTAGAAGCACCGTGTATTCTTTCCAGGTTTTGCTTAAATACAGTGATCAATAACACTCCATCCTGAATACAGATCCCAAACAATGCGATAAAGCCTATACCTGCTGAAATACTAAAGTTGGTACCGGTAAGATGCAATGCCAGCAAGCCCCCAACAATCGCAAAAGGAACATTAAGGAATACCAGACCAGCATCTTTAAGATTTCCAAACATGGTAAACAAGAGCAGGAATATTAGTAACAGACTGATAGGTACTACTTGTAAGAGGCGTTTTTCGGCTCTTTGCTGGTTTTCAAAATCACCCTGCCAGGCCATTGAGTATCCTCTTTTCAGCGTCACTTTTGCATTCACTTTTGCCTGTGCCTCTGCAATTGTACTGCCCATATCGCGACCTCGTACAGAAAATTTCAAGGCAGAATAACGCTCATTATCATCTCTGAATATCAAACAGGCCCCTGTTTTCTTGTCGATAGAGGCGATTTCTTTGATAGGCACTTTGGATCCGTTTTGTGTGGGAACCAGGAGATTACCAATATCTTCCGGCGTTTTACGGAATTCTTCCGGGAGCCTGATCCGTATATCAAATATTTTAATGCCTTCATAGAGTGAAGAAGCGGCTAATCCACCTATTGCCATGGCCACCACGGCATTGGCATCGGCAGTTGCCACCCCGTATAAAGCCATTTTCTGTTGATCGAGGTTTACATCCAATTCGGGTTGACCAATATTATGTATCACTCCCAGGTCTTCGATCCCTTTCACATCCCGGAGAATATTATATACAGAATCTACTTTGGCTTCCATATAATTCAAAGAATCTCCATAGATCTTTACACAAATCGATCCTTTTACGCCTGATACTGCTTCCTCCACATTATCCATAATGGGTTGAGAGAAATTTAAGTTCGCTCCGGGGATACTGGATAGTTTAGCGGTCATTTGATCAATCAACTCGTCCTTTGTTATTTTCGGTTTCCATTCATCTTCCGGATACAACATCACCGAAAACTCATTATTGTAAAAGCCTGCCACATCTGTACCATCATCCGGTCTGCCGGTTTGTGCAACGGTATATTTTACCTGCGGAAATGTCATCAGTATCTTCCTGATCTCTGAGGAAACACTCACAGATTTATCAAGCGAAATACTGTAAGGAGTTTGCACCCTTAGCCAGATAGAGCCTTCATTTAATTCAGGGAGGAATTCTGATCCCAGGTATTTAAATGAATACAAACCGGCCACCATTACCACTAGTGCCAGCGGCACTACCAGCTTTCTTCTTTTGAACGCACTCGTAAATCCTTTCAGCATAAAACCTGTCAGGTGATGCACAAAAGGGTTATGCTTTTCATGTACATTCTTTTTCAATAACATGCTGATCAGTACCGGCACCAGGGTAAGGGTGGTAATCAATGCGCCTAATAAAGCAAAGCCTAATGTGTAAGCGAGTGGAGAGAACATTTTACCCTCTACTTTTTCAAAGGCAAAAATGGGAAGCAGCCCGGTAATGATGATCACTTTTGCAAAAAAGATGGCTTTACCCAATTGGGCACCGTTCTTTTTAATCAGTCCCATTTTGGCCACTTTATTAAATCGCTCCATACCCATTTCCATGGCACGATGATCGAGTATCACAAACATACCTTCTACCATTACCACCGCACCATCAATAATGATCCCGAAATCCACGGCTCCAAGGGATAATAAATTGGCTGACATGCCCATCAGGTGTAGACAGATAAAAGCAAAAAGCAGGGCCATAGGTATGATCAGCGATACAATCAAGGTAGTACGCCAATTGAACATAAACAGGGATACCAGCAGGGTTACCAGCAGTATCCCTTCTACCAGGTTATGCAGTACAGTATGTGTTGCAAAATCTATAAGATCAGATCTGTCGTAATACGGTACAATTTTAGTGTCCTCCGGCAGAATGCTATTATTGAGTTTATCCACCCTCGCTTTGATGGCATTTACTACTTTGGTAGGGTTTTCTCCTTTACGCATCACGATGATGGCTTCAACTGCATCGGGTTCATCAGTTACCACTCTGTTACCTTTTGCGTCTGGTAATCCATCGGCCCTTGCTACCCATCCTAATCTGGGTAGATTGGAAATTTCTACCTGCGCTACATCTTTCACCAATACCGGAACGCCATTATTATTCAGTATGATGATATTCTTGATCTCATTAATATCATTTAACAAACCAATACCCCTAACCACGAATGCCTGGTTATTCTGGATAATCATATCACCCCCGATATTGATATTTGTTTTTTGTACAGCGGTAAACACATCCAGTGGGGTAATCCCAATGGATGTTAGCTTTTCCGGGTCAACCCTGATCTCATAAGTTTTGGTTTTACCACCAAAACTGGTGATATCACCTACACCCGGCACTGATCTCAGCTGACGATCAATTACCCAATCCTGCATGGTTTTTAATTCCCTTACATCTCTTACTTTACTACGTAAGGTATATCGGAATATTTCGCCAGTTGGTCCGGTAGGAGGTTGTACTGCAGGCACCACAGAAGGGGGTAGGGAAGCATTCCCCAGCAGGTTCATTACCTGTTGACGAGCCTGTGGATCTTTTACATCATCATCAAAAATGAGTTTTACATAGGATAGACCAAAAATAGTGGTAGAACGTAAACTCACTTTTTGCTGAACCGGGTTCATTGCGATTTCAATCGGAATCGTAACAAATTTTTCCACTTCTTCGGCGCTTCTTCCCGGCCATTGGGTAATAATGCTGATTTCCGTATTGGTTACATCCGGAAATGCCTCGATCGGCATACTTTTAAAAGTTAGAATACCTGTTACCAATACAGCAATTGATGCAAATAAAACGAAGTATCTATTTTTTAGTGAAAAAGCGATTATGCTTTTTAGTACCTTAATCATTGCGTAATTTTTAAAGCGTACAATTAATTGTTCAAGGCATCATAAATAAGGATCGCTTCCGATCCAACTATTCGATCGCCTTTTGTAACCCCTTCCGATAAATAAGCTTTATCACCCAATGTATTGAGTACCTGCACATGCGTGATATCTGCTTCTCCTTTGCCTTTGTATTTCAGCACGAAATACTGGCTATGATCAAAGATTAAAGCCTTGGAAGAAATACAAATTGCTTTTGTATTTTGCTGATTGGTAACTACGACTCTGGTAAACATCTGAGGTTTTAAAGCATAATCGTTATTGGACAAAACAATCCTCACTTTCATTACTTTATTGGAAGGATCCAGCACATTTAAAATCTTATCTATTTTACCTGTAAATACCATGTCCGGATAAGAAACTGTAGTAATGCTTACCGGATCGCCCATATGCACTTTACTGATATTGGATTCATACACATTGGCCTGTACCCAAACATTTTTCAGGTCTGAAATGGTAAATAGATTGGCTCCGTTATCTGCACGGATGGCCGTATTATTGGTGATATTTTTTTGTACGATGAACCCACTGATTGGTGCTTTTATCACATAGTCGCCCTGTGTATTATTCCCATTTATTTTCAGTACCCTTTTCACCATTTCGAGTTGGGCGACTGCCTGGTCGTAATTGGATTGCGCTGAAGTAACATCCAATTGTGAAGCCAATCCGCTGGAAAACAAATCTTTCTGCGCCTCCAGATTTTTCTTTGCTACCCTGAGATTGGTTTCTGCATTTACCAGGTTACTGCTATACCCTGCCATCTCACTACTTTTTACAACTGCCAGCACCTGTCCGGCGGTAACATGGTCTCCTAACTGTACTTTCACGTCTTCAATATTTCCACTAACCAATGGATAAATATTTACCTGGTTATCCTGGTTAAAGTCAACGCTGCCGGTTAAGGTAATGGCATCTACTAAGGGACATTCCTTAACGGTATCAATAACCATTTTTTTCAATATAGAATCGGGGATCAGGTATTTTTGCCTTTCTGCGGGTTTTTTCGCTGTTTCTGTGCAGCCCATCTGAAATAAACCTATTGATGAAAGCAGTAAGAAGAGAATGACTGGTATCCGTTGTGTAAAATTTTGCATATACTGTTTCATTTATATTAATTAT
>CAIYKV010000033.1 GCA_903926855.1 uncultured Bacteroidota bacterium | reverse complement strand
TGGTATCTCAATCTTGCCAGTTTCATACTAAGTGCCTACCACTTTATTATAACTGTCTTCATTAAAATGGATTCCAAATTTATCTCCCAGTGTATTAAAATGCACGAATTCGGCATTGCCTTTATCATTATGTAATATTACCAGAACACCCCCTGCTTTCACCCAATTATATATTTCTCCGGCATCTTTTTCCTGAACATAATTGGGGTTGGGTTTGTCGGCAGTATTGTCTGCATCAACGATCAAATAAATAGCTGCCTCTTTTAGATTTTTCTGATCCGGCGCTTCGCTGAGGGTTTTTGTTTGCAAGCCATGTTTTCTGAAAACAGAACCCAATATTGAGAAACCATTATTGTACATTTCGTACCATTTATAATGGTAGGGCATTTCAATGCCAATAATATTTTTCTTTCTCTCTGAATTAAAATAATCATCCAGCAAAACTGTTTTTCCTTTTCCGAAGCCAAGGGTGGGCAATAATTCCATTTCATTAGCAGCCTGTAAAAAAGCGCCTACTCCTTTGGGGTCATTCACCACTACTTTCTCACTCATATAATATGCATAGCTACCATCCCGATAAGGTGTTCCACCCAAGCCACTAACACTTACAGTTCCTTTTAAATTGGTTTGCCCATTTGCATCTGTTTCAATAAATGTTTTCTGTATACCTGCGAAGCCCTTTTTCGCTATTGAAAGATAAGATGGCGGGAGAAAACCCAGTCTAACAGATTTGGCAATAGCGCAAACAAACATAGAACTGGCAGAAGCTTCAGGGTAATTCCCTTTTTCGGCAGGTTTATCTATGATATCATACCATAGGCCGGTTGACGGGTCCTGAACTTTTTGAATGGCATCTGCAAACCTGTGCAGGATGGATTTCAATGAATCTTTGTATCGATTATTCTCCGGAAAATTTTCCAGTACATCTACCAGTGCCATACCATACCAGGCCATAGCCCTTGCCCAGAAATTAGGCGACACTCCCGTAATCAGGTTCGCCCATTTTTGCTCCCGGCTTTCATCCCAGCCATGGTAAAGCAATCCTGTTCTTTTATCTCTAGCATGATTCTCCATCCATATAAACTGGTGGGCGATATCATCAAATGCATCTGTTTCATTATAGGCGGAAGCATATTCTGTGTAAAAAGGCTCGGCCATATACAAACCGTCCAACCACATCTGGTAAGGATATATCTTTTTATGAAAGAACCCGCCTTCTTTGGTTCTGGGTTGTGATTGTAACTGGTTTCTTAAAGTGGTGGCTGCAATAAAATATTTTTCTTTGCCAGTTACATTGTATAATGTTAGTAATATCCTTCCACATAATACATTATCCAGATTATAGTCTGATTGCTTATAGGTTCTGATATTACCTTTATCGTCTACAAAAAAGTCTATACATTTTTGCAGGTAATTAAAATATTTTCCATCTCCCGTTTGATACCACAGTCCCTCAATACCTTTTAAAATAACCCCCTGATCATAGGTCCATTTGGCAGGTTTGGCAGGATCGGTAAATAATGAATCTTTCCAGATTGTCATTACCGTAGCCGCCATTCTCTCTGCTAAAGTCTGTGCTTTTACACAACTACCACTGATCAAAATGCTACTAACAATAAAAAGGAAATATTTCTTCATGCTACTTACTTAAATTCGATTGATGATGGAAGAGCACCAAACTGGTATACTGTTTTATTTTTTGTTTTCGAAAGATCAATATGATTCACTTTGATATTCCTGGTTCTGTCGCCATTGAAGCTAAAAAGAGTTTCCGCCGGTTTATCATAGCTGATATTATCAAACTGGATATTGTTACTATTCTGTAGATATATCAGTGGATCAGATTCTTCAGTAATCAGTCGAATATTCTGGAAACGGATTACCGATGCTTCTGTACATTCAATTCCTTTTTTAACCTGAAGTACCATATTACTCAATCGTACATTCTGCACATTCATTTCAGGGATGCCGCGTATAAAAATCCCTTTTTCAGCACCATTGCAAACAATATCATTCAGGAAAAAATCACGGAATACTGGGGTTCCCTCTGATACTGGCATGGTTTCGATTTTGGGCATTTCTCTTTTTTCGCCTGCCAATGGAACGGGGTCCTTGGCCATATAGTACATATCAAAGGAGATCGCTTCTCCCGGAATATCTTTCATGACAATATTCGATGCGTAGATTTTTTCTACTATCCCCCCTCTCCCCCTTACAGTTTTAAACCGTAACCCGATATCTGTACCGATAAAACTGCAATTAGATACAAACAAGTTTCTTGCACCGCCACTCATTTCACTGCCAATAACAAATCCACCGTGTGCATGATAAACCGTACAATTACGGGCTATCAGGTTTTCTGTAGCCAAACCCCGTTTTCTTCCTTCTTCATCCCTGCCTGATTTGATACAGATACCATCATCACCTGTATCGAAGGAGCATCCTTCTAATAAAATATTGGCGCATGATTCAAGGTCCAATGCATCTGTATTCTGCCCGTATGACGGGTTTTTTACGGTAACTTCTTTAATGGTGATGTGCTGACTAACCGCTAAATGCATGGTCCAGGCAGGAGAATTTTCGAATGTGATCCCTTCCAATAAAATATGCTTGCAATTGGTGATCCGTAACATATTGGGGCGTAGAAAATCCCGGATCGATTCAAAATCCTTGAGTTGTTTTCCAGTGCTTAATTTACCAATATCACTAGTTAACGAAGCACTTAATGCCCCCGCTGAAGGATACCAACCCGTTTTGTCTTCGGTTAATACACCACCGGAAGAGATTAATTTTTTCCATTCAGAATCTGTGATTTTTCCTTTCTTTAAAGGCCTCCAGACATTTCCTGATCCATCGAATATGCCGGCACCTGTGATGGCGATATTTTCAGCATTGGTGGCTGAAATGGGTGATTGACACCGGGCAGCAGCTACTCCTTCGTAAGAAGCTTCTACCAGTGGGTATTGTGATCTGTCTGGCGTAAATAAAATCAAAGCTCCTCTTGCTGCGTATAATTCTACGTTGCTTTGTAGTACTATCGGACCGGTTAGCCATAGTCCCGCGGGGATAAGCACGGTTCCACCTCCCTGCTTAGCACACTCGGTAATGGCTTTATTAATAGCAAGCGTGTTCAGCGTATTGCCATCACTTTTCGCACCGTAGGTTATGATATTACAGGTATCTTTTTTAAAATGCGGTTGGTAAATTTTAGGTAGTTCATATGCCAGCTTCTCCGGGTGTGCAGATGGTTTTAGGTATTGAGCAAGCGGAAGATTTTTTTGTTTGAGTTCATCACAAACCAGGGAAGCCATGAGCGATGCCCCATATTCAGAAAAATGGGTATCATCCTTTCTTCCGTCCGGAGCTGTTTTAAAATGCTTAGGATCTAT
>CAIYKV010000032.1 GCA_903926855.1 uncultured Bacteroidota bacterium | reverse complement strand
ATTGGCAAACAAAAAATCTTCTGGCAAATTAAAAACAATACTGCCAAGCGGCATTAAAGACAGTTCCTTCTTTGAGCAGGTATATGATGTGGCCCGCCAAATCCCCAAAGGTCGTGTAACTTCCTATGGAGCTATTGCAGCTTATCTGGGAACTAAAATGAGTGCCAGAATGGTGGGATGGGCTATGAATGGGGCATTTCATTTGAGTCCCCCTGTTCCGGCACATAGGGTCGTTAACAGAAATGGAATGCTTTCTGGCAAAATGCATTTTGCAACCCCTACCCGAATGGAAGAACTCCTCAAAAAAGAGAAAATCAAAGTAGTAGAGGATACAATTGTTGATTTTGACAAAAAGTTCTGGGACCCGGCTATTGAGCTATCACTCGATTAAACTAACTGATTACTAAAAAAGCACAGCAATTTACCATGCTGCGGTTTTTTTATAAAGGAATTGATAGGAATGATTAGTGATAATAGGGACTGATCATATAATATACTACCGGTCCGGTAACCGCTACATACAACCACAAAGGCCAGGTAATTCTTGCCAGTTTTTTGTGTATGGCATATTCCCCTGTTAATCCTCTGTAAGCCGTAAAAAGAATAAAAGGAAGAATGATGGCTGCCAGAAAAATATGTGTTGCCAGAATAAAATAATACACCATCCTGATACCGCCTACTGCTGATTTCTCATCATCCGAAACAATTCCATCATGATTACTGTCGCCAAATTTCGCTTCCCCGGCCAATAAATGGTGCGCGATATAGGAAACCAGAAAAAGTATCGACAATACCAGCGCAGTCATCATAAAACGTTTATGCAACAGGTATTTACCATTCTTAACTGCTACCAGCGCAGCAATTAATAATACAGCAATAGCAGAGTTGATAAACGCATTGATAGTGGCAAAAATATGTACATTGAACCCCAGGTTTAGTTCGAGTTTAAAGCGACTTAATAAAACCACAGCTGAAAATACAACTACGGAAAATATACCGATCAGCCAGTTGGCTTTTTGATCATTTTTGGTGAGGGAAGGAACTAACATGACTGGTTTATCGTTTAGGGTTTATTGTTTAGGGTTGTTGATGGTTTATGGTTGGTAGTTGTTAGGTGTTGATTTTTAACCGTTGATCTTTCGGCGGTTGCGCATGTAGATTACGAAAAAGGTTACCATACATAGAATAATCAGCCAGAGCCAGCTGAGTTCGATGATCTGTTGGAATACTTCACTTTTCTGTTTCTTGTCTTTTTCCAGCATCACTAAGCCAATGTCTTTGGCCAGTTTAGCGAGAGAGATGGAATCTAAGCCATTATAATAGCCGCGTACTTTATATTCTTTATCGAGGAGTACAAAACGATTGGTGTGCACAAAATCGGGACTAATGGGTTCATCGCTGAACTTATCTACTTTCAGTTCCTGGAAGGCGAAATTGTAAATGGAATCTTTATTGCCTGTAAGCATCCACCAGTTATCGTGGTTAACTCCATACCTGTCGGCGTAATTTTTTAATACACTTACAGAATCATGTTCCGGATCAACTGAAAAAGAAATAAACTGCACAATAGAACTGTCAATCTTCTGACGCAGATCTCCTCCTTTGATAAACGACTGTTGTAGTTTAGCCATATTGGCGGTTAGCTTGGGGCAGATGCTATGACAGTGGGTAAAGAAGAAATCCAGCACCATTATTTTTCCCGGGCGGTCGTACAAACTAACTTCATCGCCTAGTTGATTGGTTAAATGAATATTGGCCGTTGTATGCCAGATACTGTCGTTGATTTCCTTTCCTTTATCGATACGGGTGATTACCGTATCCAGTAAATAACGCCTGGGCATATCCACTGCATGATCACTTGCCTGCTTTAATATCAGGTAACAGAGAACAGGTAATAGCAGGGCTACCGCCAGACTTAATAATGCTTTTTTATTCATGATAAGTGACTATAAAAAAACCATCGCCATGAAGCGATGGTTTATATACGAATTGTAAAAATCTCAGTACGTCTTATTCCACCGTCTTCCTTTCTTCAGGCTTGGCTTCTTTTGTTTCTGTTTTCGTTTCTTCTTTCTTCTCTTCTTTCTTTTCTACTTTAATGGTGCTCTGTTCTTTAAAATGAGGGTCATAGGTATTCCTTAAATGACGGAAAGAGTTACCATCAAACAAGAAAGCGGTGATGAACCAGATAAATAGTGCCAGCGGAACCACGATGGTCATGATCAGGTTCTTGATCTCATGTTTCAGGTGCATAAAGTAAGCAACGATATAAAATGCTTTGGCCAGCATTAAAATGACGATGGCTCCTTTTACTGCCAAACGCAGGCTGCTTTCCAATGGCATACCCATCATCCAGAAACCCAGGGCCAGTTCAATAATGGTAAGAACACTTAGAATAATGGTTACTTTCCAGATTTCTTTGGTTCCGCCACCTTCATGATGTTCTGCTTCAATTGTATGTATATGTTCCATAGTATGGATTGTATTGAGATAGTTAGTTAAGTAAAATTAAATCAGGTAAAAGCAGGTAAATACAAATACCCATACCAGGTCCACAAAATGCCAGTATAATCCGGCTTTCTCAATCATCAGGTAATGACCACGTTTTTCAAATTTGTCGGTCAAGGTCATGATCAGCATAATAATATTGATGATCACTCCTGAGAATACGTGAAAACCGTGGAATCCTGTAATAGTGAAAAAGTAATTGGTAAAATTTGTTGAAGAAGCCGTTCCATCATGATTCAGGAAAGGGTTATGACCCCACCAGGCACCTTCTGCATGCAGGTGATTCCATTCCCAGGCCTGACAGCTTAGGAAGAGGATACCGCCGATAATGGTCAGGATCAGGTTTCTTACCACACCTTTTTTATCCATATTATGCCCGGCATGAACGGCCAAAACCATGGTAACTGAGCTGATGATCAGGATGAAAGTCATAACACTCACAAACACCAACGGTGCATGTACCCCTTCCGGAGCAAATGGGAAGCTTCTGAATACTTCATTCGGGTCAGGCCATCCATTGGTAGAAAACCGGATGGTACCGTAGGAGATCAGGAATGCGCCAAACGTGAAGGCATCACTCATCAGGAAGTACCACATCATCAATTTCCCGTATTCTACGTTGAAAGGGCTTTTACCGCCGCTCCACATCTTGGTGGGTGTAACCGTTGTTGCTGTTGACATGTTTTACTATAAGATTTCGTTACAAAAATATTGGCTACCGTTCAAAAAAGGTGAATAAAGCCCAACTTTTTCTTAAACTATCCGATCCAGTTATAAAAGATGAATAAATATATCCAAAGTATGTCTACAAAATGCCAGTAAGTACTGATCAATTCAATAGGCAAACTGCTGTAATTCTTCACCCTGCTGGTGTATGCCCGAACAAAAATGACCAATAAAGCGATTATCCCGCCTAACACGTGTGCCATATGAAATCCGGTAATGACCAGCAGAAACGAAGCCGCTGAATTGCTTTTAGGCCCTGTTAAAGCGATATTCCTTGCCTCCAGGTCCATAAACCCTGCATACTGCATCCCAAGAAATAAGAGCCCCAACAGCACGGTAACCGTAATTAACTGTCTGTACCTGCCCATTTCCCTGGCTTTGAATGCTTTTAAGGCCAGGTGAATGGTAATACTGCTAATGATGATGACGCCCGTTGAATACCAGAAAATCCTTGGCAACGGAAACTCTAACCAGCTGCTCTGGTTCTTTTTTACAATATAGGCACTGGTAAGCGCCGCAAACATCATAATCAAACTTCCAATAGCCACCCATAAGGTGAATTTCTGAGGATGTATCCTCCTATCCTGTGTGTTCTGCACTGTTGTCATCATCACTAATTTTTTTCTATTTTAAATTTATGGTTAAGTTTAGCCCCAACCAAAATCAGATTCTATCTATTACGAATTCTTCTATTTCCCATCCATCATCTATCTACTTCCCTTTCAAATTATTACTTGTTAATAATTGCTTTCTCACTTGATTTTATCCGCCAGCAAAGCCAATAATACAATCGGTAAATAAATATAGCTGCTGAACATAACCCGTCTGGCTGCTTTTGCATTCATTTCCTTATATAAACGAATACTTTGAAATACCATGAACAGGTTCGCAACCACCAGTATCCACATACTCAGTTGTCCCGATAAGCCAAAATAATAAGGTAGTATCCCCACCGGTATCATTAATACAGAATACATAATTCCCTGTACCGCAGTAAAACGGGTTGGACCTTTATCGGCAGGCAATAATTTAAAACCTGCTTTGCTATAATCTCCATGCGATACCCAGGCAATGGCCCAGAAATGGGGAAATTGCCAGAGAAACTGTATCGCAAATAATATCCATCCTCCAGCATTTGAAAACTCTTTTCCTCCTGCTGTTACGGTGGCAAATGGACTAAACACATTGGTTGCCGCTACCCATCCAATTAAGCAGGGAAGCGCACCGGGAAAAGCGCCGATTAATACAGCAATGGAATTGATTTTCTTTAAAGGCGTGTAGATATACGCGTATAAAAAAAGGCTGAACGCAGACAGTAAGGATGCGTTCCAGTTAAACCCATTATCATCTCCCCTGAAAAACCAACCCATCATAAACACTCCGGTTACACCTGTGATCAAAGCAAACAGGTAAGCTTCCTGCTGGCTCATTCTTCCATCAGCTACCGGGCGTTTGGAAGTGCGTTTCATCACGGCATCGGTATGTTTTTCTACTGCCTGGTTAATGGCATTGGCACTACCTGTAACCAGCATGCCGGCTACAAATAATACCCCAATCATATACCAGTCGTATGATATTATATTTGGTGCCAGTAAATAGCAGATTACACAAGAGAACACAACTGTAAAACTCAGTGTGAATTTAATCAGCTGAAAATAATCCTTCACTTTCGAAGCAATCGAAAAAGAAACAGAAGTTGATGTGTTCACTGTACTTGTCATGATAGGTTCCCGATCAAAATGAATGATTCAATTGCTCAGCTCATTTCAATCCTTTTAGCCTCCAAGGTTAAAAACAATGCTCCCGGAATATCGGGAGCATTGATATGGTATTGTATCGAATGAACCTGTTATCTGTTCATCCGGCAAAATCAATTAATGATGACTCTCGTCTGCTCCTACCGGTGTGGTTTGAGGAATAAAATCAACTCCATCCTTACCATAATCATACGCCCAACGATGTACTTCCGGAATTTCTCCGGGCCAGTTTCCATGTCCAGGACGCAATGGTGTTGTCCACTCAAGTGTGTTTGACTGCCATGGATTTAATGAAGTCATTTTTCTTCCTTTGAAAATTGAATAGAAGAAATTGAATAGGAACAGTAATTGTGCGGCAAATACGATCATTGCTACCGTACTGATGAAACGATTCAATTCAGCAAACTGTTTGAAGCTTTCCCAGATACTGTAATCATAATATCTGCGCGGCATACCGGCCAATCCTTCATAGTGCATTGGCCAGAAGATCATATATGCTCCTGCAATGGTTACCCAGAAGTGAATATATCCAACGGTATTATTCAGGTAACGTCCATACATTTTAGGGAACCAATGATAGATACCCGCAAACATACCAAACATGGAAGCCACACCCATTACAATGTGAAAGTGTGCAATTACAAAATAAGTGTCATGCAGGTGAATATCCAGCGCAGAGTTACCCAGCCAGATACCGGTTAAACCACCTGAAATAAACAGACTCACAAATCCAATCGCGAACATCATAGCAGGGGTAAAACGGATATTACCTCTCCAGAGGGTCGTTAACCAGTTAAATACCTTGATAGCCGATGGAACTGCAATCAAGAGAGTTAACAATACGAATACAGATCCCAATAATGGGTTCAACCCGGTTACAAACATATGGTGCGCCCAAACCAGGAAGGCCAGAACAGCGATTGCAAACAAAGAGCCGATCATGGCCATGTATCCGAAAATAGGTTTGCGTGAATTCACAGAAAGAATTTCTGATACCATACCCATGGCTGGTAACAAAATGATATACACTTCGGGGTGACCCAGGAACCAGAATAAATGTTGATAGAGAATCGCGCTTCCGCCTTCATTTGGCAAAGCACCTACTCCATTCACGAAAATATCAGAGAGATAAAAACTGGTGCCAAAATTTCTATCAAATATCAACAGGATAAATCCGGAAAATAATACAGGGAAAGATAATACACCTAGTACAGCGGTAAAGAACAATGCCCAGATAGTTAATGGTAAACGGGTCATGCTCATACCTTTGGTACGCATGTTCAATATGGTAGCAATATAATTCAAACCACCTAATAAAGAAGATACTACAAATAATGCCATCGATACGATCCACAAATCCATCCCGGTTTTAGAACCTGGTGAAGCATCACCCAAGGCACTTAACGGAGGATAAGCCGTCCAGCCACCGCTAAATGGACCGGTTTCAACAAAAATAGATGAGAGCATTACCACGCTGGCTGCGAAAAAGAACCAGTAGCTAAGCATATTCATAAAAGGAGATGCCATATCACGCGCACCTACCTGTAATGGAATTAAGAAATTGGCGAATGTTCCGCTCAAACCTGCTGTTAATACAAAGAATACCAGAACGGTACCGTGTGTAGTTACCAGTGCATAATAGGCTTCTGGGGTAATATGCCCGCCTTTTGCCCATTTACCCAGGATGGTTTCGAGCCAGGGGAAACTGGCATCGGGATAACCCAGTTGCAAACGAAACAATACACTCATCAAACCACCCAATACAGCCCAGAACATTCCTGTAATCAGGAACTGTTTAGCGATCATTTTATGATCCTGGCTGAATACGTACTTGGTGATAAAGGTTTCATGATGATGATGGTGTTCACCATGCTCTTCATGTGCCCCGATCTCAACAGGTGAGTGGATAACCGCTTCGTTACTCATACTTTGATTCTTTAAATAGTTCTCTATTCTTTGAATAACAACTTTGCTTAGGCAAGGTTGTTGTTTGTTTTACATTTTTGCTATTGTTTTACCGGCTGTTTCAACAGGAGCTACGGCCAGTTTCACACTGTCTTTCTTATTGGATGGATCTTTATCAGGAAAAGCCACCAGGTATTGCGGTTTCTGTTTGGCCATCCAAAGATCATATTCTTCCTGGTCAACCACATCAATCACTCCTCTCATGGAATAGTGTCCGTTACCACACATCTGATCACAACTGATTTCGTATACAAAATCAGGGTTATGGGTCAGCTCCTTCATTTCCTTAGTCGTGTATTTAGGCGTAAACCACATCGTAGTTGGAATACCCGGAACCGCATCCATTTTCAATCTGAACTGAGATAAACCTACATCATGAATCACATCTCTTGAACCGATGATCAATTTTACGGGTTTGCCTTTAATCAGGATCAGTTTGTCGAATACCACATCATCATGACTCAACTGATCATCCCAGATAATACCCAGGGGGTTATTATTGGCATCGTCAATATTTCTGAAATATTTTTTCCCCAGGGCACCATCCTTACCAGGGTAACGGAAGATCCAGTTGAATTGTTTGCCGGTTACTTCCACTACCATCGCATCTTTGGGTGGCTCGCCTGTAAACAGGAACCAGTTACGCAAACCAATTACCACCAATACCGTTAAAACGATAGCCGGAACGATGGTCCATAACACCTCGAGTTTATTATTATGCGGGAAATAGAAAACTTTGCGTTGTTCTTTTTCCTGGTAACGATACGCGAACCAGAATAAAATGATCTGCGTTGCCAGGAACACACTACCCGTAACGGCAATGGTGATCCATAACATGGAGTCAACCCTTGCACCTTCTACACTTGCCGAATCAACAGACAGCAATGTTTTACCCAGGTAAAGGTTATTGCAATACCAAACGCCAATCAATCCGAGTACCAGAAATACCACCATCAGGAACCCGTTGATCTTATTGTTCTGCTTACGACTTACATCCTCTCCTTTCAGCACTGAAACATATTCACTTGCCTTGGCGATCTGAATGATCACGATGTAAATCAGTGCAATGACTGCTACGGTTAAAAAAATTGCCATATTATGTTCTATTATTACTTAGTCTAACAATTATTCTTCAATAAAGATTATACCTGGTGTATAATACTTTCTTTCAGGAACGGATGGTATTTAACGATCAACGGCTTACTGGCCAGTGAACGACCCACAAATAAGATCATCAATCCTACAAACAGGCTGAGTATTCCAAAATCCAACCATCCAAGCGTAACTGTTTCTTTGGAAAGACTTCCCATTACCATCTGATAAAAATCCAGCCAGTGTCCGAACAAAATCAAAACCGCCATAAAAGTTACCAGTGTATAATTTCTTTTGGCTGAACGTTTCATCAGTATCAACAATGGACAGATAAAATTGATGATCAGGTTCAGGAAGAAAATACCTTTATACGGCCCCTGTACCCTGTGTTTGAAATAAACCGTTTCTTCCGGAATATTTGCATACCAGATCAGCATGTATTGTGAGAACCAGAGATAGGTCCAGAAAATCGAAAACGCAAACATGAATTTACCGATATCATGCAGGTGATCCTGTGTGGTTAATTCCAGATAGCCTTTGTTCTTCATGTAAATTACCCATAAGGCGATCAGTGACATACCTGATACAAAGGAACTGGCAAAAGTATACCAGCTATACATCGTAGAATACCAGTGAGCATCAATACTCATCATCCATAACCAGGGAATCGTAGAGCCCACGGTTAATGCAAACCAAACTGTAAAGAAAGCGGCACGTACCGTATTTCTTAAAATAAATTTAGCTCCTGATTCATTATCCATAGGCGCTTCATCCGCTTCGCGACTGATCTGGCGCATTCTCCAACCTAAAATACTCCACAGACCGATAGCGAGAGTTGTCCAGATAATAAAGAATTTAGGATTCAGAAAGCCGGATTTGCCTAATAGAATCGGGTCTTTGGCAACAGCTTCTGTATCTAACCAATGATAAATAAAATGTTTATCAGTAACTACTACATAAATCAAAACAACAAATGTGATAGAACCAAAAATAGGTACCATGGTAGAGATCGCTTCCGGGATACGGCGAAACGACTGCTGCCAGCCTCCCATGGCCAATGTGGTAACACAGATAAAGAACATACTGGCATTACATACCAATGTCCAGAAGATAGTATTGTACATAAGGGTACCCCAGAAATGAGCCTGTTCATGCTCATCTGTACTGAATCCTTTTGTTACCAATCCGATCACCAGTGCCACTAAACCCACACCGATCAATGCCAGTGACCAGGTTTTCATCTTTCCGGGAATCTCAAATTGCTCTCTGATAGATGCCATCGTTAATCTTTTATATCAGTTATAATCTTTCCTTCCCTTTATGGAGGAGGAAAATGGGTTATTTATTTTTTTGCTTCTGCAGCAGGGGCTGCCGGTGCTTTCGCTTTGGCTTCTGCCTGTTTATTCTTAATATACCGGATCACCATCCAACGCTGTTTACGACTCAATTGTGATGCATAAGAACCCATCAGGTTTTTGCCGTATTCAACAGAATAGAACATTTGGCCTTCAGGCATTACAGATACAATCGGATCTGCTACCAGGTTTTTAGGTGCAACCGGGTAAGGTCCTTTACCATCATTATACAACGGACCATTACCATTCAGTTTTGGTCCGTGACAAATACCACAATTCACCAGGTATAATCTTTCCGCTTCTTCTGCATCTTTTGCTGACAAAGAATCGATAGGACTTTTTACCAGTTTCGCGGCAAAATAATGAGCGGTATCCCCCGGAGCATCCTTAGCAATATGGAAAGGCATTTCTTCCTCGCGGGAAATCGTGCCGGCCACAGGCATATTATTGTAATTAATGCCTTTCTCAGCCAGATTGCTGTGATCTGCATAGGTTTCGTAGGCGCGACTGTAAGCCATATCCGGCATATATACAGTACCTGGGCTACGCTTTACATCGCTACAGCTGATTACAAGGGCTGTGGCAAACAAAACAGTTATGATTGATAATTTCTTCATCTTACTATTGTTCTAAATATTAAGCGGCAACGGTTTGCTTGTTTTCAAAAGGCAGTTCATCCTGATCATAACGACCCAGCCACCATCCGGCTTCTGCTATCTGTACATCTGTTTCAATGGCCCCGTTATTTGACAGGAATGATTTCAGGTCATCCACATTTGTTTTTTCAGTGCATTCTATCACCATCACAAACAGATCATCAGTTGCTCTAGCATGAAAATGATGTTTTTTCACAAAAGGTGCAATCTGGCAGAGATAGCAAAAAGTAAGTACCATACCTACGGCAGCAAATAATACCGTTAACTCGAAAGTAATCGGTATCCAGGCCGGAAGTGCGAAATGCGGTTTACCACCAAAATTCAATGGCCAATCCTTCGCCAAGATCCAACTGATACAACCTAAGGCAGTGGAAGTACCTGTGATACCGTAGATAAAACCGGCAGTATGCAAACTGGTTTCTCTCAGGCCCATAGCATGATCTAACCCATGCACTGCAAATGGTGTGTACACATCGTGGATCTTATACCCTGCACTGCGAACTTTTTTCACGGCAGGAAATAAAACGGCCTCATCATCAAAACAGCCAACTACGAATTTCTTTTTTGCCATATTTTGAGCATTTGGCTTGGGGCTTTTAGCGGATTGGCTATTGGCCTTTGGCTTTTAATATTGCAGGATTGTTTTGCAATCCGTTTTACTAATTGTCAACCTATTTAAACCACTTCTTTACAGAAGTTGTATTTTTTAATGTGCATGCGATTGTTCGTGAACAAAAGTTTCCAGGTTCTCTGCCTCAATATGACCCATATTATCTTTAAAGCTTTCTCCTGATGTTTTCAATACATACTTGATCTCTGCCACCGCAATTACAGGGAAGTATTTGGCGAACAGGAAAAAACAGGTAAAGAATAATCCAAAAGTTCCGGCATAGAAACCGATCTCCCAGATAGATGGACTGTAATAAACAGACCAGCTGGATGGAAGATAATCACGGTATAATGAGGTAACAATGATCACAAAACGCTCGAACCACATACCTATGTTTACGATGATACTCATGAAGAAAGTAACAAATAAATTTCTCCTCATTTTGCGGAACCAGAAGATCTGCGGACTCAATACGTTACAAGCCATCATACCCCAATAGCTCCATCCATAAGGACTGAACAGATAAGCACGGCTATACCAGAAAGTATATCCTTCATATTTGTTCTGGCTATACCAACCCATGAACAGTTCTGTTAAATAGGCAATACCTACAATAGATCCTGTTAATACAATTACTTTATTCATTGCCTCAATGTGACCCATGGTAATATAATCTTCCATTTCAAACACTTTGCGGATAATCACCATCAGGGTCTGCACCATGGCGAAACCTGAGAAGATGGCACCGGCAACGAAATAAGGAGGGAAGATAGTAGTATGCCAACCCGGTACAACCGAAGTGGCGAAGTCAAAGGATACGATTGTGTGTACTGATAATACGAGCGGTGTACTTAAACCTGCCAGAACCAGAGAAAGACTCTCATGTCTCTGCCAGTGTTTGGTGGAACCCGACCAGCCAAAAGAAGCAATCCCGTATAAACGTTTGCGCAGTTTGGTAAAAGCTCTGTCACGTACAGTAGCCAGATCAGGCAATAAACCGCTATACCAGAATAAAAGAGATACAGTGAAATACGTAGAAATCGCAAATACATCCCATAACAAAGGTGAGTTAAAGTTCACCCATAAAGGACCTCTGGTATTTGGATAAGGTAATACAAAGAAAGCCATCCACACACGACCCATATGCCAAATAGGAAACTGACCCGCACACATTACCGCAAAGATGGTCATGGCTTCTGCTGCACGGTTCACACCTGTTCTCCATCCCTGACGGAACAGCAAAAGGATCGCAGAGATCAAGGTTCCGGCGTGACCAATACCTACCCACCATACGAAGTTGGTGATATCCCAACCCCATCCGATGGTTTTGTTCAGGTTCCACTGACCAATACCATAGGTTACATCCCGGTAAATGGAATAGATACCAAAACACAATAAGGCTACGGCGATATAAAAACCAATATACCATAAACGGCTTGGTTTGGCTTCTATCGGGCGAATGATATCTTCTGTTACCTGGTGGTAGGTTTTATTACCACTCACCAATGGTTCCCTGAGCTGTGATTCGTACTTTAAATGCATCTGGTCTTGGTATTTGGCTGGTCCAATCTTTTACAAATGGACCAAGTTTTTTATTATTTCAGCTTTTGTTCTTTTTTCAACTTCGTTGTGTCACTCACTGCAACGCCTTCTCTGCTCATCAGCCATTACGCTTTTTCTTCTTCCAAATTTCTCACTTTCGCCATATAAGTCACATTTGGCAATACGTGCAATTGTTCCAGTACATAAAACTGACGATTTGGATTTTCTTTACGCGTTTGGGTGATAGAACTGTTCTTATCATTCGCATTTCCAAAGTTGATGGCGTTGGTTGGACAAGCCTGCTGGCAAGCCACTTTAATATCACTATCAACCATTGGGCGGCTATCTCTTTTCGCTTTCAGTTTGCTTTCCTGTAAACGTTGAACACAGAAAGAACATTTCTCAATTACTCCACGTGAACGAACCGTAACATCCGGGTTCAGTACCATACGGGTAAGATCATCATTCATATCCAGTACCACATCGTTTACAATACCTTTCTGGTTATCAGGGAAGCTATCAGCACCTGAGTAATCGGCCCAGTTAAAACGACGTACTTTATACGGACAGTTATTGGCGCAATACCTTGTACCAATACAACGATTATAAGTCATCTGGTTCAATCCTTCGCTGCTATGGTTGGTAGCGGCAACAGGACAAACGTTTTCGCAAGGTGCGTTATCACAATGCTGACACATCATGGGTTGGAAAACCACATTCGGGTTATCCATATCACCGCTGAAATAGCGGTCAATCCGTAACCAATGCATTTCATGTCCGCGTAAAACTTCCGGTTTACCAACAACCGACACATTGTTTTCAGCATTACAAGCTACCACACAGGCACCGCAACCGGTACAGGTGTTCAGGTCAACGCTCATGCCCCATTTGATGCCTGGTCTGTCATAAACAGGATAGATGGTACCCTGTCCTTCAAATTTTTCCAATCCACCCCAGGGTTTCAATTCTTTTTCACGATCGTCACGAATACCGGTTGGTTCTTTTTTATATTCTGCCAGGGTTAATTCTTTCATTACCTCGGTACGAACACCTTGTTTGGTATCGTAACGGCTATGTGTTTGTGTTAAAGCAACAGGGTAAGTATCACCTGTAGATACTATGGTAACATCTGCCTGTGTAAAGTTTACAGAAGAACCACTAATGGATGCAAAAGGAAATGCATTTTTACCGGTACCTACCACGGCTTTTCCTAATTTCTCACTGCGTCCGTATCCAATTGCGATGGCAATGGTATCAGGCTGTGTTCCGGGAATGATCAAAGCAGGTAATTCAAGGCTTTTACCATTAACCGTAACTTTCACCACTTTTTTAGGTGGATTTACTTCGTATGAATCGGCCTGACCATTATTATTCAAATCAATATCCAGCAAGGTTCTGGCCAATGCAGGAGATACAATTACATAGTTATCCCAGGTAGCGCGGGTTACCGGATCGGGTAATTCCTGCAGCCATGGGTTTGAAGCGCCCTGACCGGCACCGATACCTATTTTTTCATACAGTACCAGTTCAATCTTTCCGCCTTTTTTAGCTGAGCCCAAAGCTGTAACAGCACCTGCAACAGAACTGCTATTAAAAGAAGCCCCGGTTAGTCCGGCAACAGAAGATGGATTGATTACACCATCCTGTAATGCTTTATCCCAACCAGTTTCTCCACCTACTTTTGCAGCCCAGTAAGATTTTAAAGATGCGAGATAATCGCTGGAAGATCCACTCCATTTCAGCAGGCTATCCTGCCACTGGCGTGTTTTAAATAAAGGATAAATAGTAGGTTGCTGGAAAGAGAAATATCCGGCTTTTGGCTCCGCATCGCCCCAGCTTTCCAGGTAATGGTGATCAGGAATCACAAATTTGCAAAGCTCAGCTGTTTCATCCAGTTTAGAACTGAAGGAAACCGTGGTTTTTACTTTTTTCAGTCCTGCTTTCACTTTATCCGCATCAAACCAGGTATATACCGGGTTGGCACCATGAATTAATAAAGTATTTACAGATCCGGCATTCAGATCTTCTACCAGTTTGGCAAAATCTGCATCAATACCCTGGCGATAATTAACGGTAGCAGACCAGTCGATGGTTTTACCACCTGCTCCTACTGCTTCGTTAATTGCATTTACCAGTATCTGCACATTTACATCATTACTGCCTGAAACTACCAGGGCAGCGCCTTTACTGGCTAACAATGTTTTCGCTGTTTTTTCGATACCGGATTTCAGTCTTGCATCGGCAATTCCTGAAATTTCCTGGCCGTTTACGGCATGGTATAAGGCAAGTACCACCGCAGCTGTTTCAGATGGGCGGTGTAAATATTTTTCATCGGCATTAGATCCTGTTAAGCTGGCTACACTTTCAAAATGAATGTGTTTGCTCATTTCAGGGTTCTTTTCATCTAATTTTTTACCAGTAGCATATTGTTTGGCAAATTCGATGGGGGTTAACCAGGTTCCGAGGAAATCGGCACCCAGACTTACTATCGTTTTTGCATTTTCGAAATGATAAGATGGAATGGCTTTTTTACCATAAGTGGCTTCATTAGCCAGTAATAAGCCAGTATAAGAAACCGCATCATAAGTTACATGACGGCTGCCTGGAAATTTAGCAATCAGTTGATTGATGGCTTCCTTAGTAGTAGGAGAAGTAATGGTACTGGTTAAAATAACCACCGGACCGGAAATAGCAGCTGCTACTGCTTTATCGATGGCTTCAAAAGTAGCTTCACTGCCATCAATGGTTGGGAAACGTAAACGGGCAGTATCATATAAATCTAATACGGAAGCCTGAACACGGGCAGAAGTACCGCCTTTGGTAAGGGGACTAAGATCATTTCCTTCAATCTTAATGGGGCGACCATCGCGAACTTTGGCCAGAACGCTTACGGTATCACCATCCTGTACATACGTGGTTGCATAATATTTTGAAATACCCGGAACAACATCTTCAGGTTTATTAGCAAAAGGGATGGCCTTTTTAACGGGTATTTCGCAACTGGCTGCAACGGCTGCTGCTGCAGTACTAAAACCCAAATATTTCAGGAAATCTCTTCTTGGCGCTTTGGCTTCTAAAAAGCTGCTACCCTCTTCGGCTACAAAAGGAAGTTCTTCTTTGAACTCGTCTTTTACATCTTTATTGTAAGCTTCAGACTGATTCAGCTCTCCAAAACTTTGCCAGTGCTTTTTTTGATCCATATACTAATTTGAAAATTTGTTAATTTGAAAATTTGAAAATGGTCTGACAAATGATCCATTCGCTATTCTCAATTCTCCGAATTCATTTAGACTGTTTACTTATTCCCTATTGAAACCTTGATTCACCGAAAACCTGAAAATTTTCATTTTCAAATTCTCAAATTCTCAAATTTTCAAATCAATTAATAGTGACATTTCTGACACTCTGTACCGCCAATTTTCGCTACTGTAATTCCTTTTGTGCTGTCTAATTTTCCGCTCTTCAGATCCTGGTGGTATTTTTCATAAATACTGTAAAATCCATTTTCTTTAAACTGCACTTTGGTTTCGCGGTGACAGTTAATACACCAGCCCATGCTCAGGTCGGCAAATTGTTTTACTTCATCCATTTTCTGGATCTCACCATGACAGGTTTGACAAGCCACCTGGCCTGCTTTTACGTGTTGTGAGTGGTTAAAATAAACGTGATCGGGTAAGTTGTGGATACGGGTCCATTCGATAGGCGTTGCTTTGGTAGCATCCCATGGTTTCCCTTCTTCAAAACCCGCGTATTTGTATAATTTTTTGATCTCAGCAGTACCATTCACTTCTTCTCCTTCTTCACTATATATCTTATCGCCTTTGTATTCATTAATGGCCATATGACAGTTCATACAGATATTCACTGAAGGGATGGTTGCCTGTTTGCCCTGGTAAACACCAATATGGCAATACTGACAATTGATCTGGTTAATACCGGCATGTACTTTATGTGAGTAGTAAATGGGTTGTTGCGGCTGATAATCTTTACTACGACCCAAAGCCATCGCACCTTTAGAAGTCAGGTATCCACCTACAATAAAGAGAACAACGGTAAGGAAAGCGATATAGCTTTTGTTTCTCCAGAAAGGAACGGGTTCAATAGCAGGCAGACCTTCTTTTTCATCAGCCAGCTTTTTCAGGTTGGCATTTACCTGTAATAAGGTAAGGGCAACTACAGCCAATATCAAGGTCAGAATTCCGAATAAAAGGGTGTTATCACTTTCACCACCTTTTGCTTCAGCAGGATTGGCAGCAGCGGTAGTTGTGGCAGCAGGAACGGTTTTAATATACCCCAGGATGGCATCTATTTCCTTATCTGTGATATTTGGAAACAGATTCATCGCTGTTTTATTGTATTCTACATACAGGTCATTGGCATATTTATCGCCTGATTTCAGGACGGCTGCATTGTTCTTGATCCATGCATGCAGTTTGGCCTTGTCGGGCCAACGATCTTCCACGCCAGCCAAAGCCGGACCGGTTAGTTTTTTATTAACAGCATGACAAGCCGCACAGTTAGCCTGGAAAAGCGCTTTTCCGTCTTGTGCATTTGCTGTATTACCCAGAGAAAGACCCAGGAAAAGGATGGTACCGGTGAAGCAGGTTTTGGCGAAACGTCTAAAAGATATCATATTCACAAACTGTGGTTCTTGGTGTGGAAAAATATCCGTGAACGGCTGCAAAAATATGACATGGGTCTGACAAAAACTAAACCTTGAAAAAATTTTTTTATCCTTATCTGGCTTGAGTTTCAGCCGATTGGCCTGTGGATAAATCAAATAGTGTCATGGTTTTGGTTTCGAAATCGGGCTTTTTGGACTTTGGGCATTTGGCGATTGGCTGTTAGCACTTGGCCATTAGCTTTTGGCCATTGGCTATTAGCTGTTGGCACTTGGCTGTTGGCTGCTAGCTTTTGGCCTTTGGCTTGTTTTTTATAGCCTATCGCTGATCCTGAAAATTAAAACGAATCAAAGCCAATGACCAAAAGCCAATAGCTAATAGCCAAAGTCTAAAAGCCGACAGCCTTATAATTCCAGATTTTTATCCCATTTTTGACCCATGTTCCAAAAATTACAGCAGAAATGGGGGGTTAATCATCGCCAGTTCTGGATTATTTTCATTGTTTTTGGCCTTACTGGCACCACTACTGCGATTCTTACCCGTTATGTAACTGCCTGGCTGGGTATGGATGCCTCCAGTTTTTGGGTATGGAAACTGATGGTAAGGTTGGGAATGCTGGTTTTTGGCTATCAATTTATTTTATTGGGTTATGGGGCTTTGCTGGGTCAATGGGCGTTTTTCTGGAAATACGAAGAGCTTTTGTTGAGAAAACTGGGGGTTTTAAGTCAAAAATCAAAAATCAAAAATCAAAATAATAGCCTAGAGCCAATGGCCAAGGGCCAACAGCCAATACCCAACAGCCAATCGCCAATCGCCAAAGGCCAACAGCCAATACCCAAAACCCAGCTAGCTATTTTCGCCTCAGGCGCTGGGTCCAATGCACAGAAGATTATTGAACATTTCAAAAACCATCCTTCTGTAAGGGTTGCCCTGGTGGTATGCAATAAGCCGGGAGCGGGTGTTTTGCAAATTGCTTCGGATAAGGGTATTCCTTCCCTGCTTATTGAAAAAGAGCGGTTTTTCAGGGGAGATACTTATTTGCCGGTGCTGAAAGAATATGGTATCGATTTTATTGTGCTGGCGGGTTTTTTATGGAAAGTACCTATTGATTTGATTAACGCCTATCCACAAAAAATTCTGAATATTCACCCGGCCTTGTTACCCAAATATGGGGGTAAGGGTATGTATGGGATGCATGTTCATGAGGCCGTGATTGCCGCCGGAGAAAAGCAGAGTGGGATTACCATCCATTTTGTAAATGAACATTTTGATGAAGGGGCTCCTGTTTTTCAGGCCACCTGCCTCATTGATGAAAAGGATACTCCTGAAACCCTGGCGCAAAAAATACATGTATTGGAACATGCGCATTTTCCGGTTGAGATCGAAAAGATCGTTTCCTGAATGCTGCTGTTAGTTAGCCAAATAAATTTTGCCGTCTTTCTTTTGTTTTGGAACTTACTCATCCCAAATAACCCCATATGAGAAAAATCATCGGATTATTGCTGATTGCATCATTTTGCATTAGCAGCCAATATGCACAAACCGGTAAAGGACCTGTGTTGGTAGCAGGCAGTCCTGAAAAAACCCGTTTTTCTGCTGCGCGATTACAACGAATTGATAAACTGATTCAGCAATATATAGATAGTAATTGGATTGCCGGGGCGATCGCCATCGTGGCTCAGAACGGGAATATCGTTTACCATAAAGCCATCGGGTATGATGATAAAGAAAAGAATAAGCCCTTACAGAAAGATGCCATCTTCCGGATTGCTTCTCAAACAAAAGCCATCACCAGTGTTGGCGTAATGATCCTGTACGAGCAGGGTAAATTTTTATTGGACGATCCTATCTCCAAATACATCCCTCAATTTAAGAAACCGGTGGTGCTGGATAAATTTAATAAAGCAGATTCCAGCTATACTACGATTCCCGCCAAAAGAGAAATCACTATACGCGACCTGTTAACCCATACCTCAGGAATCGGCTATGCCCAGATTGGTAGTGAAACCATGAATGCCATTTATTATAAAGCCGGTGTGGTTGGCGGGATTGGTTTAAAAGGGGGATTGCTGGCTGATAATATCAAAAAACTGGCTACCCTTCCATTGGTACACCAGCCCGGGGAAAGATTTACCTATGGTTTGAATACGGATGTGTTGGGCTACCTGATTGAAGTGGTAAGCGGACAAAGTTTCGACCAGTTTCTATGCAAAAATATCTTTGAACCGATTGGTATGAAGGATACTTATTTCTATATACCCAAAGAAAAACAAAGCCGGTTGGCCATGTTGCATTCTGATGATGATACCAAGCATGTATCCAATACACCGGAAGTAATTTCTGTGAACGGAACCTTTTACCGCGATTATCCGAATCTGGACGGTGGCAGTTTCTATTCAGGTGGTGGTGGATTGGTATCTACTGCTTATGATTATGCTGTGTTTATGCAGATGATGCTCAACAAAGGGGAATATAATGGGAAAAGAATATTGAGTCCGCATTCAGTTACTATGATGACCACCAATCAATTACCCGAATCGCTGCAAATACCCTTCGGACTTGGATTCCAGATTGTTACTGAAAATGCTGCTGCGAAAAGTATTGCCTCACCGGGCAGTTTTAGCTGGGGTGGTATGTTTGCTTCGAGTTACTGGGTAGATCCCAAAGAAAAAATAGTAGCGCAGTTTGTATTGCAACAATATCCGTTTAGTCATGGAGATATTGCGGAGAAATTTAAAGTGGCAGTATACCAGGCCCTGGAGTAACTCACCCCGACTTCGCTGCGCTGGTCACCCCTCTCTCTACAAGTAGAAAGAGGGGTAAAAACAGATTTTACTTGTGTTTATGTTGATTCTTTCCTTTGCTATCGCAGGTATTGATTCCTACTATTGTATATAAGGGGCAGAAACTGATTACTGATGTGGCCAGAAATATGGCGCCTAATACTACCAGAACAATACCAAATGTGCCAGTTACCATTTGGGTAAAATAGAGTACCCCAAAAAGAATTGCTGCCAGAACGCGAAGTGCGCGGTCCAGGTTTCCCATGTTTTTTTTCATACGTATCGTTTTATTTTTTGGTAAACCCCAGTGCCAGTAAGGTGATCAGAAAAGCAACCATTGCGCAGATCAGACAGACCAGCACCAGTTTTTGTAGTTTACTCCTTTTATTCATGTATCAAATCTAGGGATTGGGAGATTATTTTTTTATGATGTTGGTCAGGCAGGGCGGAGTTTATTTGTATTTGTGTCGTGTTTCCTTTGTATTTCCTTCGTATTTCCTTCGTGTTTCCTTCGATTGTACCCGAACAATTATCGAAGCCGCTTCGGTTATAATCGAAGCGGCTTCGGTTGTAACCGAAGGAAACACGAAGGAAATACGAAGGAAATAAGGAGAATGCTCATTTTTTGCAATGCGAAGAACGGTGAAGCATAGAAGAAGGGCACACCAAAACATAAAGGCCAAGGGGGATACCAAAATGAGGGGATTTATTCGGAAAGGGAAAACCAAAACAAGACTTATCCTGGCATTCTGGATATGTATTTTTCGATCTCTTTTACCTGGTCGAGTACCTGTTTCGTTTTGGGTTTACAGGCTTTGGCTCTTCGGTAGAAGTCTTTGGCGGCTTTGAATTCACGTTTATTCATGAAGATCTGGCACATGCTCAGGTAAGCAACGGCTTCGCTTTCTTTATCGGGTATTCCTGCACGGATGGCCGCACGGATATAATTTTCACCCTGTTTCAGATCGCCACGCTGCATGGCCATCATACCCAGTTGGAGTTTATTTGCCCCTTCGGCTTCCGGCATAGGTGAACCCAGTTCGGAGCTTTTTTTCAGGTGCATTTCTGCAGTGGTAAAATCCTGTTTCATCATGGCCAGGTTGCCCTTGATCGTATAATAGGTAGAACGAACGGGTTTATATAAAAGTCCGGGATACCAGATAGTAGCCAGAATCCTTTCCACTTCTTCAATATTTCCCGCTTCCATGGGCTCCTGGATCAGTCTCATGGGCCCGATAAAAAAATGGCTGGCCAATGCTATCACCCCAATAAAATACAAAACAAAAGAAGGCCAGAATCCACTGGTTACATTAATGGTAACCGCCAGTGCAATAGACAATAATCCTAACCAGAACCGGTATTTGATTAATATATTATAAAATTTCATAGATGCTTTATTCGGAGGGCAAATATAAGAGGTTAAGGGGGAAACAAGTATGGTTAAATGGTTATATTGCTAAATGGTTACATTGTTTGATTGTTACATTGCTTAATGGTTTTATTGCGAAATGGTTGAATTGTTTGATGGTGTCTGCTTACTTAATAAGTCTGACTATTCAGTTTTATATACCAATAACCATGTAACAATTCAGCCATTCAGCCATTAATTACCTTAAAATTTCGCATCATTCACTTCCAGCCAATATCCATCCGGATCAGTGATCCAGATTTGTTTTACGCCATCAACGCGGGTAGTGACAACGCCCAGGGTGCCCACTGCGTTATACCAGTTCATTTGTTTGCTTTTTAGTTTCTGCACAAAAGCTTCTACTGAGGGTACGCTAAAACAGATATGGTTATTTTGGTAATATTCTTTGGGTTTGTCGGCACCCTGTATTACATGCATGGCCACACCGGGGGCAATAGAGAACCAAATATGTTTTCCATCATGAAAAGGCTCGGGAATGGTATCTAACTGGAAAAATTCCTTATAAAAACTACCCGTTTTCTGTACATCTACCACAAAAATAGCCACATGGTTAAGCTGGGCTTTGGGTTTGGTTTGAGAAAACAATTGTGCTGACAGCAATAAAAGCAATAAACAGGCAATACCTGGCATATATCTTCTCATAAAGCAATTTTATGCTGAATGTACGCAAGAAAACTATTGAAGGAGGAATAGGAGAATCTATTATTTTTGCAGGCCTTGGAAGGTTTGGCTTTTGGCTTTTGGCTTTTGGCTTTTGGCTTTTGGTGTTTGGCTAACTCAACCCCAAACTTTTAACACCAAACCCCAAACCTACTCGGTCCCGTAGTTCAATGCCCGCCTGCCTGAACTTTTGGAATCAAAAAGTATGAGTGGCTGGCGTTCGGGCGGGAATAGAATAGAAGTTTCCTAAACTTTTGATACAAGTTCTTAGAAATAAAAATGATAAATATGTTTTTTGCATATGTAATTAAAAGTGGTGAATTTAATTATTATTACAAAGGGCATACTAGCAATTTGGAAAAAAGACTTGGGGAACATAATTCAGGGATGACAAAATCAATTAAAAAATATACCCCGTTTATTTTAGTATATATAGAACAATTTGAAACTGAAAAAGAATCAATTGAAAGAGAAAAATATTTTAAAACTGCTGCCGGAAGGCGATATTTAAAAAGCAGAATACTGGTCCCGTAGTTCAATGGATAGAATAGAAGTTTCCTAAACTTTAGATACAAGTTCGATTCTTGTCGGGACCACAATTTTAAATTAAAACCCTTATTTAGTAAGGGTTTTGTTGTTTTAGAAATTTTGATTTATGATTTACTTGTGGAAATAATACCTTTAGAAAGTATTAAATAGAAAATCAGGTTCCTACATACAAGAAGGTTAGGAATAATTTGTACTCTTCTTTCAACTTCGAGTTCAATTCAGTGTCATTGTAATGGATGATTTCTGGTCATTTTCAGAAATGTCTTTTACATGTGGAATGATTTATATTTTATCTACATAAATTATAAGAATCACTTTACTAAATATGTCAAATAATAATTCAGGAAGTTTTTTAAAACTCAGGATGATGAATAGTAAGGTCGTTGTCTTTTTTCTGTATGCATTTACCCTTTTACTGGCGCCCACTGCAAAAGCTATCCAAATAACACGTATAGAGCCGGCAAATTGGTGGGTTGGTATGAAAAATAAAACACTGCAGATACTGGTTTACGGGCCCAATATCGGCAATGCCAAAGTGGCCATAAATTATCCTGGTATTACCCTAAAAGAAGTTGCTAAGGTTGAAAGTCCGAACTATATTTTTGTTTATCTAACGATTGCGACGGGTACAAAACCGGGCTTAGCGCCGATTCACTTTACAGATGGTAAGGATACATTTACTTATCACTATCCTATAAAAGCGCGTACTGATAAAAGCGGTGCCATGGGCTTTAAACCTTCTGATGTTTTATACCTGATTACCCCTGATCGTTTTGCGAATGGTAATCCTGCTAATGATGACTTTGAGGGAGTGAAAGCTAACCGTCAAAATGCAAACGCTCGCCACGGCGGTGACCTGGAAGGGATATCGAAACATCTGGACTATTTAAGAGACCTGGGCATTACTACCATATGGCTTAATCCTACGCAGGAAAATAAAATGCCCGGAGGCTCGTACCATGGATATGCCATAACTGATTTTTATAAAATGGATCCTCGTTTTGGGAGCAATGAGGAATTTAAAACGCTTACACAAACAGCCCATAAAAAAGGCTTGAAAATGGTGATGGACATGGTTCTAAACCATTGTGGAAGTTCACACTGGTGGATGAAAGATCTTCCCTCAAAAGATTGGATAAACAACAATGGTGTTTTTATGCAAACCAATCATGCTACCGTGTCAGTAATGGATATTCACGCCTCCCCCACTGAAAGAAATACTTTTTTACATGGTTGGTTTGCCCGTCAAATGCCGGATATGAACCAACGCAACCCACATCTGGCTACCTATTTAATACAAAACAGTATCTGGTGGATAGAATATGCTCGTATTGATGGCATCCGACAAGATACTTATTCATACATGGATTTTGATTTTCTGGCGCGTTGGAATAAAGAGGTCTATGACGAATATCCCAATTTCAATATTACCGGCGAAACCTGGTATAATAAAACCAGCTCATCAGCCTGGTGGCAAAAAAATTCTATTCTTAGTAAAAAAAATCCCGGTTTAAAATCACCCATGGATTTTTCGCTAACGCTTATTATGCAAAATGATGCTTTTAGCGGCACAACTGACAATGGATATTTAAGTAATATTTTTGAAGATATAGCGCAGGATTTTGTTTACCCGGACCCCTATAGTCTCCTGATATTTTTAGACAATCATGATATGAGTCGGATTGTAAGGAAAGAGGATAGCGATCTATTACGCTACAAACAGGGCCTTGCATTTTTATTGACTATGCGCGGTATACCCGAAATATATTACGGCACCGAAGTTTTAATGACAGGCAATAAACAAGAAGGCGACGGAAACTTAAGAAAGGATTTTCCGGGAGGTTGGCCTGATGATAAAATAGATCAGTTTTCAAAAATCGGACGTACCGATATGCAGAATGAGGCATGGGACTACATGCAAAAGTTATTGCAGTGGCGCAAAACAAGTATTGCCGTTAAACAGGGAACACTAATGCATTATGCACCTTATAACGGGATTTATGTATATGCACGTATAAAGGGGGATCATACCGTTATGGTGATTCTAAATAGTGCTTTGAAAGACCAAACAGTAAAAATGGATCGCTTTAGTGATATCATTGCAAAGTACACAACAGGCAAGGATGTAATCACCGCAAAATCATTTGCCCTGACAAATGCTATAACCATACCCGCTAAAGGCGAATACATATTGGAATTAAGCAAATAGAAAAAAGATTACCTGTATATGAGTAAAAAGAAGTTAACTATTAAATGAATTTCAATTTAGTATAAGGCTAAAAATATGATTGTCAGGGTCGACAGATTCAACAGGAACCTTGACTTTCAAGTTTTTTTATTTTATACTCTCTTTAGTATTTTTAACAGAAACAGCAAAATTAACATCAACGATTACTAGTCAGAGTGAATGTTACCCAATTGAACAGAAATAGTAATCAGCCATTCAACAATTAAACCATTAGACAAAAATATCATTTATAAGAAATTTGAAATATTTACAACTGCCATTACAAAGTAATTTCTAATACTATCCCTATGATTGAACAAACAGAAATGCTGGTAACCACCTGGCATTATCATCCACCTGCATTACCTGTAACCAAGGATGCTTCCATTAAATCATTTACGAATTTCGATGTGATGCGCAAAAGAGCTTCTACCAAAAAGGGGATCGCCTGCAGATTTACCTGTCATTTTACTATTAATGAGCAACTCGTATTGGAATATGTGGGAGAGAATTCTTATGTAATTGATCTGGAAGATGTCATTGACCCGCAGGAATTATTAAAAATGATCCGTTTTGCCTACACGCAATTCAGCGATAAATTTAATTTTAGAAAATTAGGAACTGTTCTGGCAGATAAAACCCTTAGTCCATTGAATGAATCCATTATTGAAATAGATACGATTTTACCTTTACTAGAATAAAATCAATAGTTATTCTACCACCAGTTTCAATGATAACCCATACTTTCACATCAAAAAATATTCATGCAATTAGCAAATAATAAAATCCTGATTACCGGTGGTGCCAGTGGAATTGGATTAGGACTAACCGAAAGATTTATTAAGGAAGGCAATACCGTAATCGTATGCGGTAGAAGGCAATCGGTATTACAAGAAGTTTCCGAAAAGTTTCCCCCTGTTATCACCAAAGTTTGTGATCTTTCTGTAGAAGCGGAAAGAATAGCACTTTATCATTGGGTGGCAGAAAATCATCCTGATTTATCTGTATTGGTAAATAATGCAGGTATTCAGCAATGGATGGCCATTACTGATGATAATTTCTTTCAACGAGCCAAAGAGGAGAT
>CAIYKV010000031.1 GCA_903926855.1 uncultured Bacteroidota bacterium | reverse complement strand
TCAACGGTAGTAGGGTGATCTTTATCCAACAGTATTGAAATGATTTGTATAGGATTGCTCAGGTATTCCTTCAAAGCTGCCCCTGTTTTTTCGGCGATAACAGTTCCGCTATTCCTGATTCCGATAATGATTACCGGGACAGAATCTCCACTAAGGTCCTCGGCCAATTCCAGCACCATACGCTGCAATTTCTGATCCGCCATTTCCTTGTTCAGAATATAATTTTTTCCAGACATACCCCTCTATTTAGGTTTCAAATGTAATAACAATAAAAGCATACTGTGATCCTGTTTGCCAGACTCCCAAAACCGCTAACTTAGCATATTAACTCTAAGGTATGCACTATCTACCCCAAATAATATTTCTGGTACTTTCTATTGCCGGGATTGGCATTTTTTCAAGAAAAATAGCTGAGATCAGAAGAAATATCTTCTTAGGTAAACCCGAAAACCTGAACAATCAACCTGGAAAACGAATCCAAAATCTGCTTTTATTGGCATTGGGACAGAAAAAGATGTTCAAAAACCCGCTGGTTGCCATTATGCACCTGGTTATTTATGCCGGTTTTATTATCATCAATCTGGAAGTGCTGGAAATTATCCTGGATGGGGTATTCGGTACACACCGCTTATTTGCCGCTCCATTAGGATCTCTTTATAACTGGCTGATCAATGGTTTCGAGTTTCTAGCCGTTGGGGTAATTGCAGTATGTATCGTGTTTCTCTTAAGGAGAAATCTGATAAAGCTGAAACGTTTCATTAGTAAGGACCTCGATGGCTGGCCAAGATCAGATGCGAATTATATATTGATTACTGAAATCATATTGATGAGCCTGTTTCTCATCATGAATGCGACCGATCAATTATTGCAAGCCAGTGGCAATGAGCATTATCATATAACCGGGGTTTTCTTTTTCTCACAAAAAATTGCCCCTGTTTTTTCCGGCATGTCACAATCCAGTCTGGTAATATTAGAAAGGACCTGTTGGTGGTTTCATATCACGGGAATTTTTGTATTTCTGAATTACCTGCCTTATTCGAAGCACCTGCATATTATTATGGCTTTCCCGAATGCCTATTATGCCAGACTCGAATTACAGGGTAAAATGAATAATATGCCTGCTGTACAAAATGAAGTATTGTATGCCATGCAACCAGAAACTGCACCAAATGATGCCGCTCCTCCCGCTCATTTTGGGGCTAAAGATGTATTTGAACTAAGCTGGAAAAACCTGTTGGATGCCTATAGCTGCACAGAATGTGGCAGGTGCACTGCTGCTTGTCCCGCTAATATTACCGGCAAGCTATTAAGCCCCAGAAAGATCATGATGGCCACACGCGACAGACTCGAAGAAGTAGGTAAGAATATAAATACCCATAAGCAGTTTGTAGATGATGGAAAATCGTTGCTACATACTTATATCACTATTGAAGAATTAAGGGCCTGTACCACCTGTAATGCCTGTGTAGAACAATGCCCGGTTAGCATTTCTCCACTTGAAATCATTTTAGAGTTACGTCGATCACTTATCATGGAAGAAAGCAATGCCCCCCAGGAATGGAATAGTACTTTCAGCAATATCGAAAACAATTTTGCCCCCTGGAAATTTTCGCCGGATGACAGAGATCAGTGGATAAGGGATATCGAATAAGGAATAAGGAATGTCGAATAAGGAATTAGGAATAATGGTTGGGGATATTGGGAAGATATATTCATCTGGGTAAATTATTTGAGTAAGGTTCATCAACTTCTGGTTAACTTTTCATCCCGCTTGTTTGTAATGAATTTTCAAATTACCCAATTTTCAAATTTTCAAATTAAATCCAAGGCTTATAGACCATCCTGTACAACTGAATCAAAGCAGTAATCAATAAGATGATCCCCATGATTTTGTTCATTGTATGGTTACTGGTTTTCATTTTGGTAACCAGCCAATTTCCTCCGTGTATATATACAGCTAATCCTCCCAGAGTGCCTACCCCAGCACCTATCGTAAAACTATTGAAACAAGTAGTTGTAACGGGTAACACTTTTGCCTGAATAAGGGTGGATGTCCATAAAAACCAAAACGGGATTTGTAATGGATTCAGGGCGCTCATACTCAAGCCAAGCACAAACCTGTTTAGCTTATTATCCAACAGGAAGGATTTCTTTTTGGTGCCTAATTTTTCCTTTCTGGCAGAGATAAAAGACATGATACCCAGAAAGAGAAAAAGAATAACCGTAACCCAACCAAGTGCTATAAAAAAAGGACGATGCTGTACAACCCAATCCATGCCTTTTAAAGCAAAGCGGAGATAAATCATTTCAACAATCGCTACGCCAATAGCAAATTTCCAGGCAGACAGGAAGCCTTCCTGTATACAGATTTGTGTGGAAGTAAAACTCATATTTCCAAGGGGCAACTGGCCAAGGAAGCTAACCAGGAAACCCATAAAAATGATATAGACCATAGGAACGGAAAATACGATAAGAATGCGAATGACAGATGCGCTGGCTTAGATTATATGGAAAGAATCTCTCTTACTCCTTGATTTCTCATTCTGCATTCTATATCTATTATTCCTTCGATTTCTCCTAATTTCGTATAAATTTTCGGGTATGAAAGTACATACAATGGCAGAACTGATGATGGCGGGTGAAACGCCTGAAATATTATTCTGGGTAGGCTGTGCGGGTAGTTTTGACCAGCGTGCACAAAAAATAACCAAAGCGTTTGCAGCTATTCTCGATAAAGTGGGCATCCGATATGCCATACTGGGTAAAGAAGAAGCCTGCACTGGTGACCCTGCGCGACGTGCAGGTAATGAATTCTTATTTCAAATGATGGCTTACCAGAATATTCAGGTATTAAATGGCTATGGTATCAAAAAGATTGTTACTACCTGTCCGCATTGTTTTAATACCCTGAAAAATGAATACCCGGAACTAGGTGGCCATTATGAAGTAACCCACCATACCGGTTTCCTCCAGCAGTTGATAGAGGAAGGAAAAATAAAAATGAAAGAAAAAGGAAGTTTTTCCGGAAAGAAAATTTCTTATCATGACAGTTGTTACCTGGGACGCGCTAACCATATTTATGAAGCCCCACGGAAAGTGTTGGAAGCATTGGATGCTGAACTGGTTGAAATGAAACGTTGTCGCAGCAATGGACTATGCTGCGGTGCAGGTGGAGCACAAATGTTTAAGGAAGATGAACCAGGACAGAAGAGAATCAATATGGAAAGGGCAGATGAAGCGCTGGAAACCGGTGCCTCGTTTATAGCGGCTGCCTGTCCATTCTGTAATACCATGATGACTGATGGAGTAAAAAATAGAGAAAAAGAGAATGATGTGGCTGTGATGGATATTGCGGAGATGATCTTAACGGAAATGGAATAGCTATTGAACTGAGATTCCTTCCATTTTCAATTGCAAAATCAGTATTTTTACTCTATGAATCTTGCTTACAAACATTTAATCCCGGAAGATTTTCATCCCAGTTCAAGAGTATGGATCTACCAGAGTAACCGTCTATTTTCGATTAGTGAGGCACTTGAAATTGAATTGCTGTTAACTGATTTTCTTCAAAAATGGAATACTCACGGAACGCCTGTAAAGGGTTACGCTAATTTATTGTTTGGGCAGTTTATTGTATTAATGGCAGATGAAACTTTTACTGGTGTAAGTGGTTGCAGCACCGACAGCTCGGTTCATTTGATTAAAAAGATAGAAGAACTTTTTAAAGTGGATATGTTTAACAGACAAAACCTCGCATTTGTTATAAAAGAAAATATACAAACCCTTCCTTTACCGCAATTGGGATACGCTTTTGAGAACCACTTTATTGATGCGGATACTTTGTATTTCAATAACCTGGTCTTAAACAAAGCCTCTTTATTGGAGAAATGGATTATTCCAGTTAAGGATAGTTGGCTGTCGGCTAAAATACCTGTTAAACAACTTACCGAGGCTTAGTCTGTTATTCATTCAGGACCTATTTACTTTTTTTCAACCTGTCTAAAGCCTGTTTTTTCTGCTTATCATCCAGATCGCTTTTCATAAAGCTTCTGCTGATTTGGTAGCTAATTGTTAAGCGATAATTACGGGTATTGCTGGTACTATAACTTTCAATTGCAAAATTAGGTGCATAGGTATTGCTATGATAGATCTGAGATCCAAATGGATCCAATGCAGATAGACCAATCATCAATTTTTTATTGAAGAATTTTCGTTGGATACTGATACTCATATTGATATTGCTTCGAGAATTTCCCTGCGGACTGGCAAAGCGGTTATATCTATTATTGGCTTCGATGATGGTAAGGTTATCGGGAGAATAACTATAATTCAATGATGAATAGATACTCCCCCCATCGTGATAGAGATATAGTTGCTTTTCAATATCACTAAACTGAGTATAATTATAGCCTCCGCTTACATTTACCCTGAATTCCTTTGTTACAGTAATTCCTGCCCAAAGACTGGCTCCAAATTCCTGTTGGTTTGAAATATTTTTATAGGTAGTTTGGGTTTTGCCGCTATCCACCAGCGTCCGGATCGAGTTGAAAACGTTTTTATCCCGATTGTACCCCAACGAGGCATTCATACTTAATTTTTTGTCTGAATAGCCAATACTAAGATCAAAATTATCAATCAGTGAAGGTGAGAGGTAGGGATTACCAAACCGGATATTATACGGATCTCCATAATCGATACTTGGATTCAATTCCGTGATTCCGGGTCTGCGAATGGTTTCTCTGAATGTCAACGAAACATTGAACATTTTTGAAAGATCCTTTCTGAAAGTGATATTCGGTAACAGCCGCCAATACCCATTATTGGCATTGGGAGCATTGCCTTTTATAAACTGAAAATCAGTTGCCGTATATTCTGCCTGCACACCGGTAATCATTCGCCATTGAAATGGCAGGGCCAATACCAGACCTACTCTTGCCGTTAGTATAGATTGATTAAAATAAAAATCATTACTCAGCAGTGTGTTGGGTATATATGTTTGACTAAGTCCACTTAAAAAACTGGTATTTAAAATATTATGGTATGAATTGGAAGAATAGGTAATACCCGAAGTTAGAAAAGTGGTACCCGTATCATTTAAAGGCTTATTGTAATAGGTGTTTATATAATAGGAAGTTACATAGTTATTCGTAAGTTGAATTTGCGTTGAGTCAAGACCTGTTGGCAGAAAATCGTTTTGCAAAAACTGTTGGTAAAAATTTCTGTCGTTATCATTCTTGCTGATATTATATCCTGCAAACACCTGAAGTTTTTCTACCGGATTCACTCCCTTCCATTGGTAAGAAGCTGAAAATCCATGGTTATAGGAATTGCCGTTATAATGACTATTCCGTGAGCTGGCTCCATACACATTGTGCAGACTATCCAGGTTACTGAAAAGGCTTGTACTGTTATTATTCGCAAAACTCATGTTACCCTGATAAACAAAACTCATAGAATTTCGCTTATTAAAATCGTAGTCGGTTTGAATTCTGGTATTCGGATACCAGTTACGATTATGGTAAGAGGACTGGGTATAAAAATAGTTAACAGAATCGCTGTAAAAATTTTCTCTATGAGAATAGGAATTGCCAACTCCTTCTCCAGTTCCCAATCCAACATTCGCATTGAAATTCAATTTACCGGTACGATAGTTATAATTACCATATAAATTACCTTCTCCTCTTGTTCCTCCGCTGGCGGTAATTCTTTCGTATATGCCTATTCGCCCTTTTTTGGTAACAATATTGATAACACCTCCTGGGTAAGTGGCATATTCGGGTGGTGGATTCAGCATGATCTCTACTTTATCAATCACATTAGCAGGCAGGCTTTCCAAAAGATCTGAGAGCTGTTGCCCAGATACATTTACCGGCTTTTCATCCATTAAAATAAGTGGCTCCTTTCCGCGAAGTAATAAAGTACCATCCGGGTTGGCATTTACCAGGGGCATGTTTTTCAACATTTCAGATGCGTTGCTACCATTGCTCAAGGGACTTTCGGCTACATTATAAGCAATCTTACCGTCTTTATTTTCAATCAGGGGTTTTTCTGAATACACCACTACCTCATTCAATGAATTAGAAACCTCTTTCAACAAAAGGTCGCCAAGATTAAATTCATTTCTTTCTGCTCGTAAATGAATACTATCCATGCCGGTTTTCGCATAGCCAACTGTATTGATCACAATACGATAGTATCCATAATCAAGTTTTTTAAACTCAAAAACGCCATTTTGATCTGTGGCTGTGGTGAACAGAGGATGTGAATCACCTGAAATAGTCAGAATGATGGTTGCATACGCAAGTGGTTTGCCGGATTTACCATCCTGCACATTCCCTGAAATAATTCCCGTTTGCTTTTTTTCCTTACTACTCTTAGTTTGCGCACTGCTGTGCAAACTGAAACCTAACAATGTAAGTGCCAGAATCCATTTATACATGAAAGTTTGCTAGGCAGCAAAATAAGCTATAACCTGCTATTTTTTCAAATAATTGTATTTCTCCGGCTATTTTTGTCATCACAATCGGTGAATATGTATATCGTTTATGGAATACCCAACTGCAATACGGTTAAAAAGGCCGTTACCTGGTTACAGGAACAAAATATTGCTTACGAGTTTTATGATTATAAAAAGAAAGGGATCAACTCTGCGAAATTGAGTGGATGGAGTAAGCAGGTTGGGTGGGAATTATTGCTTAACCGGAAAGGAACTACCTGGAAGCAATTGGATGAATCGCTTCAAAATTCTATCCGATCTGAAAAATCTGCTATTTCACTATTGATTGAGAAAACAAGTGCTATTAAGCGACCATTGATAGAAATAGATGGGAAGGTGGTGGTGATTGGGTTTGAGGAGGATTTGTATGAAAGACTTTTTAAGGTATAATCTGGTTATTTTTTAGCCACAGATGCACGGATTTGCACAGATTATTTTAATAGTTCGCTTAGTTTGCGGTTTAGGTCTTCGCCACGAAGATCCCGAGCTATAATTTTTCCGGTTGGATCAATAAGCATATTTGCCGGGATACTTTGAATATGATATAGCTGAGCTACTGCATTATTCCAGTATTGAAGGTCACTAACATGCGTCCAGGTGAGGTTATCTGCCTGAATAGCCTGTATCCAGTTGGGTTTTGCCTGATCGAGAGATACACCTAATACTGTAAAATTTTTCTGCTTATACGTGTTGTATGCATTTACAACATTCGGGTTCTCTGCTCTGCAGGGTCTGCACCAACTTGCCCAGAAATCTACTAAAACATATTTTCCTTTAAAAGAAGATAGTGATATAGGTTTGCCATCTACATCTTTCTGAGTAAAATCCACTGCCTGTGTTCCTACTTTTCCTACCTGTGCCATTCTGGATTCATTGATTACCTGCTCAATTTTACGGGCATAGAGTCCTTTTTTAGCTGGTCCCTGCAACTGATTGTAGCGGTTTTCCAGATCTTCAAGACTTTCCATTCCAGGCATCATCACTACCAATAAAAAACTACTGATAGGCGAGGCAGGTTTGCTTTTGGTAAACAATGTAGTAGCCTGTAAAGCCTGCGTCTTTAGAGAATTATAATCTCTGACAAGAGAATCTTTTTTTGCTGCATTGGTTTCTGAGGTAATTAAGGGCCCAACTACTCTCAATCTATCGATATAAGGGATAATCTTTTCTTTGAATGAAAGAAAGTCCTCCTGCAAAGCCCCGCCTTTGATTTTTGCATTCCTAAGGTCATTTACATCTCCGAAAATATTTACTGATTCATTATGAATAAATACCTCTACCCCTTCTTTAAATCCGCTAAATCCCAGGAGAAATAGATCAGGGTCGGCTATTTTCCCTTTCAAAGTAAACGCCCCCTTTTTTACGATATCCGATGCCACCGTTTTGCCATCACTTTCGTTCATCAGGAATACGGTGGTACTGTCTTTCAGTCCGGTAAAGCTGCCTTTGATCACAAATCCTTCAGTAGACTGGGCCATACCCAGGATTGGAATACAAATAATTATGAGAAGCTTTTTCATATTAATCGGAATGGCGTTTTTGTAAAATATCAACTACGTTCTGCAATTTATACCCTTTGGCGTTAAGCAAAAGTAAATAATGAAACAAAAGATCTGCGGCTTCGTTCAAAAAAAGTTCCTCATTATCATCTTTTGCCTCAATTACCAATTCTACTGCTTCTTCACCTACTTTCTGGGCAATTTTGTTGATGCCTTTACCGAAAAGTCTGGCTACATAGGATTCCTCCGGAGAAGCCTGTTTGCGGAGCCTGATAATATCTTCCAGATAAAGCAGAAAATTATCGGGACGATTTACCTCATCCCAGCAGGTATCGGCTCCTGTATGACAAACCGGGCCCAATGGATGGGCTTTGATCAGTAGGGTATCTTTATCACAATCTTCCGTCAGACTGCGTAATTCCAGAAAATGACCACTTTCCTCTCCCTTGGTCCATAAGCGATGTTTGCTCCGACTATAAAATGTTACTCTTCCTGTTTGTAATGTTTTCTCCAATGCTGCTGCATCCATAAAGCCAAGCATCAATACTTTATGTGTATCTACATCCTGCACGATAGCCGGAACCAACCCATCCGCATATTTTGAAAAATCTGGTTGCATATATTTGCTGCCTTTATAACTGAATAATCATTTTTGTGCTTCTTGTTGTCAACTGGATAAGATAATCTGAGAACCCTATCCTCGAAAACCTTCCTATATTCTGACCCTGATTCCTTTTGAAAACAAATAATTTTTCAGATCAGGAATTGCGATTTCTTTAAAATGGAAAATACTTGCCGCCAATGCTGCATCAGCGCAGGCTACAGTAAATACATCTACAAAATGCTCCCCAGTTCCACCTCCACCAGAAGCGATCACCGGAATAGGTAAAAGCCTAGACAAAGTTCCGGTAATATCCAATGCAAAACCCTGTTTTGTGCCATCATGATTCATCGAAGTCAATAAAATTTCACCAGCTCCTGCATTTACGGCTTGTTTTGCCCAGTCGATGCACCGGGTTTCAGTTTTCAGTCTACCCCCATTCAGGTAAACATACCATTCCCCATTCGATTCCAGTTTAGTATCTATTGCAAGAACCACACATTGACTCCCAAATTCACGGGCAAGTTCTTCTATCAAAGCTGGCTTTTTATAAGCCGCTGTATTCACTGATATCTTATCTGCCCCATTTTGCAAAAGCACGCTTACGTCTTCTATACTACCGATGCCCCCACCTACAGTAAAAGGGATATTGATATGATGTGATATCCGGTTTACTAACTGGCTAAGCGTTTTTCTTTTTTCAACAGTGGCAGTAATATCGAGGAATACCAATTCATCTGCTCCCTGCGCTGCATAGAAAGCACCCAATTCTACCGGGTCACCGGCATCACGGATATTTTCAAAATTGACGCCTTTTACAGTGCGGCCATCTTTAATATCCAAACAGGGAATAATTCTTTTTGTCAGCATACTGATTTGATTATCCATTTACTTTTGCCAATTCCTGTAATGTTATTCTTCCCTCATAGATCGCTTTACCAACTATCGCGCCTTTGCATCCTATTTCTTTAAGCTGGTAAAGATCATCCACATTGGCAACTCCACCACTAGCAATAAAATAGAGTGAAGGAAATTTTCGAATAATTTCTTTGTATAGGTTTATTGATGGTCCCTCCAGTTTACCATCTTTACTGATATCTGTACAGAATAATTGCTGAATCCCTTTATCTAAATATTGTTGTATAAAATCGTAAACAAGTTCTTCTGAAGTTTCTAACCAGCCGCTCACTGCAATCATTTCTCCTTTTACATCTGCACCCAATAGAAATTTTTCAGGGCCGTATTTTTGCAGCCAATTCGAAAAAATTTCGGGGTTCTTAACAGCAAGACTACCAATGGTAGCAAAATTGGCCCCCGCATCGAATACTTTTTGAAGATCGGCTTCTGTTTTAATGCCTCCTCCAAAATCAATCTGAAGAGAAGTTTTTTTGGCTATGGTTTCCAGCACTTTCCAATTTTGAACCGCACCTGCCTTTGCTCCATCCAGGTCCACCAAATGCAAGCGCTGTAAACCCGCCTCTTCAAATTCTTTGGCAACTTCCAAAGGACTCTCATGGTAAATCGTTTTCTGATCGTAATCGCCTTGTGTCAGGCGAACACATTTTCCATCAATAATATCTATGGCGGGGATAATCTGCATGTGTAATTAATAGTTCATAATTAACAATTAAAAATTTGCTATAGCGCAAAATGATTTACAGGTTTAAGAAGTTAGTGAGTATTTGTTCCCCTGCTTTTGCGCTTTTTTCGGGGTGGAACTGAACACCGTAGAAATTATTTTTTTGAAGCGCACTACTGAAGCGAACACCGTATTCTGTTACTGCGGCTGTCTGGTTGCATAATTCTGCATAATAACTATGCACGAAATAGCAATAAGAATTAGCAGCTAACCCGGTGAAAAGTGGAGCTTTGGCTTCTTCTACATTATTCCATCCGATTTGAGGTATTTTTAATTGTCCTGTAAACTTTTTTACCGTTGTATCAAAAACGCCCATGCAGGTAGTGTCGTTTTCTTCACTATACCTACATAGTAATTGCATTCCCAAACAAATTCCCAAAACGGGTTGCTCAAGGTTTTTGATAATATTATCCAATCCTCTTTCCTGTAAATACCCCATGGCAGTACTGGCTTCGCCTACTCCGGGGAATATGACTTTATCGGCAGACATAATCTGCCTATGATCATCAGTAACCACCGCTTCCATGCCTATCCGTTCCAGTGCATAAAGTACCGATTGAATATTTCCTGCATTGTATTTGACAATTACCAATTTCATTGTACATTTATTTACGCTTTTAGCGACAATAGCTCATCCGGTAGAGTATCAGTTTCCCAAACTGAAGGTGGCGGGTTCGAGTCCCGTTTGTCGCTCAGTTTTTTATCGCCTTGATAAAATGATTCGTCACGGATATGATATCTTTTTCTCCTTCCAATATTTTGATAAATGCGGTACCTATAATTGCTCCATTTGCATATTTACAAGCGGATTGAAAAGTTGCTTTGTCTTTTATCCCAAAGCCCACCAACACAGGGTTTTTTAGTTCCAATGACTGCAATTTTTGAAGATATTTTTCAACTGCAGTAAAATCCTTATCACTACCTGTAGTAGCTGAAGAACTCACAGCATATAAAAAACCAGTGCTTAGTGAATCCAGTTTTTTAATTCTTTCTACTGATGTTTCCGGTGTAACCAAGAATGTAAAATCAAGCCCGTATTTTTTTATGATGGCCCCATATTCAGTTTCAAATTCATATTCCGGGAGGTCTGGAAGAATCAACCCGTCAATACCTACAGATGCAGCTGTTTTACAAAATTCCTCAAACCCAAATTGTAAAACCGGGTTCATATAACCCATCAGAATCACAGGTATGTCTATGCTTTTCCTGAAATTCTTTAATTGTTCAAAAAGAAGATGAATGGTCATTCCATTTTCCAAAGCTTTAGTTCCACTCGCTTGTATCACCGGCCCATCTGCTAATGGATCGCTGTAAGGCATTCCCAGTTCTATGATATCCACTCCACTATCCTGGAGTGCTTTCATGATGGGCAATGTACTCTTGATCTCGGGATAGCCCGCAGTGCAATACACATTCAACACTTGCTTTTTCTTTTCAGAAAATAAATTTCCTAATCTGCTCATTCCATACATGCTTTATATATTCATTATCCGAACCTTTATGCAAGGCCCATTGATCTCATATAAGTTGCCAGGTCTTTATCGCCTCTCCCACTTAAACAAATCACCACCCTGTCAGATGTTTTCAAATTCAGTTTTCCTAAAACAGCAAAAGCATGGGCGGTTTCTAATGCCGGAATAATGCCTTCTGTTTTACTAATATGAAAAGCCGAGGCCAATGCTTCTTCATCTGTTGCACTTAAAAAAGTACCCCGACCGCTTTCAAACAGGTTTGCATGCAATGGACCTACACCGGGATAATCAAGTCCGGCAGAAATACTATGCGGCTCTACCACCTGGCCATCCTCTGTTTGCATCACCAGACTTTTGCTGCCATGAAGAACCCCTGGCTTTCCCAATTGTGTAGTTGCAGCGCTCATGCCACTATTTACTCCATGGCCAGCTGCTTCAACTGCTACCAATTGTACAGAAGGCTCGTTTAAAAAATGATAAAAAGCCCCTGCCGCATTACTGCCACCGCCTACACAAGCTACTACATGTGTGGGCAATTCGCTACCGGTTTTTTCTTTTAACTGCCACCGGGTTTCTTCACTGATCACACTTTGAAACCGGGCCACCATATCGGGGTAAGGATGCGGGCCTACCACACTACCAATAATATAATGTGTATCTACCGGATTATTGATCCAATCACGAATCGCTTCATTCGTAGCATCTTTTAAGGTTTTACTCCCACTTAAGGCTGGTATCACTTTGGCTCCGAGCATGCGCATACGGGCAACATTGGGCGCCTGACGTTCAATATCCTTCTCACCCATATAAACAATACATTCCATCCCTTTCAATGCACAAACCGTAGCGGTGGCTACACCATGTTGCCCTGCGCCTGTTTCGGCAATAATCCGGGTTTTGCCCAGTTTTCTGGCCAGTAAAATTTGACCGATGGTATTATTAATCTTGTGGGCACCTGTATGACAAAGGTCTTCGCGTTTCAGATAAATAGATGCCTGGAATTCTTTACTGAGTCTTTCTGCCAAAAATAGCGGTGTGGGCCTGCCAACATAGTCTTTAAGCAATAGTTGAAACTCCTTTTGAAAGGAAGGCTCATAGATAATATCCAGGTATCTCTCCTTTAACTCTTCCACATTCCGATATAACATTTCCGGGATATAGGCACCACCAAATTTGCCATAATATCCCTGCAGATCTGGGTTTTGAAAATTTTGCGCTGTTGCCATAAATATATTTTATATAGATCTCTATTTAGTTTTTAATGACAGGATAAACTCATTGATTTTGTCCATATCCTTAACCCCTGGAGATGTTTCAAATTTGCTGTTTACATCAATTGAAAAAAGATCTTTTGATACGGGATCATTTGCAAACTCTTTTAAAGCTGCAACATCTTCAGGGCCGATGCCGCCACTTAAGAAAAAAGGTTTCGCAATATTCAAACCCTTTAACCCATTCCAATTAAATTTTTTTCCCGTTCCACCATAGCCGGGGCCTTCCGTATCGAATAGAAACATATCAGCTATATCCCGGTAATCTTTTATTTTCCAGAGTACATTATCATCCTCACGCATTCTGAAAGCTTTTACAACTGTTACATAATCTGCGATTTTCTCACAATACTTAGGAGTTTCATCTCCATGCAACTGCACGAGGTATAATCCACAATCATCTACTGCTTTCAATACTTCTTCTACCGGGGCATTCACAAATACCCCTACTTTATTAATTCCTTTTCCTTTAATCCTTTTGATTTCTGCAGCAGGCATGTGCCGGTAAACATACCGAGGAGAATTTGCGTAAAATATAAAGCCTGCAAATTCAACACCCAGTTCATCCAGTTCTGCTACCTGACTTGAGCTGGTCATTCCGCAAACCTTTATACGCATACCCCTGAACCCAGTGGTTGGCTTGTTTTTTGCGTTAATTGATGCGTCCTGTATCGGTTGATCCATTGTTTTTATTTAAGTGCCCCTTTCCCTGTTTCAATAGAATTGTTAAGGGCATTTACAAAATCAGCAAAAGCAACCGAAGGACTGGCCTGTTTCATAAAATTTTCCCCAATCAAAAATCCTTTGAAACCTGCCTGTTGTAAAGTTACAATAGTATCAATATCACTGATACCGCTTTCTGCTACTGCCGGCTTTTCTTTGGGTATTTTGTTAATAAGCTTTAGTGAATTTTCTATACTTACTTCAAATGTTTTCAGGTTTCGGTTATTCACGCCAACAAGCGTAACATCATCACAAATATGTTCGAGTTCTTCATCATTATGTATTTCCAACAACACTTCCAGACCAAGATTACGTGCCGTACCTGCCATTTCCTTTACTTTTTCAGGGCTTAAGCAGGCGGCAATGAGCAGGATAACTTCTGCACCAAATGCTTTTGCTTCGACCAGCTGGTATTCATCTATCATAAAATCTTTACGCAATAAAGGAACTTGATTACTGGTTGCTGCCAAAAGATCGTTGAGACTTCCGCCAAAAAACAGTTCATCAGTTAATACAGATATCCCGGAAGCACCATATTTTGCATAAGCAGCAGTAACTTCTTCCACCTGCGCATTATCATTGATGATTCCCTTACTGGGCGATTTTCTCTTAAATTCAGCAATAATACCTGTCCGATTCTTATCCAATAGAAATTGTTGCAATGACAATGCTTTTTTGGTAAAGAATGGACCGTTTTCCAATTCCTGTATGGAAGTAAGCTGTTTACGGGCTGCTACTTCTATTTTTTTCTGTTCAATGATGGTGTCTAAAATATTCATTTGGCTTGCAGACTGATTAGTGTTTGTAATGATTGATATGCTTTACCATTTTCCAGGCTGTCAACTGCAGAATGGTAGGCTTCCTCATAATTTCCGTAGTTACCGGTACAATATAGGGCCATGGCAGCATTGGCAAGCACTACTGCATTTTGTGCCCAACTGCCTTCTCCTTTAATGATACGGGTAAATATTTTGGCTGCTTCTTTAACGGAGTTTCCACCATGAATATCTTCCGGCATAACCATCCTTTTGCCCAATTGAAGGGGTGTCATAACCCTTTCCCCTTTATTGGTGATCACTTTAGTATCATTGGTTAAAGAAATCTCATCATACCCATCCAGGCTGTGAATAATGGTAAAAGCATTACCACTTTGCTGCAAAAGATAATTGTAAATTCTGGCCATTTCCAGGTTATAAACACCTACCAATTGATAAGCGGGTGTGGCTGGGTTTACCATGGGCCCCAGCATATTAAAAAAAGTTCTTACACCCAGGTTTTTCCTGATGGGGCCCACCATTTTCAAAGCAGGATGAAACAGTGGTGCATGCAGAAAACAGATATTGGCTGTTTCCAGTTCTTTCTTTAAAACCGCATTATCTGCTTTAAAAGTATACCCCAATTGTTCCATTACATTAGAAGCACCACTGATAGACGTAGCCCCATAATTGCCATGCTTGGCCACTTTTTGCCCGGCACCCGCTACTATAAAACAGGAAAGCGTAGATATATTAAACGTGTTTTTACCATCCCCACCCGTGCCTACAATATCCATTACGGAATGGCCCAGATCCACTTTTACACATAGTTCCAGTAATGCATCCTGGAAGCCCTGAAGTTCTTCAATGGTAATGGAACGCATCAGGAAGACAGTAATGAATGCTGACATTTCAGACTCATTATATTGCCCGCGCGACATATTCACCAAAATCTCCTTTGCTTTTTCGCGGGAAAGTGTTTTGTATTCAAATAAATATTGCAGAATTTTTTTCATAATCTTTTATTTTTAAACGAATTCACCTATCAGGAAGCGAGCCAGTTTTGAATTATTTTTTCACCATCCGGTGTTAATACACTTTCGGGATGAAACTGAACACCTTGAATATCATACCGGGTATGTTGTAAAGCCATAATATAGTTATTAGCATCTCGTGCAGTGATTTCCAGTTCAGCGGGGAAATTTGCTTCATCCACTACCCAGCTATGATACCGCCCTACCTGAATAGAATCGGGTAATCCTGAAAATAACCGGCTTTTTTGAGCGGATTTTTCACTTTTGATTTGAATAGGTGTAGCCAGCCCATGATAAACAGTTGACAGATTGGTAAGGGTTCCACCAAATGCTTCCCCAATAGCCTGGTGCCCTAAACATACCCCCAGGATGGATTTACTGGCTGCATATTCTTTAATCAGCGGCAAAAGCATCCCTGCTTCTGATGGAATGCCAGGACCGGGGGAAAGAATAATCTTATCAAAATCTTTTCCTTTTTCGATGGGTAATTCATCATTACGAAAAACAGATACTTTAGTTCTTGTGAGTTTTTCCACAAGATGCACCAGGTTATAGGTAAACGAATCGTAATTGTCAAAAACTAAAATTCTCATTCTTTTTTCTTTACAGTGGGTATTTACATGATTACTATTTATTCACTAAATCTCTGCTGCTATTTCAATTGCCTTTTTTAAAGCGTTTAGTTTATTATTTACTTCCTGCAATTCGCTTTCAGGAACACTTGCCGCCACAACACCAGCGCCTGCCTGGTAGAAGAGGGTGTTATCCTTACTCAAAAATGTTCTGATCATTATAGCATGATTACAGGAACCATCAAAGCCCATAAATCCAATCCCGCCACCATAATAACTTCTTTCGGTAGGCTCAAATGAGTCAATAATTTCCATGGCCTTAAATTTGGGAGCGCCGCTGAGCGTACCTGCCGGGAAAGTTTTTGCCAATAATTGAAAAGGGTTCTGCGAAGACGCTAGATTGCCTGTTACTTCACTTACCAGATGTATTACATGACTGTAATATTGAACTTCCCGGTAATGACTTACCACTACATCGCTGCATACCCTGCTCAGGTCATTTCTTGCTAAATCAACAAGCATAACATGTTCCGCATTTTCTTTTACATCTGCCAATAATTTTTCTGCCATCTCCTGGTCAGTTTTATCATCTCCGCTTCTTTTGAATGTACCGGCAATCGGATGTACAATGGCTTTGCCATTTTTGATGATTAACTGTGCTTCTGGAGAAGAGCCCATCAATTTATAATCACCATAGTCAAAGAAAAAAAGATAGGGAGATGGATTGATACTCCTTAATGCCCGGTATACATTGAATTCATCCCCGGTAAAACTCTGTTGAAATCTTCTGCTGAGCACAATCTGAAAAACATCGCCCCGCATACAACGTTGTATCCCTTTACGCACCATTTCTATGTAGTTCTGATCTAACATATTCGAAGATTCTCCTCCCCTTGCCTTGAAAGGAAATACAGGAACATCTTTGCTTCTGATCAATGATTCAACTGCGGCGGAATCACTATCCATCCCTGGAATTATATTTTCACATAGCACCAGTTCATCCTTAAAATGATTGAACACAATTACATATTGGTATAGCCGGTAGCGCATCAAGGGAATTACAGGTTGTGTATTTCCATGACCTGATAAATGAATGGTATCAAAAAACTGTACCGCATCAAAACTGGTATATCCAAACAATCCCTGTGCAAAACCAGCTTCTTTTTCATCAGACAATTCTACCGAAAACCCCTGCATAAACGACCAGAGTTGATCGGGCACATCAGATGAATTTTGAATAGCGATGGTTTCAGGCTCCTGACCGGGTAATTTACATTCTATACGCTTATCAGAGGAGATTTCTATCCCTGCAATGGCATTGATACAGATAAAAGAGTAGCTATTATCCGCCACATGATTATCCGTACTTTCCAACAAAATTGTATCGCGAAAGCGATCACGAACCCTGAGATAAATACCTACTGGTGTAAATACATCAGCGAGCATTTTTTTACAAACTGTTTTAATTGCAATTTTTTTCATACAGTAGGTTTCTAATATTTTCTATCTCTTTTCCAGCGCCGGTTTGGTATAAAAAAACCCCGACATTTTTTGTCGGGGTCATGAATAATATATTCAAAAAGTACTGGCTATGCCATTACAATCCCCGAACGGAGTTTGTATGCCACCACCAATATTGATTTGTTATTTGTTTCATTCAGGTACAAAGATGAGGGACAATTTCATTCCATCCAAATTTTTATGAAGAATCATTTTATCAAACAAAACAGGTATTACCCGTAGTCATTTAAGTGTATATAACCCTTTTATGATCTTATCTTTACGGGATATGAAAAAACTACTGTTTTCGGGGATATTTTTCCTGCTATTGGGCTTTTCCTGCAGAGCGGCCGGGCCGGATGATATTATCGGTATATGGCTGGGGGCAAACGGAAAAGGCCAGATTCAGGTATATAAAGATGGGGCAAGATATTTCGGGAAAATCATTTGGTTAAAAGAGCCGAATGGTCCGGAAGGCAAGCCAAAACTGGATAAAAATAACCCGAATACCGATCTCAAATCAAAACCTTTGATTGGCTCACAAATTCTACGCGATTTTGTGTATGATGATGGTGAATGGACCAATGGTCATATCTATGATCCTGAAAACGGGAAAGAATATAAATCTTATATGAAACTGAAAGACCATAATACCCTTAGTTTGAGAGGGTATATCGGCTTTTCCTTACTGGGAAGAACAGAGATCTGGACAAGGATAAAATAAGGATACCCCCAGATATCCTTATTTTTCTATAATACCCCTTTTGTAGAAGGCAAATGATTTGATAAAGGATCTCTTTTTATTGCCATCCGGATGGCTTTCGCAAATGCTTTGAATATCGCTTCTATTTTATGATGTTCATTTTCCCCTTTACAGTCGATATTCAGGTTACACTTTGCCGCATCACTGAATGATTTGAAGAAATGAAAAAACATTTCAGGGGCATCTCGCCTATTTTTTCTCTCTTAAATTCAGCATTCCAAACTATCCAATTACGTCCGCCAAAATCAATCAGTACTTTTGCCTCTGCCTCATCCATCGGCAAAGCAAAACCATATCTTTCCATGCCACGCTTATCAGTCAATGCTTTTGAAAATGCTTCACCCAAAGCTATTCCGGTATCTTCAATAACATGGTGTTCATCAATATGTAAATCTCCTTTGGTAATTATGGTCAAATCTATTTTTCCATGCCTGGCAATCTGATCAAGCATATGATCAAAAAAACCGATGCCGGTAGAAATAGCTGATTTACCAGTTCCATCCAGGTTCAGCTCTATATGAATCTGTGTTTCATTGGTATTACGATCGTGTACTGTTTTTCTCAGACCCAGTTTTAAAAATTGGTAGATATCCGCCCAATTTTCTGTTTCCAGTATGATGGTATCTCGCAAGTTCTTTTCCTGTTCTAACGTTAACTGAAGTGAGGTTACCGGCAACTTCAGATAAATGGCTTTGCAACCCAGGTTTTTGGCTAATTCAATATCACTCCATCTGTCACCAATTACAAACGAATTCGATAAGTCAAACTGATCATTTTGTAAAAAATGTTTTACCAAACCAATACCCGGCTTACGGGTAGATTTATTTTCATGCGCAAAGGTTCTATCGATACACATTTCATCAAATACAAATCCCTCTCCTGCCAATGTGCGTAACATTAAGTTATGATAAGGATGAAAATCAGATTCCGGATAAGCTTCAGTTCCCAGGCCATCCTGGTTAGTAACCATCACTTTATAAAAGTCGAAATCAGCTGCGATTCTGGATAAGGCAGTAATGGCCCCAGGAACAAAAGAGGTTTTCTCAATACTATCCACCTGAAAATCTTGCGGTGGCTCCTGTAATACCACTCCATCCCGATCAATAAACAATATCCGCTTCATAATTATTTTATTTTAGCCCGTATGGCTTTCACCTCTGCAACAGAAACAGCAGAAGCTTTATTGGTCCAGTTGTTCCGAATATAGGTTAATACATCAGCGATTTGCTGATCTTTCAAATCTGCATGCGATGCCATATTATTTCCATAATATTCCCCATCAATTTCTACCCTTTCCGACATTCCTTTTAATACAATACGAATCAATTTTGCCTTATCATCAGCCACTACAGCTGTTGCGCCATCTAATGGGGCATTTAAATGTGGCACACCACCTCCATCGGCCTGGTGGCATGCCAGACACCTTTGCAGATAAATGGTTTTCCCATTTTCTATTGATTTCTGTTTATTGGTGGGTGGTACTGATTTTTGGGCAAATAATAGATTCATTGCCGTGAACGGCAAAATACTAAACAGTAATTTTCTTTGCATGGTTAACTCGATTACTTACCATTATATATGATGCGATAAATAGTGCCTTTTGAATCATCAGATACATATAAGGACCCATCAGGCCCCTGCGCAAGGCCACAAGGACGGTGAGCTGCCCCTCTGGTACTGGTTACCACTTCCTGACCTGAAAAACCATTGGCAAAAATTTCCCATTTACCGGTAGGTTTTCCGTTCTCAAATGGAACAAATGCTACATAATAACCTTCCTGGGGCAAGGGTGCGCGGTTCCATGAACCATGGAAAGCGATAAAAGCTCCGTTCTTATATCTTTCCGGAAACATGTTACCGGTATAAAACAATAAGCCATCTGGTGCCAGGTGAGCAGGGAAAGCCATCACAGGATCTATTGCATCTTTTCCTCCTTCTTTTTTCCCATCTCCGCCATATTCCGGGGCCAATATTTTTTTCTTTTGTGCCGGATCATAATATACATAAGGCCAGCCTGCATTAGATCCATCTTTTAATGCATACATGGTTTCAGCAGGAAGTTCCGCATTGGCATTTACATCATAGAGATCAGGAAAGATATCATGCAATTGATCACGACCATGTTGCATCACAAATAATTGATTTAATTGCTGGTTCCAATCCAATCCAACCACATTACGCAAACCGGTTGCATACCGTTTCCCATCTCCATAAGTCTGATTCAATTTATCAGCTTTAAATCTCCATATACCACCGGCAGAATCCAATACGGGACAAGGCATGCGCCCCATAGAACCTTTGGCTCTGTCCACTTCCTGGCAGGAATTAGAGAAAGCACCAATGTTTACATAGATATATCCACTATTATCCAATACGATGGATTTGGATTCATGTTCTCTCCTGTTAATAAGCCCGGTAATAATTTTTTCAGGTTTATCAGGATTGATTACTTCATT
>CAIYKV010000030.1 GCA_903926855.1 uncultured Bacteroidota bacterium | reverse complement strand
TATTGGTTTTATGAATCAATAAATGTATTAACAAATTAACCATATTATGGCCAAGTTTATTTTTGTTACCGGTGGGGTTACCAGTAGTCTGGGAAAAGGGATTATTGCCGCCTCTCTTGCCAAATTATTACAAGCACGGGGCTTGCGTGTAACCATTCAGAAATTTGATCCTTATATCAATGTTGACCCCGGCACATTGAATCCATATGAACATGGAGAATGTTTTGTAACAGAAGATGGTGCTGAAACAGATCTTGACCTGGGGCATTATGAAAGATTTCTGAGTATTTACACCAGCCAGGCGAATAATGTAACTACAGGAAGAATTTACCAAACAGTTATTAATAAAGAAAGGGCAGGAGATTTTTTAGGAAAAACGGTACAGGTTGTTCCGCATATTACTGATGAGATTAAAAGAAGAATGCTATTATTAGGTGAGGATGATAAATTTGATATTATACTAACCGAAATTGGGGGAACCGTTGGCGATATTGAAAGTCTACCCTTTATCGAAGCCGTTCGTCAGTTGCAGTGGGAATTACCTGAGGAAGATGTGATGGTAGTGCATCTTACATTAATTCCTTACCTGAAAGCAGCCAAAGAATTAAAGACCAAACCTACCCAGCATAGTGTAAAAATGCTAAGCGAAACTGGCGTACATCCGGATATAATAGTTTGCAGAACTGAAGAACCGCTGAATAATGATATTAAAAGAAAGATTGCACTTTTCTGCAATGTAAAACAGGAAGCGGTGATAGAAGCCATGGATGCTTCAACTATCTATGAAGTACCTCTTTTGATGTTGAGAGAGAAACTGGATATTATTTGCCTCAAAAAATTACAAATTCCCCAATACGGAGAACCCAATCTGGATAAATGGAAAGTATTTCTCGATAAACTGAAATACCCTCGTAGTAAAGTAACCGTTGGCTTGATTGGGAAATATATTGAACTGCAGGATGCATATAAATCAATCTTGGAAAGTTTTGTTCATGCAGGTGCAATGAATGAAGTAAAAGTACAGGTGGTTAATGTGCATAGTGAATTTATCACCAAAGAAAATGTAGCTGAGAAACTGGACGGACTGGACGGTTTATTGGTAGCCCCCGGCTTTGGTCATAGAGGAATTGAGGGTAAAATTGTTGCCGTAGAATATGCTCGCGAAAAAGGCTTACCATTTTTTGGTATTTGCCTGGGTATGCAAATGGCAGTTATCGAATTTGCCAGGAATATACTGGGATTGAAAGATGCTCACTCGACAGAAATGGATACCACTACCCAGCATGCAGTAATCAATATGATGGAAGAGCAAAAAAAGATACGGATGATGGGCGGAACCATGCGCCTTGGATCTTATCCCTGTGAAATCAAAAATGAAAGTCTTGCCCATACCATTTATGGAGAAACCCAAATTACTGAAAGACATAGACATCGCTATGAATTCAATGATCAATACCTCGATCAATTTGAATCCAATGGTATGATAGCCAGTGGACGCAACCCTGAATCGGGACTGGTAGAGATTATGGAAATCCCTTCTCATCCATTTTTTATTGGTGTTCAATACCATCCTGAATTAAAAAGCACGGTAGAAAAACCTGCTCCATTATTTGTAGCTTTTATCGGGGCGGCAAAAAAATACAATGAATTTAAAGGCGCAACCGTAAAAAAAAAATAGCTTGATTTTTGAGAAGAACTAAGTTTTCTCAGTCTATAATACTGGTTAGACTAATTATTAAAAATTCAATGGCTATTTCCTGAGGATTTCTTACCACAAAGAAGTATTTTCATTTTCCAAAATCAAAGGAAATGAAAAATACAAAGTTTGCCATTACTTTTTTTGTATGTGTTTTTTTTTCAAATGCAAAAGCACAGCCCCCCCAGGGCTATAAATGGAGTAATGATGGCAACGCGTATTATTCGGTAAACGGAGGGGCAATTGTAAAATTTTCATTGCCCTCCCTCAACAAAACTCTTGTGGTTACCAAAGAGCAATTAACCCCTGTTAATACTTCCAATCCCTTATCTGTACGTAATTTTTTCTTCTCTGGAGATGAACAGGAATTATTAATCTATACCAATAGCCAAAAAGTATGGCGCTATGATACGCGTGGTGATTACTGGTTGTATAATCTAACTGATAAAAGCCTGCATCAGATTGGTAAATCACGCCCATCTGCTTCATTAATGTTCGCAAAAATTTCCCCCGATGGAAAAAAAGTAGCTTATGTGAGTGAGTATAATTTGTATGTAGAAGAGATCGCAACTGGTAAAACTACACAGCTTACAACCGGTGGTAATCGTAAGCAAATCAACGGCACTTTTGATTGGGCCTATGAAGAAGAATTTTTCTGTCGCGACGGATTTCGATGGAGTCCTGACAGCAAAAAAATAGCCTATTGGCAAATAGAAGTAGGTACGGTTAAGAACTATTATATGTTGAATAATACCGACTCTATTTATCCTTTCCTCAATCCGGTTGAATATCCTATTGCCGGTGAAAAACCTTCCGGTAGTAAAATTGGAGTTGTTGATATAAGCACGGCAAAAACCAATTGGATGAAAATTCCGATGGACCCCCAATTGCAATCCTATATTCCGAGAATGGAATGGGCGGCTAATAGTTCGCAGGTAATTGTGCAGCACCTGAACCGAAAACAAAACGAATCCAATCTGCTTATTTGTGATGCCACTACCGGTACAGCCAATACAATTTACCAGGAAAAAGACCCCGCCTGGATTGATATCCTTGCATTATGGGATGAAGATTATTCCTATGGTGGCTGGGATTGGCTGAATGAAGGAAAAGAATTTCTCTGGGCAAGCGAAAAAGATGGCTGGCGCCATTTATATCGTGTTAGCAGAGATGGTAAAAAAGAAACATTGATCACAACGGGTAAATATGATGTGATGGATATCAGTTCCATTGATGAAAAAACGGGGTATGTGTATTTTTTTGCATCTCCTGATAATGCCACACAGAAATACCTTTTCAGAACCAGGCTGGATGGTACGGCTCCTGCCGAGAAATTATCCCCTGCCAACCAGATCGGTACTCATAATTACCAGGTATCTCCCAATGGAAAATTTGCATCACATAATTTCTCAAATTACTATACACCTCCGTCCAGAGAATGGGTTTCCTTACCTGATCATACATCGCTTACGGGTGATGGCGTAAATAATGCGGTAAGCAAAAGCAATCGTGCTGCTTCTAATATTGAATTCATTACCATCAAATCCGAAGAAGGTGTTGAGATGGACGCATTTGTAGTAAAACCCGCCAACTTCAATCCTGAAAAAAAATATCCGGTTGTGTTTTTTGTGTATACAGAACCCTGGGGACAAAACGTGAAAGACCAGTATGGAACGGGAATGAATGGTCTTTACAAAGGCAATATGTCAGCCGATGGCTATATCTATATTTCTATAGACAATCGGGGCACACCTGTTCCAAAGGGAAGAGAATGGAGAAAAAGTATTTATCGAAAAATTGGGCTGGTTAATATCAAAGACCAGGCAATGGCCGCAAAAGAAGTGATGAAATGGCCTTATGTAGATACTTCAAGAATTGCCGTATGGGGATGGAGTGGTGGTGGCTCTGCTACCTTGAATCTTATGTTTCAATATCCGGATATATATAAAACCGGAATCGCAATTGCTGCCGTGGGTAATCAACTTACTTACGACAATATATACCAGGAACGTTATATGGGTTTACCACAGGAAAACAGAGAAGATTTTGTAAAAGGATCACCTATTACCTATGCAAAGAACCTGAAAGGGCATCTGCTCTATATTCATGGAACGGGCGACGATAATGTGCATTATAATAATGCGGAAATGCTGATCAATGAACTGATTGCGAATGGAAAGCAATTCCAACTGATGAGTTATCCTAACAGAACACATAGCATATCTGAAGGAAAAGGAACTTCACAACATCTACAGCAATTGTACACAGATTATTTAAGAATGTATTGTCCGCCCGGAGCAAAGTAATAAAACCTCTATCAACCATAAAGCCATTTAGCAATTGATCAATTGCTAAATGGCTTTATGGTTATTATGGTTAGTGCAACTTAGCTTTCTGATTTTGTTAGTATTTCCTGCTTCATATCATCCCACACAGTAGTAAACTGACCATCTTCCTGCTGATTCCAGTGGCGGATGTTCTCCTTAATTTTTTCTTTTCTTTTTTCTGATGATTCATCAAAAAAATGACGGATCAGATCTGCATCCTGTTCATAAGCTGTTTGGTTATACAATTGTTTTAGCGATAGTTCATTTGTATGATTTTGACGAACCAGCGTAATCTCTTTCTCTTCCTGCAAAACTATTTTTTCGTCGTAACTGCCAGCGGGTAATAAGCTCTTGGCAATCACAGGCATCAATTCTATTAACAAAAGTATGGCTACCAGCAGGTAATAGCGGAAAGCCACAGCCGTATTATCTTTCACCAGGTGGTTTAATGCTTCAATCCGGGTAATGAATCCATCATTCAACAATGTTTCAAACGAAGCTTGTTCTCTGCGAATGGCCTGGTCAATCAATGAGAGCGAACTGTCTATAACAGCCAATTGCGGACTAATCAATTTTTCCTTTTGCCGGTAATCTGCATCGAGCTTCAGGTATTCTCTTTGTTTGGCTTCTGCAATGTCTTTGAGACCGGGCTTTTTACTGCCACCGGTGCCATCCGTTTCTTTAATAAAATTATCCCTTGCCGCAGATACTTCCTGGTATCGACTGGTAAGCTCTTTTTGTAATTCATTTCTTTTTTGAACTAAGGGTAAGCGTTCAGCAGCATATACCGCATCCTGTTCCAACCGCTTTTCTTTTTTCCTTTGTTCATTATCCAGTGATATCTGTACATGAATCTCCTTATCAAAAAGGTATAACAAAGCAGGCTGTGCCATGAATAAACCTATGGTAAGGGCCAGTATTGCCCGGAAAGTAAGTGGAATAAATCTTTTCTTATTGGCCCGATTGATCCCTTTTATCAGTGCCCTGTCTATTGAAAGAATGATTCCTCCCATAAATAAACCCAGCAAAATCGCCGCCCCTGTATTGTTGACAACTGTACTGAAGAAATAGGTCCATGCCAAACTGGCAAATAACCAGGTACCCAAAACCGTCATCCCGGTAATAGCATACCTGCCTCTGTCAACAATACAATCCTTCAATAAATCCGCATCAGCAGTAGATAACCACCAAAGAAAACGCGTCCAGTTGGTAGGGGTATACCCTTCCCGCTGGGAAACTGGCATAGTTTTTTCCATCATAATATGATTTTTAAATTTGGCTGGTTGAAGTGGAAAGGGTTGGTTGAAGCGGGAATCGTAAAGTAACGATGAAAAAACCTGATTTCTGCCATTTCCACGCGATTTATGGCTATTTTAACGCAAAGGCAAACTTGAAATACCCATTCTTCGATCCAAATACTACCTTTGCCGCTCAATAAAATTTAATATGAAGACTGACAAAAATACGGTCATAGGTTTTGTGTTGTTGGGCATATTGTTTTTTGCCTACTTCTGGTACAGCTCAAAACAGCAGAATGAACTCCTGGCAATGAAGCAAAAACAGGAGGATTCTATCAGAAGAGTGCAGGCTGCCAGTATAAAACCAGGGGACACCACCCTTGCCCGCATCGATTCCCTGAAAAGAGATTCTGCTACACGATTATCTGCTGCAGGTGATTTTACAACTGCTGCCATCGGAACAGAACAATTGGTATCAGTAGAAAATGAGCTGATGATTGTTACGTTTACCAACAAAGGGGGACAGGTTAAGACTGTACAATTAAAAAAATACAAATCTGGTAATGGTACTCCTGTATTATTATCCGGTAGCAGTGAACTGGGTTACGGAATCAATACCTCTGCCAACCAGTCCTCATTAAGTTCCAACCTGTTTTTTACCGCTTCAGCCATTACCAAAAATGCGGATGGGTCTCAAAACCTCAATTTTAGTTTAGCTGCAGCCAATGGAGAGAATATCGTTCATCAGTACATCATTAAGCCAAATGAATATATGATGGACTGGAATGTGTCAATGACGGGTGCTGATAAATTACTGAGTCAGGGAGCATTGAACATTCAGTGGAAAACAGCCACATTTCAAAATGAAAAAACCGCTACTTATGAAAGACAGATGTCGAATATCTGTTTTTCAGAAGGAGATAATTTTGATTACATCTCTGCAAAGAATGAAAGAAAGTTTGAAAAACCTGTACAATGGTTAAGTGTGGTACAGCAGTTCTTCAATACCACTTTGATTGCAAAAAATAGTTTTAATGGTGGGCAGATTCAGTGGGCAAGAAAAACAGATTCCAGTAATACACTTGCCACGGCAGATGCCAACCTACAAATGAAATTGCCAGTTGCTGCCTCCGTATCGGTTCCTTTTCAGTTATATTACGGTCCCAGCGATTATAATATCCTGAAAAAAGAAGCGCCTGAAATGGATAAGATCGTGAACCTAGGACGAGACATGTATTCATTTGTTCGCCCGATCAATAAATACATAATCATGCCGGTGTTTGATTTCTTTGCCGGCTTTATAAAGAATTATGGTTGGGTGATTCTTTTACTAACCTTATTTATCAGGCTGGTTACTTCATGGCTTACGTATAGCAGTTATCTGAGTGGCGCTAAAATGAAAGTGCTTCGTCCAGAGTTGGATGCATTAAAGAAAAAATTCGGATCTGATCAACAGGGATTCGCCATGGAACAGATGAAATTATTCAGGGAAGCAGGCGTAAATCCATTGGGAGGATGTATTCCAGCACTATTACAGATCCCTATTTTCTTCGCTTTGTATAGTTTCTTTAATTCAAATATTGCATTAAGAGGTCAATCTTTCCTATGGAGCCCCGATTTGTCAACCTATGATTCTATTGCTCACTTGCCTTTCACAATCCCCGCTTTCGGTGATCATGTGAGTTTGTTTACGATTACTGCAGTAGCTACCAGTTTCCTGATTTCTATCTATAATATGGCGATGACGCCAACCCAGGATAACCCTGCATTGAAGTATATGCCCTATATATTTCCTTTCATGCTGTTGTTTATCTTTAATAGATTGCCATCAGCGCTTACCTGGTATTATACGGTATCAAATCTGATTACCCTGGGGCTTCAATTTGTAATACAGAATTATATTATCAATCATGATAAAATTCTCGCTAAAATTGATGAGAAGCGGAAAGCCCCAAAAACAAAAAGTAAATGGCAGGAGAGATATGAGCAAATGACAGAAAGCCAGAAAAAAATACAGGATCTTAAAAATAAAACACAGAATAAAAAATAAGCATCTAATCAGGTGGAGCATCATTTTTGAATGAATGATGTTCCACCAGGTTTTAAAAAATCGATACGTAAAAACAGGTGAATGAAATTTTTTACCCTATTCTTTATTTGCTGTTCCTGGATCTCTCTTGGGTTGCACGCCCAGCAAAGGGTAGTGGCAGAATGCATCATCAACTATGCCATCACTTCCGACCCAGGAAATTCGGATAAAGACATGATGGAGTCGCTGAAGCAAAGTACTAAAACAGTATACATTAAGGGTAACGATAGTAGAACAGATTTGAATAGCCCATCTTTTTCTCAATCCTTGATATATAACAAAAATACGGGTACGGCAGTGGTTCTGAGAGAATTTGGAAATAACAAATTGATGACCAGGCTGGATAATGCCAAATGGCTGAATGAGAATAAGCGTTTCGAAGGAATGACTCTTTCACTTGTGGCTGATACAAAAACAATTCTTGGGTATGAGTGTAAGAAAGCTTTGATACAGTTAAAAGATGGGAATATGTTTACTGTGTATTATGCCACTAATATCATTCCTTCCGTAAAAGAGTTTGAGTATCCTTTTAAAGATGTACCTGGGTTTGTATTGGAATATGAGGAGCAGGCAGCTGGAAATAAAAAGATTAAGTATACGGCTACCAAAATAAACTTTAATCCGGTACAGGCATCAAAATTTGATATTCCGGTTAGCGGTTACAGAATCTACTAAAGAGTAATTAAATGATATTAACGCTGCGGAGGAGTAGGCGTCTTGAATTTAGGTGCTTTGATCTTGAACTTATAAGGATAGATATAAGTGGTGTTACCATTATCATAACGTAACATAGAATTGATCTCCATACCAGTAGCCCCTTCTTTGGATGCAGAAAAACTCTGCCCACCCTTAAATTGAAGGCTTGATTTGAGAGATGAAAAAGTCAAACTCTTGTGCGACAATAAACTAAGATTCCTGAGGGAGAAACGGTTACTTTTTTGCTTTTCATCCGAAAGACCCGTGAATGAGAAAGCCGCATAAGCTACCTGAATACCCATCGCAAAGAGGGCAACAATCAGAAGTTTTTGTATGGAATGCAGTTTCACCATTATTACAAAAATAAGTATTTAATAAATATGATACAATTATGATTTTATTAACTATACGTTAATAACTCGAAAAAGTTGCCAAAAAGCCGAAAAAACTTCCTTTTTTGTCATAAATTGTATAAACCTAATAGCCAGATGCGAGAAAATCCGTACCGCGAAGACCGCGAAGAGCTAAAAGAATTACTCCGACAATACCAGAATCTCAAACAAGGGCGTCAGCATTCTTTTCTGGAAGAGGATGCATTTGAGCGAATTATTGACCATTTTGACGAGAAAGACAATCTACCCGAAGCACTGGAAGCCGCTGAAATGGGTCTATCGCAGTTTCCCTATTCTTCTCAATTAATGATCAAAAAAGCCGATTTGTTACTGGCTACCCGTAAATACCGGGAAGCACTGGATATATTGGAAGTGGCAGAATTGTATGATGGCAGTGACCTGAACCTCTATATTTTAAAGACAGATGCCTACCTGGCCCTGGATCAGCAGGCCAAAGCTGTAGAACTTCTGGAAGCAGCTTTGCAGCTTTTTGAAGGGGAAGAAAGACTGGATCTCTTATTTGAACTGGCAGATGTATATGATGATTATGAAGAATTTGATAAAGTATTTGATTGCCTGAAGCTGATATTGGAAGAAGAACCGAATAACGAAGAAGCTTTGTATAAGATTTGCTTCTGGACAGATTTTACCGGCAGAAATGAAGAAAGTATCCGGCTACACCAGAATATCATAGAAGAATTTCCGTTTAGTGAGCTAGCGTGGTTTAATCTTGCCGCAGCTTACCAGGGATTGAAACTCTATGAAAAATCTATTGATGCATATCAATATGCAGTGGCGATTGATGAGAAATTTGATTATGCTTATCGCAATATGGGAGATGCTTATCTGCGATTACGTAAATATAAAGAAGCTATTGAAGTGCTGGAAAAAGTATTGGAACTGACCCGGCCTGAAGATGTGATCTATGAAGCGATCGGTCATTGTTATCATCGGATGGGGAATTTTGCGCAAGCGCGGTTTCATTATAAAAAAGCGGTTCACCTGAATCCGGATGATAGTAAACTGCATTATAAGATTGCTGTAACTTATATGCTGGAAGAGCAATGGCAAAGTGCCATCAAGCAATTGGAAAACGCAATGCGTATTCATAGAACCATCCCAGAATACAACCTGGCGATGGGAGAATGTAAAATGCACCTGAAGCAGTACAAAGATGCCATTCAATATTTTGGAACGGTAGTAAGGCATAAAACGAAAAATGTAGCTGGTTGGGAAGCTTTGATACGCTGCCTCTTGAAAGCCGAATTATATGAAGAAGTAATTGAACAGTGTATAGCAGCCATGAAAGCCACAGATGGAAAGCCTGTATTCCTTTTCTATTATAGCACGTCCTTATTTGCCATGGGAAAAACCAAAGAGGCCCTGTTAAAACTGGAAATGGCTATGGAAAAAGCACCCAAATTCCTGAAAAAATTCATTGAACTCAATCCCTCTATCCTTCAGAATAACCAGGTAGTGGATATAGTGGCCCGATACAAGAAGGGTAAGAAAATTTAACAGTTCCCCATTCTCTTGTAAAAAGGTAGACAATTACAAGTCGCCCGATTATCTTATTTTTGCCCCCGACAAAATAATCCAGCATGAATTTTAATCTATCTCAGATCCCACAACGTACACAGAAACCCAGAGTATCCGGTTTAACCATGGTAATGGATAAAGGACTAAGCATTAACGAGGTTCACGATTTTATGAGTGTAAGTGGTCCGCATGTCGATATTGTGAAACTTGGATTCGGCACATCTTATGTAACTCCTAACTTAAGAGAAAAATTACAGGTATATCAGTCGTATAATATGCCTATTTATTTTGGAGGAACATTATTCGAAGCTTTTTTAATACGCAATCAGTTTGATGATTATATAGCGGTATGTAAAGATTATGGTATTGAGTATGTTGAAGTAAGCGATGGGTCAATCAGTATTCCACATGCGGAAAAATGCGGGTATATTGAAAAATTGACCAAACATGCTACCGTACTGAGTGAAGTAGGAAGTAAAGATGCTGCCCATATCATACCTCCTTATAAATGGATTGAATTAATGCGGGCAGAGTTGGAAGCCGGATCATCTTATGTGATTGCCGAAGCACGTGAAGCAGGTAATGTAGGCATCTATCGTGGTTCGGGGGAAGTGAGAGAGGGATTAGTGCAGGAAATACTTACCCAGATACCGGAAGAAAAAATTATTTGGGAAGCTCCACAAAAAGCACAACAATTATATTTTCTCGAACTGATTGGATGTAATGTAAACCTGGGAAATATTGCGCCCAATGAAGTGATTCCTTTAGAAGCTATGCGCATTGGTTTACGGGGTGATACATTTGAACTTTACCTCGATAAAAAATAAACCATGCAACGCTTTGGTTTAATCGGTTTCCCTTTATCCCATTCTTTCTCTCAGAAGTATTTTACAGAGAAATTTGTAGAGTTGGGACTAAACGATTATGTATACGAAAATTTTCCCTTAGAAAATATAGAGGAATTAGTTGCCATATTAAAGGACCCCTCATTACGTGGATTTAATATTACAATTCCCTATAAGAAACAGGTGATCCCTTTTCTTTCTGCTTCCTCGGATGTTGTGGCAAAAATTGGCGCCTGTAACTGTATTCAGATTAAGGATGGGCAATTAATCGGCTACAATACGGATGTAGTGGGGTTTGAACAATCCTTACTCCCTTTCTTAAAACCCAATCATACCAAAGCCCTCGTTTTCGGAACTGGGGGAGCATCGGCCGCTGTTGTATTTGTTTTTGAAAAACTGAATATCCCTTTTCAGTTTGTTTCAAGGAGTGCATCTGACAAAGCGATACCCTATGAGAAAATTGATGAGGCAATTCTTTCTACCCATCATCTACTGATCAACACCACTCCTTTGGGGATGTATCCCAATATTGAGGAATGCCCGGATATTCCTTACGATTTACTGGGTCCGCAACATCATTTATACGATCTGATTTATAATCCTGCTCAAACAAAATTCCTAGAGAAAGGGGCTTTACAGGGTGCAAGTACCCAAAACGGACAGGAAATGCTCATATTACAAGCCGAAGAAAGCTGGAGGATATGGAACAGTTAATCAGTAAATAATTACTTGAATAGTATCCTTTGCATAACTATTCTGCCTTAACCTCTTTTCAATTCAGCCACAACTTCTTCCGGAATAGGCACTTTTGTTTTGGTGGTATAGTCAAAACAAAGCATCCCTGTTTTAGCCCGACCAGCAAGTACTAGTCCGGTTTCTTCAACTAATTCCAATCGATAGAAAAGGTCAAAACCCAGTTTATCAAAATCATCAGCAGCTACAGAAATTTTTAGTTTATCTCCATAATTCAATTCCTTTTTAAACTCTACTGCAACATCCGCCATAATCAATCCTGCTCCGGCAAACGATAATTCTTCAAAACCATGTGAGCGTAAGAATTGCTGTCTGGCTTCCTGTATCAAGGAAAGAAAACTATCATTTCCAACATGACCTCCATAATTCAGGTCTGTAATACGAATAGTAAGTAGGGTAGAGAAGTGAAAACTATCTGGTAATTTGATTTTGATCCGGTTCATGCGCTTTTCTGGCTTAAAAAATGAATAAGTTGGGTAACGGCTTTTTTCCTGTGACTATACTGATTTTTTTCTTCCATAGTCATTTCTGCAAAACTCTTATCTGCTCCGTCAGGAACAAATACTGGATCATATCCAAAACCTTGTAATCCTTTTTGTGATCCACTTATTTTGCCCTCACATACCCCCGTAAACAAATACTCTTTTTCGTTTAGTATCAGTGAAATAACCGTTCTGAAACGGGCGCTTCTGTCTGTTAGTCCCTGTAACTTATATAGTAATTTATCGATGTTTTCCTGAAAATCCCTTGCATCCCCTGCATATCTTGCACTTTTTACACCAGGTTCACCATCTAAGGCAGCTACTTCCAGCCCTGTATCTTCACTAAAACAATTTTCACCGGTCAGGCGATGAATGGTCATCGATTTTTCTGTGGCATTTGCTTCTAATGTATCATGTGGTTCCGGAATATCCACGTCAATCCCCGCTTCTTTCAAAGTAATAATATCAAACAGATTACCCGTAACGGCTCTGATTTCATCAACTTTATGCTGGTTATTAGTAGCAAAGATCAGTTTTGTGTGCATAGAAATTCATTGGAATAAATGGTATATAAAACGTGTTTTTGTAAGAAATGGCCCTCCTCCAACAAAGGATGATCGAATTCTCCGTTTTTTTGCATCCCAATCTTTTTCATTACCTGCTCTGAACGTGTATTTAGAACAGAGGTAAATGAATGAATTGCGGAGAATTGTAAAGTCCTGAATCCATACGCCAAACAGGCTTTTGCTGCTTCAGTGGCAAAGCCCATTCCCCATTGATCCCTGGCCAATCGCCAGCCGATTTCAACACAGGGAGTAAAGGCAGCTTCAAATTTTGGATGCGCAAAACCTGTAAATCCTATAAACGAATGGGTATCCTTTCTTTCGATAGCAAATAGTCCGTATCCGTTTTGTTCAATAGTCAGTTGAATTGAATCAATATGTTGTCTTGTTTTTACTTCACTCAGTAAAGAAGGAAAATACTCCATCACTTCCTTATCCAGGTTCATTGAAATATAAGTTGAACAATCAGTTTCTTTCCATTGGCGTAACAATAGCCTGTCCGTTTCTATAAAAATCTTTGACTCCATAGAAAATAGCTTAGCTGATAGAAAACATCTTTTTTAAGCTTAACCATAACCTGCTTTTTTCCAGTTTGGCATCCTGGGTATTCCCCAGCATGGTTTCCATCGATGGGGCTAATAGTAACTGACAGTTATCATACTGTTGCACCTGATAAAATGGAATTGTAAATGGAAGGTGTAACTGTTTGGCACTTACATCAAACAGAAGTAGAAATTGCGGACTAAGCTTTTCTTTCAATGCTGCATAACTCAGGGGATCTTTTTCATAGTTTACAATAGCCACATCGCCAAGATTTAATTTGCAGGCGCCCAGAATTGCAGACAGAAATTGCAGCGACTCATCCTTCAAATAAACTGCCTCTTTCTCATTTACCACAAGGGTAATATATTTTTTATTGGTACCCAGGTACCATTCCTTTTTTTGAATCGGCTGATCGGACTCCTCTTTGGCTTTTTTTAAAACTGGCTGGGCATCGGGCAGAATAACAAGACTATGCTTGTACATATCTGCAATGAGGAAATCGGGTAACTGAAAATTTTCAGGATTCATGGGATTTATAAATAATAACGACTGTTAGTTTTGTATTTTTTTGTTTCTTTGCACCAAATATAAAGCTATGGTAGCAGCACCGGTCATAAACATTACAAAAGTAGAAACAAGTAAGTTAGCAGGAACCAGTCTTGAAAATCTTCCATTTGGTCGTTTTTTTACAGATCATATGCTGGAGGCTGATTATGAGAATGGAGAATGGAAAAATGTGGAAATTAAACCCTATCAACCCCTTTTATTGGAGCCATCAACCGCAGCCCTGCATTATGGACAAGCTATTTTTGAAGGGATTAAAGCATATAAATATGAAGACGGAACAGCCGCAATCTTTCGTCCGATGGATAATTATAAACGATTCAATATTTCAGCAGAACGAATGCAGATGCCGGCAGTACCCGAAGAAATTTTTATTGAAGGAATGCGCATATTGATAGAACTCGATAAGAATTGGATTCCTTCATTACCAGAGCATTCACTATATATCAGGCCTTTTATGTTTTCGACAGATGCCGTGATAGGTGTAAAACCTTCTGAATCTTATAAATTCATCATCCTGCTGAGCCCTACCGGTCCATATTATGCCGCCCCCATGAAGATTTATGTGGAGGAAAAATATACACGTGCTGCTCCAGGCGGAGTGGGGTTTTCTAAAAATGCAGGAAATTATGGAGCAAGTATGCTGGCAACCTCAATTGCTAAAAAAGCGGGATATGACCAGGTATTATGGACGGATGCATTTGAGCATAAATACTTACAGGAAGTAGGTACGATGAATGTATTCTTCATCATTGGTAACAAAGCCATCACCCCTTCATTAGAAGATGGAACGATATTGGCAGGTGTAACAAGAGATAGCGCTATCGTGATTTTAAGGGAAATGGGACTGGAAGTAATAGAACAAAAATTTAGTATTGATGAATTGATAGAAGCGCATGTTGCCGGACAACTACGCGAAGTATTTGGAACAGGTACGGCAGCTACGATTTCAATGATCAAGGAATTGCGATATAAAGAATATGATATGCTTTTTGATACAGATAGCTGGAAAGTAGCCCCCGAATTAAAAAACCGATTAAATGCTATCAGGGATGGCCAGACGCCCGATACGCATGGATGGATGATGGCTATCTAGTAAACCACTTTAATAAATTGTAAAGCATTTATTCTTGAACAATTTCTTCCTGTGTAAAGACAATATTTACTTTCACCTTGTCTTTACACAGGAATTTTATTTTCAATAACTGCTCATTAATTTTTTATCATTTTGCAAATGGTATTTTGGTCGCCTGAAATAACTTGTATAAAGTAAATTCCGGCAGAAAGGTTATGGATAGATACCTGAACTTTCCCTTCTTTTTGTATACCCAATGGAATTGTTTTCTGGACATTACCTGAGAAATCAAGAATCCGGATACATGAAAGACCGGGCTCAGTAGAACGGTATTGTATATTTATTTTCTCAGTTGCCGGTATGGGTGAAATGCTGGCAATTAATTTACTTTCTGTCGATAAACTTTCTATTTCGGGCTTGCGACTGGTTATTTCAAAACGGTGATCTCCAAAACTGGCTGTATCTGCTGTTATTTCAAAATAATAACAACTATCTTTTTCAATTTCCATCCACTGGTTTAAGAGCTTATCATGAATTTGTAAAGTGTTACTGGCAGGTAGGTTCGTCTTGGCAACCCTGAGTCGAAATCTTCCTGTTTCCCCGCTTTGTATACCCAGTTGTATTTCAGATTCATTATTTACCGGACGGGTATCTATTGATAATTGTTTTTCCTCTTTGCTAAAACTATATAAATTCATTTCAGGGTTGCTTATTTTTTCTGCATCCTGTTTGTCAAAATTATTTTTTGCACTGTCTGAATAGAATAATATCCATCGGTCGTAGAAGATACTATCCGATTCCAGTCTCAGTTCTAAATAATGCGCATCTATACCATTTACAAGTGGTAAACTATCCGACTCTCGTGCATTGGTTTTACAATTCTCAGTAAATAGAATTGTACTATTTGCGTTACTGGTTGCTTTCACAATAATTGCTTCAAATGGAGCAAGAACATACCTGCTTTTAAAGGGGATACTAGTATAACCACCCGCTCTTCCCTGTAATAAATTCCACACCCAAAAATGATTAGCCACACCAGAACCCCTGGTAGTAAGCGAAACCTCTATAGGAGAAACATAAGGGTTTGAGATTATTTGATAACCTGAAAACATTCCTTTTTGTAAATGGATTTCCAGATCACCGGTATTTACAGGGCCTATAAATTTTACCAATGCCGACTGAGATACAGAAATCGGGTTATTGGGAAAATTAGGCGGATCATTATCCGAATTTTGCCTTTCTTTTTTATGGAGCAATACCCGGATTCCGCTGTATTTCTTCCAGGCATTTTCTCCCAATCCGTCGGAATGTGTAAATGGGATCCAATGTTCGTCAAATGCAAGCGAATCTGTTACGAGTAATGGGTCATACCGAAATACCTGAAATCTGTTCGAATCATTGTTATTTAGCTCTGTTTCAAATACAGCGGATCCATTGGAAGATAAACTATCTGTTATCATAGCTAATTCAATATCTTTTGACAATGGGTGACCCATTAGCAGAAACTGTCTCTTTTGTAACGGGAGTATCTTTTCAATGGAAACATTTCCATTTATCAATGAACCTGAAGCGGATGGGCCAATAGTGGCCGATTGACTGATCAGGAGTTGCTGATTGGTTTCAAGGATGCCGTTGAGTAATTGTAAACTGCCAGTTATTTGGAGCGTGTCGGTAATGCTTGCATTGTCTGAATTATTGATGACTAGTTTACGCAATGAACCAGCGGCGAAATTTTTTCCTGAAATATTTTGCCTGGATGAGCCGCTCAGCACCAAGGTTCCTTCTTTACAATTGATAGCGTTTGGATCAGATTGAATATTGCCATTTATTTGTAATACACCTTTTACAGAAAAAAAAGTTTTCGTATCCATACTTAGCTGGTTACCAAAAGCAGTATCACTGATAGTCGGATAAAATGCAGTGCCCGATGGTATAAAAACATCTGTATTCAGATCAGGAACTAAATTGCCACACCAGTTATTTTTATTCTTCCAGTCAGTATTATTATTTCCCATCCATAATCCTGATTTAATGGGAGTAAGTTTGATGGAAGAAGAAATGGCGGAGCAAGCACCGGAAACTACTTTTCGTCTAAACCATGTATTGCCAGCCATTTTTGGTGGCTGATAATCTTTCAGGGAATTGGAGCCGATAGCTTTTATATAATTTGCCGAATCTGAAATACCAGCATACTCCCACAAATATTCATAGAGTCCATTTCCACCTGTTGGGAATGATCCAATAATAACAGGAGGCTGATTACTGCTACAGATATAAGGATAGGCTTGTAGTGAATTATTTTTAATCTGGGACTGAATACCTAGTATGATAGTCTTTGTTGTTTCATGAATACCATCTGATACAGTTACCGTAATTGTATCCAGTCGCTTTGGGTTATCTGCAATCAGGTAGGTCACTATTCCAGGAGATGACTTTCCGCCAGACGATAAAGTAGCAAGAGTTTTTTTCTCAATTCCTAAACTCCCATTTGATGGATAGATACGCCAGGTTATGGTATCCGTTTTATCTTCATCCATAACCATCAAAGCATCTGTTAAGGAAACGAATGAGTCGGTTTCGCAGGACCATAGGCTGGTGATACCAGGCGAAATAAATTGGGGCCAGACCGCATCAATTTTGATATTGGATAAATTACCTATGTTTTTTAAACTAAGCGAAGCGGGATTACCATGTAAATCTGTAACGGTATTGGTTACTGATACAGAAAGATTACCCAAAGTCAGGCCATTTTTATCAAGATCATTTTTTTGGATAATATACCTGAAGTAAAGACTTTCAGTACCCGACCCGGAATAGCAAGCCATATTTTTAATACTGCTGCCAATGGTCAATTTTAAAAAAGGCGTATCTGTTTGTGTAGATAAATTGATTTTTTCAGTGAAACGAACGATAAATTCAAGTGTGTCCTGAGTGGTATAGGTTCCTTCTAACGGTACAACCACTAAATTTACTTTAGGGGGTACTCCATCAATCAATACTGGCGAAGACACAATCGTTGTTGAAAAATCGAGCAAGGCATTGTTGTTGGAATAATCCCTGATGCTGCCATTATTAAGGAGTATACTATTTCCTGTTTTCATCCCCACACTATCTTCATCAGTTGGCTGAATAATATAAAAAAATTGCAGTGTTGTTGTCCCTGATCCATTGTTATAAAATGCCTGACGTGAACTGTTGCCTATCTGTAATTTAATATAGGGAATGCCATTAGTGGAATTTACGGATACAGGTTCTGAAAATATTGCGGAGAGTAATAAAGTATCACCGGACCTGTATACCTTATCAGTCTGAATTTTCATCTGGGCGATATTGGGTTGATTGGCATCAATCGGGTCATTGGATTGAACAATCGGGTCCATATAGGTAGAACTTATATTGCCCAATGGATCGCTCATGCTAAGGTTAACACTGATAGCCTGATCGGCTCCCAGATCAATCCCATTATTTTTAATAATAAAATAGCAGGTATAGAGGCTGTCATTTTTTTTAACCAAACCTGAAATGGGAATTTTGTGAATGGTGCCAGTTACAATTTTATATTGTGCAGGGTCTGGCTTAACTGAAATAGTTACGGGAATCGTATCCCCTGTTTTCATGGGTTTGTCAGGCAGACTTACTTGTTGAATGATGGGAGGGCTTTTATCTATTGTATAATAATTGGTTGATAAATAAGGCTTGTTATATACCAATGGCGTCAAAGCTTCATCCTGGGTAAGCGATAGCCGGATATTTCCATCTCCTGTTCCGGTATTTACGACAATTGTATATGTGTTACCGGAACCGGCAATTGAAACAATGCTGACATTCTGGATTCCATCAGTGAGTATTGAAAAATGACTTGCTTTTAGTCCAGTAACAGGTTGCGCTGTTTTTAATGTAAAAGATACTGTTGGAGAATTGGTTACAGAAGTTGACAATGCTGTTAAAGAGCTGATCGTTGTTTGGGTAGTGAAGCTGATAATATTACCCAGTACTGACCCGGCAGCATTTGTAGCATATGCCCTGGCATACAATACAGATCCTTGTAATAGCCCGGTAATTGTTTGCAGAAAATCTTCTGACCCATTGCCCATGAGTATTTTGTTAGACGATAGGGTTGGTGGATTACTGACTGACCAAAGAACGCCTTTTTCGGTGATCATGGAACCACCTGTTGAATAGATAATACCACCAAGACTGGCAGCATTGTTAGTGGGGATACCCATTATTATAGAACTGATTTCCGGTAGGCTGACCAGGGTACTAAATTGCCATGGCTCGCTGTAAATGGATCCAAGACTGTTCGTTGCTTTTACCCGAAAATAATAAACCGTTCCGGGTTTAAGAGAATCCAGCAGAGCCGAAACCTTTGTAATTCCTGTGCCTGCAGAAAGGGTATCTGGGAGGGGTGGGATAATTTTTGGTGATAAAAAAAGACGGCTTGTATCATATTCCATTGACAGGCGGGTGAAAGCATAATTATCATTGACGCTTGCATTCAGTCTGGCCCCATGCGCCGTTATTTCTGTGCTTTGCAGACTGCCGATAGAGGGAGGGGAAGCAACCTGCCTGGCAGAAAAACTAAAATTGTCAATGGCACAGGCGTCGTCATTTCCTGGCTCATCGGCATCATCCCAGCGTAAGAGTAGCTGTTCGCCGGTTTTCCAGGTAATGCCCGTTATTGTAAAGGAAATCATTTGTTGGTATTCCGGTAAATTGCCATTTGTACTACCAGCACCAGTTGTATACAGTAAAGAGCTGAAGTTGAGCTTGGGCTCCTCCAGTAAATCCGGTTGGTCGATATTTACGAATTGCCCTGTTTTATATTTAAATGTCCAGGTGTTTTTATTCCCAGACCCTCCTTTTCTCCATTGCTCTGTGGTAAAATTCAGGGTGATACTATTTAAGGGAATGCCTGTTTGATTTGTCAGTATAAGGCCAAAGCAATAAGTGCCTGAGCCTGAAGACAAAGAGCCGAGCGATCTTTCAGTATTATTTCCTGTACCCAGACTTTGGGTGCCACTTCCTGTAGAAGAGCCCGTACTCACCAAAAAAACGGCATTAGTGTTACTTCCTCCTGTTTGCAGGAACTGCCATCCCTCCATTGATTGGGCATTCACTGGAGCATTGGAGAGATTAAAAGGCCCTTTTCCCGTTAATGAAAAGGTTCCTGAAGAAGGTAAGCCATCAAATACCTGGGTATAAACCTGTCCGGGTAAAGAATAAGATACCGGATTGGCTGCCGACTGTGAGAAAACTTGTGAAGAACAGAGAATACCCTGGATCAGGATAAAAAGTATACCCTTTTGCATAAATTTGCTTTTTGAGATTCATTTTCAGGGAGCAAAGAGGGTTACTCACTCAAATTACAAAGCATTTTCCTTTCGCAAAGCCGGTTCGACAAAAAGGGTTAAAAAACGGGGAATAGGAAAAGTAGAAATACCCGGGATCAGTCAACATCGGGTATCTATTCAGCGTGAATTCAGCCAATTTTGCCCTGTTTTTTGAGAGAAATCAGCTATTTGTTCCCATAACGCTGAATTATTCAGAAAACATTTTGGTTTTTCAGTTCCAGCTATTACCTTTGCCGTCCGAAATTTTAAACGGATCAGAATGCCTACAATACAGCAATTAGTAAGAAAAGGTCGCGAAATTATCAGGGCCAAAAGTAAGTCCAGGGCTTTGGATGCATGTCCTCAGCGCCGTGGTGTTTGTACTCGTGTGTACCTACTACCCCTAAAAAACCAAACTCAGCCTTACGTAAAGTGGCGAAAGTGAGATTGACCAATAAAATTGAGGTTATTGCCTATATTCCGGGTGAAGGACACAATTTACAGGAGCACTCCATTGTATTGATTCGTGGCGGTCGTGTAAAAGACTTACCAGGTGTACGTTACCATATTGTAAGGGGTAGCTTAGATACTGCCGGTGTAAAAGACCGTAAAAAGAGTCGTTCTAAATACGGAACCAAGAAAGAAAAGGCAAAAAAATAGTCAGCAATTCATTCATAAAATAATTCGCAAATCACATGCGTAAAGCACAAGCCAAAAAATTACCACTCGCTCCTGATGGACGTTTCAACGATAAACTGGTTACCCGTTTTATCAATAACCTGATGTGGCAAGGTAAAAAAAGTACTGCTATCAATATTTTCTATGATGCTGTAGATAAGGTTACCAAAACTACCGGAGAAGATGGTTATGAAACCTGGAAAAGGGCTATCGCGAATGTTACCCCGGCTGTTGAGGTTCGTAGTCGCAGAATTGGTGGTGCAACTTTCCAGATTCCTGCTGAGGTAAGGGCTGACCGTAAAATCTCTTTGAGTATGAAATGGTTGATTCGTTACAGCCGTGAAAGGAACGGTCGTACAATGGCCGATAAGTTAGCCAATGAAATCATTGCAGCAGCCAAAGGCGAAGGTGCTGCTTTCAAAAAGAAAGAAGATACTCACCGTATGGCAGAGGCAAATAAGGCCTTCTCTCATTTCAAGGTTTAGATACTAAAATAGTATTACAAATTTAATATATTAATAAGATCATGATTTTCATGATCTTATTTTTTTTGCCCCTACATAAAAGCTGTTTATAGCCAAATCACTACAAAAATGTAGTGGTTTCGCACTTTTGCGACAATTTTATTATCCTCTAAAGCGTTATATATATTAGAAATGCTAATAGTTTTTGCACTTCTAAACAATTAATTGGGTTGAATTATTCAGATCTCCTGGTTTTATCCCAAAATCAGGAGAGGGGGGTGATTAAGCCCGGCAATTTGCATGATTACCTGGGTAAGTGAGTATTAAAAAAGGATAATGCTGGATCGGGCGATCGGGAATTTGAAGTGATGAAAAATATGAACCTAACTATATTAATTAATTGGCATAGTTAAAACAGGTATCGATCCTTTCATACATGCATATCATTCAGAAAATCGTTTTTATATTTTTTTCCTAATGACCTCCATTGTCAGTAAGGCTCAAATCATTTCATCCTATAGCTTTTCACCAATTATGGGTTCTGGCTGGTCGATTTTAAATGGAGGATCTTCTGTGGATATAAATGGTTATCTAAAATGTATACAGGTGTCATCAGGGTTAGATATTTTTTCAACCCCTGGCAAAGCCAATGGAGAGTTTGGCGCTTTTTGTAAGGAGATTGCGCCACTTGCCATTATTACCAGTGAGCTTCTTGTATATCCCAATCCAACAAGGGGAATCAGTATTGTAAAATGCCTTGGACAGTTTGATGCGGGTCTTTCTTGCCAGCTTAGAGTAATGAATGTTGAAGGTAGAATACTGTTTACCCAGGTTGTACCCATGAGTAGTTTGGTGGCCGGATTTACCCTGAATGTATCCAATTATCCAACAGGCACCTATTTTATAACGGTGGATATCGTGACGATACCTTAACCATGTTGTCAAATCGATTACGGATCAGTGATAGCTCTACCATGCTATCAAAATATCTCCGTAAAACGGACACTACCAATATGTTGAGTGGTTATTCAAAAACCGGCCAGGTTGTGAAGTATTCAGATACGGCATCAATGTTAACGAATCGCTTAAAGATTTCGGATACATCCAATATGCTGAGTGGGTATACCAAATCTGCACAGGTAGTGAAGTATACAGATACGGCTGCTATGCTAACAAATCGGCTGAAGATCTCTGACACAACAACCATGTTAGCGAACCGATTAAAAATATCTGATACCCTGACGATGTTGTCAAATCGATTACGGATCAGTGATAGTGCCACTATGTTATCGAAATATCTGCGCAAGTCGGATACTTCAAATATGTTGAGTGGTTATTCCAAAACGGGTCAGGTGGTAAAGTATTCTGATACTACTGCTATGTTAACGAACCGATTAAAGATCTCAGATACGACAACTATGTTATCAAACCGGTTAAAGATATCTGATACGCTGGCAATGTTATCAAATCGGTTACGGATTAGCGATAGTGCCACTATGTTATCGAAATATCTGCGCAAGTCGGATACTTCAAATATGTTGAG
>CAIYKV010000029.1 GCA_903926855.1 uncultured Bacteroidota bacterium | reverse complement strand
TGAAATGGGTTGTTCAGCAATGATTGGTTAAAACGGGTACTTCCAAAATTTACATTCGCTGAAAAATTCGTACCCGGACGCGCTCGGTTGTCGCTGTTATGGCTCCAGACAACCATATAAGAGCGTGTTGTATTGTATTCATCCTGAATCAGTGGATTTTGGTTCAGTGTTTTATTATTGATGAAACTCAGGCTCACACTTCCTAAATATTTATATCGTTCCAGGTATTTTGAGCTAAGGTTGAGGTTCCAGCCGCCATAGGAATAGAGATTGGCCCGGGTAGTGATATCCATATTATCATTGATCACTTTATAGTAACCCATCCCTTCAAGTCCGAGACCAAAATCAGGGCTGGAAGTAAAAGCGGGCAGTATAAAACCGGAATGTCTTTTTTGGTTTAAGGGAAAAATACCAAACGGGATCGAAATCATGGGAATGGGTACTTCTTCAAATTCCGGATATACCCTTCCGGTAACGGCCAGTTTATTATTGATCAGTTTCATGCGGTTTGCCCGAAAGGCAAAATGCGGGGTATCGAGATTACAGGTGGTAAACCGGGCATTTTTCGCATATATTTCATCTGCATTGATCTTTTTCATGAATTGGGCATTCACATAGATTTCGCCCTCCTGCAAAAATGTATTCTGGATCAGCCCTTTTTGTGTTTTAAAATTATAGCTAATGGTATCACTCACCGTTTTCATGGTTCCCTGTGTAAACTCTGGTTTACTCAAGGGGTTACCAGTAGTATCGGTGGCGCCAAATGCTTTGATTTCCTGTTTCTCCTGGTCCAGTTTAATGGTATTAGCACCCAGTTTGAGATCCTTATAATCCGTTTTTGCCTTCCCATACAATAAAAACTTTTTCCCGGGAATCAATAATACGCCCGAATCCAACGCAGAGTAAGTAATGGGTGCATCAATAGAATCTTTGGAAATTTTAAGTGTATCAACCATTACGGTAGAGTCTTTTTTCAGGTTGAGTTTTGCTGAATCAGACTTAGACGATATTGAACTGGTATCTTTATTTGCTGCTTGGGCCGCAGCTTTTTTGGATGATTTTTTTTGCTTTACAGGTATCGTATCAAGGGCATTTTCCTGGAAAACTGAATGAAAACCATTGGCACCGGGAGCCCGCATAGGCAGGATTACTATGAGCAAATAGGCTGCTATAACAATGCACAAGGCGGTTTTACCATCCAATTTTCGGTGAGTATTCATCTTACAAGGGCAAAAATAGGGTCTTAGTGTTGTAAATGGTACTGATGATAATATCCTTTAACGAATAGATAGGAACTCGTGGTATAACGTTGTACGGATTTTGTTAAGGATGATTTAGCTATTTTATACATTTCACATTCATAATAAGTATGCTTGTATTAAGTTTCGGTCATCATCCACCTATTGCGAATAGCTCAATTCATCATTACCTATTCTGGTGCCGAATCGCATTATACCAAGTTGCCTAAAAATATACTTTCGAATATCATAGGTGTATTTCTTGCTACAAAATTGCGGAAAATCGCTTCAATCAAGCTTTATATATATTTGATATTCAATCGTTAAGATATTTTTAATAATAAAGAGGCTACATGTTATAATCAATACAGAAAACATACTAAGTCGCAATTTTTATCATCGTCTAATGAATGAATAACAGTTTTAATAAAACAGAAATACAATATTATCTGACTGAAAAACTTAAATTTTTCTATTTTAAGTTATGCGTATAAACCCGTCACGGGAGGAAATCGTAGATTTGCATGATATGAAGATATCCAACGAAACAAAAGTGGGGGCGCTTACCGCTATTGCAATTACTTTATTGGTACTGGGTTTCAATTTTCTGAAGGGGAAAACCCTGTTTAAAACCGGGAATTTTGTGTATGCGAAATATGCAGACACCAAAGGAATCATGATATCAAATGGAGTTTTTATCAATGGTTTCCAGGTTGGGTCTGTGTATGAAATAGAAAACTCTGACAAAGCCCTATCCTCTATTGTCATTGCCATTAAGCTCAAGGACTATTATGATATCCCGGTTAATTCCATTGCTACTATCAAGGATAATCCATTGGGAACGCCCAGCATCAATATTGCTTTGGGCGATTCAAAAACCTTTATGCACTCGGGAGATACTTTACAAACCGCATCGGACGGAGGTTTATTAGGAGATGTGTTGAATAAAGTTGGTCCTGTAGGTGATCAGATCAAAACCACGGTGCATACTTTAGATAGTGTTTTAAAAAATATCAATACCATATTTGACCCCAATACAAAGAATAACCTGCAACAGGTTATTGCGAATATTAACAAAACTACCACAAGTCTGGTAGTTTCATCCGCTGCAATTCAGGCAATGCTGAACGAACAATCGGGGGCACTTACCCAATCGATGAAGAATGTAAACAGTTTTACCAAAAATTTATCTGATAACAATGATAAAGTCAATCGCTTATTGACTAATGTTGAAAAAACAACAGATAATTTATCAAAAGCGGATATTAATGGAACGGTAACTCAATTGAAAACAGCCGTAACCCATTTGAATACCTTACTGGAAAAAGCAGGATCAAATGAGGGGTCTTTGGGAAAGTTAATGAATGATAAAACGCTCTATAATAATCTTTCCAACACCCTCAAAAGTGCCAATATTTTGCTGGATGATCTTCGGGTTCATCCAAAACGATATGTGAATATTTCAGTATTTGGTAAAAAAGACAAAAGCGGCCCCTTGATGAGTCCTTTAAGTGATTCTACACAGAAGTAAACCTGATGCTGGAACGATATATACAATATGTTACCGTATTTTTTCTCTTACTCATTGTCCAATCTGCATTGGCCCAGCAACCTGCTGCCGATACGGCCAAGCCGGGAGGAAAAAAATTGTTTATTAAACAAGCAAAAAAACTAAATTTTCTAAAAATTGATTCCCTCCATGATTACCAATCCCTTGTGGGCGATGTAATTGTTCAACAGGAGAAAACCATTTTTTATGCGGATAGTGCTATCATCAATACCTATGATAATTCACTCGAAGCATTTGGCAATGTTCATATCAATGATGCAGACAGTATTCAGACCTATGCACAATACTTGAAATACCTGGGAAAAGAAAAAAAAGCCTTCCTCAAAAAGAAAGTAAAGCTCACTGATGGTAAAGGTGTACTAACTACTGATGAACTTGAATACGATGTTACCATGAAAATTGGAACCTACCTGAAGGGCGGGAAACTGGTCACAAAAAAAACAGTACTAACCAG
>CAIYKV010000028.1 GCA_903926855.1 uncultured Bacteroidota bacterium | reverse complement strand
ATATTTTACTGATGTTTGAGGCTTTTTCTAACGAAACATCAATCATTTTATTCAGGTTAGATAACTGTGGTTGAAAGCGGGGTAGCTGAGATTCGATTTTCTGTATTTCCTCTTGCAGATGTTTTATTTAAGATTGAATTTTTCATCTTAAATTACCTGTAAGCTTCACCTAAGTGGAAAATCCGGAGACCTTGACCATTAAAATCCGGTTAAGTCTGACCACTAAATGGATTGATAATCAGCAGGTTTCCTGGTCAATCAAAACAGGAAATGCCTAGTCAAAGGAACCGGATCTTCCAAATAAGTAAAGCAATAACTTTACAAAAAATTGATAATGTAAAGTAATTACTTTACATTTGTGTCATAAAAGTAAACATATAACTTTACTATATGAGAAAGAATTCATTACAATTCCAACAGCTGAATAACAAAATGTTGGAATTTACCATTCTGAAACAGGTAGCCATTCCCCCTACAGGATGGATTAAAGCCATCCGTACTTCTATAGGGATGTCAATGCAGCAATTGGGGAAGAAATTATCTATTTCCAAACAGGGGGTATTAGATATTGAAAGGCGGGAAAAGGACGGATCGATTACCATAAAGTCTCTGAAAGAGATAGGCCGGGTTCTGGATATGAAATTAGTATATGGTTTTGTGCCAAATGATGGATCATTAGAGGCATTGATAGAAAAACGAGCTACAGAACTGGCCAAAGACATTGTAATGCGCGCTTCTAATACCATGAAACTTGAAGACCAGGGTAACTCTAATGAACGGATTGCAAAAGCTATAAAAGAAAGGACGGAAGACATTATAAACGAAATGCCGAAGGTTTTATGGGATTAGAATTAGAATATATAGATGGGCAAACTCCTTTAGACGAAGAAGAGAAGGAAGGGCTTCTTATTCCTACAATAACTACACGTGGCGAATTAGACGAGTTTGAGCAGCAGAATATAGAACAGGCAATTCAATGGACGCTCAGACGCTCGTTTAAACCGGAAATGATTTTTACCGAGGACTTTATTTGCACCTTGCATAAACGGATGTATGGTAATGTATGGGAGTGGGCAGGAGATTTTCGGAAAACCAACAAGAACCTTGGAGTTGATAAATGGCAAATATCCAGTGAACTTAAAAACTTACTGGATGATGCCAGGTATTGGTATGAGAACAAAACTTACCCGCCAGATGAAATCGCAATAAGGTTTAAACACCGAATTGTAAGTATTCATTGCTTCCCAAACGGTAATGGAAGGCATAGCAGGTTAATGGCAGATATAATTACAGAGAAAATATACAAGCTGCCCGTTTTTAGTTGGGGAGCTGATAATCTTTCCAGCGAAAGTGATACAAGATCTACCTATCTGAAAGCAGTTAAAAGAGCAGATCATGGTGATTATAGTTTACTGTTAGCTTTTGCAAGGTCATAAAGTAAAATAGTACAAAATTAATAATACGAAAAAGGGGCCTTTTATTGAATACAAATCAAATTTTGGAAATTTTGTGTGATATTCTATAATAGAAAATACAGTAAAAACAGCTATTTATATTAGTAAAATATTTATTATATTCGTTAAAATGTGACAAGTAAAAGGGCTGGAGATACCACCTACCTTAACCCCCTTCTACCAGGGAGCCTTGATCCCCTAATACCGGTTTAAGTTAGTCCCTTCCTACCATTTTGTTTTGACCCCCGTTTTAGTTTGATAATTATTCTTCTAT
>CAIYKV010000027.1 GCA_903926855.1 uncultured Bacteroidota bacterium | reverse complement strand
GTATTTTAGCCAATTATTTTTACCAAAGATACTAATTGATAATCGCCTAATTAAGGATATATGAAAACAAAACAAGAGATCGTAAACAACTGGCTACCTCGCTATACAGGTGAGCAACTGGCTAATTTCGGAAAGTATGTCCTGCTAACGAATTTCAGTAACTATGTTACCATGTTTGCTAAATGGAATAAAGTAAAAGTGATCGGACATGATCGTCCCATGCAATGTGCTACTGCCAATGGAATCACGATTATCAATTTTGGAATGGGTAGTCCGGGTGCCGCTACTGTAATGGATCTGCTAACTGCTATTGAACCTGAAGCCGTTTTGTTTTTAGGTAAATGTGGTGGATTGAAACGAAGAAATAAACTGGGCGACCTGATCTTACCCATTGCAGCGATCAGAGGAGAAGGTACTTCTAATGATTATTTTCCACCTGAAGTTCCGGCCATGCCTGCATTTGCTTTGCAGAAAGCAATTTCTACTACTATCCGCGATTATAAAGTGGATTACTGGACGGGTACAGTATATACTACCAACAGAAGGGTATGGGAGCATGATGATGAGTTCAAAGCTTACCTGACTAAGGTAAGAGCCTATGCCATTGATATGGAAACCGCTACTATTTTCACAGTTGGCTTTTATAATAAGATTCCTACCGGTGCTTTGTTATTAGTTAGTGATCAACCCATGATACCGGATGGAGTAAAAACAGAAGCCAGTGATAAAAAAGTAACTTCCACTTTTGTAGAAAACCATTTGAAGATTGGCATTGATTCATTGAAACAATTGATCAATAAAGGTCAGACAGTAAGACATCTTCGCTTCTAAGCAATTAGTCTTTCCATAAAAATGGGAAAAGGATAACTGCGAGTGCTACTACCAGTATATCCAAGCCTACGAGCATACCTACCATTTGCCACCAACCCGCCTGTATTACAGAAGAGAAAGCAGAAGTAGAAATCTTCATTAACAGAAGTAATTGGGGTATGATCAGGGGAAAGCCCATGATCGCCATGAGTGCGGCTGATTGTTGGGCTTTTGCTGCAATGGCTGCGAGAAAAGTAAATACCAGGCTGATACTCATTCCACCCAGACAGGTAATAAAGGCAAAGCGTAATCCATTCTCCAGTGGATTACCCAATAATAAAACGAATAAGCCCAATCCCAGCAGACTCATTAACAACATCAATAATAGATTGAACAATAATTTAGCCAAAACAAAATCCTTGGCACTGGCAATAGAATAGAAGTACAACATTCTTCCTTTGCTTTCCTGCAAAAAACTTTTGGCAACCGCATTTACACAAACAAAAAGCTGGATCACCCAAAATAGCCCGTTCCATACCGTTTCTTCTGGCTGACCCATAGACAGGTAGATTACAAAAATGGTTGAAGCGATATAGAGCAGGATACCATACAAAGTATATTGCTGCCGGGTTTCCAGCAGCAGGTCCTTGCGGATAAGGGATAATATATACTGATTACTTTTCATGATAACATTTTCGGCAACGAGGCTCATACGTATCTTTTTCTCCCAATACTACCTGTCCCTCCTGTTCTGTTTTTCGGTAGGAGATACTTGCGATATTGCCGCATTTCATACAAATGGCATGGAGCTTAGTAATATAATCTGCAATTGCCAGCAGGTTGGGCATTTGGCCAAAAGGCTTTCCCAGGTAATCCATATCCAATCCCGCCACAATCACCCGAATTCCGCGGGTAGCCAGTACTTCACAAACATGCATGATCTGGTCGTCAAAAAATTGGGCTTCATCTATCCCTACTACATCCACCCCTTCGGCCATCAGCAGAATGGTTTGCGAATTATCGATTGGGGTGGAATGAATGGAATTGGCATCATGACTCACGACTTCGGTTTCATCATAACGGATATCGATGGCGGGTTTGAATATCTCAACTTTCTGGTTGGCTATCCTTGCACGTTTGAGCCGCCTGATAAGCTCTTCTGTTTTACCACTGAACATACTGCCGCAAATCACTTCTATTGAGCCCCTTCTTTCCCCTGAAATATTTGGTTCTATGAACATCTAAATAATAAATTAACAAAGAAAACGTTATACCTTTAGTAAACCCTGCTATTGGTATCAACCCCCCAAATGTATTACATCCAATGGAAAGAGTGGGCACCTTGATCAATAAACTGAAAGAACAGTTTGATCAGCATGAAAATGCCGACCAACTGGCCATGACAACTCAATTGTTACTGGCCGAATTGCAGCCCAAAGCTTCCCCATCCACCAGTAAAACGAATATATCTGTTGTAATGCCATCTGTGGCAGGTTCTTTAGTACAACAACCATCGGAAACAACAGTACCGGATCAGCCAGAAAAAATAACCGAATCCGTTCAGGCCCTATTTGATATGGGTCATGATATACCTACGCTTGCCCACCAGCCCTATATTCCTAAAACAGAAACTGTTCAGGTAATGGAATTCAATACGGTATTGGCAAACGGATCGGCAAGTTTGAATGAAAAATTAAAAGAAGAAAGGGTAGAAGTAGCGGCTACTTTACAGGGCAGCCCGGTTCGTGACTTAAAGAAAGCCATTGGCGTAAACGATCGTTTCTTATTTGTACATGATCTTTTCAGGGGTGATGAAAATATGTATGAAAGAAGTCTGAAAACCATCAATGGATTTAATATCTATCCCGAGGCCCAATATTGGATACAAAGAGAATTGAAAGTAAAACTTAGCTGGCCCGATAATAGCGAAGCAGTAAAGCTATTCGATCAACTCGTTAAAAGACGGTTTTCCTGAACATATTTGATTACTTTTTCAGTGGCGCCCGAATGATCCTTTACATAATCGGCTGCAATGGCCGATGCGCGATTCCTCAGTTCTATATTGTTGAAAAGATCAGATAAAACGGATTCCAATTCAAGCGCATCCTCAATGGTAAATGCGGCTTCGACATCCAATAGTTCTGTTGCTTCCAGGTATTTTTCATATACCGGACCAAAAATGATGGGTGTTCCGTAAACCGCTGCTTCCAGAAGATTGTGAATACCATCATCTCCAAATCCGCCACCTACATAAGAAACGGTTGCATAGTGATATAAGCGACTAAGCATGCCAACATTATTGATGATCAAAACCCTGATTTCGTTGTCAGATAAAGAACCATCATAAAATGCTTTCTCATATTCTGAATAGAGTATGGAATTTTTATAGAAAGTCAAACATTCCTCTAAACGTTCTTCTTCAATTTCATGCGGCACAATAATATATCTGAAATCGGGATGGGTATTTGCAAAATGATCCAATGCTTCATCATCATCTGTCCAGGTACTGCCTGCCACCAAAACCTCATTTCCATTGCAAAAATGCTCTATTACCGGAATCGGCTGAAAACGGTTAGCAATGGCCATCACCCTGTCAAACCGGGTATCTCCGCAAACAATTACTTTGTTTTGCATACCAATACTTTGCAGTAATGCTGCTGAGCCCTGGTTTTGAACAAACAAGTAAGTAAAAAAAGAAAGTATTTTACGATGAAAATTTCCATACCAGCAAAAGAAAGCCTGTTCCTTCCTGAAAATTCCGGATACAAGTAACAGAGGAATTTTTTTGTTTTTTGCTTCCCGTAAATAATAGTACCAGAATTCATATTTCACGAATAGAATTAAGGAAGGCTGAACAATGGAAAAAAATTTTTTTGCATGTGCAGCGGAATCCATGGGTAGATAAAAAATATGGTCAATTCCCGGATAATTCTTCCTTACTTCATAACCGGAAGGAGAAAAAAATGTCAAAAGAAAAACATGATCCGGGTAATTATTTTTAAAAGCTTCCAAAACGGGTAAACCCTGCTCAAATTCCCCCAGGGAAGCGCAATGCATCCAGATAACCGGTCGTTTATTATCACGAAATGCTTCCTCCAAATGGGTAAAAATCTGTCTTCGTCCTTGGTGCCAGGCTTTTGCTTTTTGGTTCCAAAAACCCAGCAAAAAAGCTATTTTAGGATACAGCCAGATAAAAATGCGGTAGAATACCATAATAAACCTTCTGTTTGGGAATAAAAATAAACAAATTAAACTGCTTGTTTACCAACTAATCAGAATACCCGAAATCTTGAGTTCTTTGTCCTTTTTTCCAGTAATTTTGCAACAGCTAAAGATGTATCCAATATGAGGCCTATCCAAATGGTTGACACAAAATCCCAATACCTGAAAATCAAGACTGCTGTAGATAATGCCATTCATGAGGTTCTGGACAGTGCCGCTTATATCAACGGAAAACCCGTTCAGGATTTTGCAGTTAACCTTAGTAATTACCTGGATACCCCTTTTACCATTCCTTGTGCCAATGGAACAGATGCATTACAGATTGCGATGATGGCTTTGGGATTGGAGCCTGGCGATGAAGTGATTACCCCTTCTTTTACTTATATCGCTACTACTGAAGTAGTGGCATTATTAAAGCTGACCCCGGTTTTTGTGGAAGTAGATCCTAAAACTTTCTGCATGGATCCTGCTTCTTTGCGAAAAGCGATTACTCGCAAAACAAAAGCCATTGTTCCCGTTCATTTGTATGGACATGCTGCACCCATGGAAGAGATCATGCAGATTGCAAAGGAATTTGGACTTTCTGTAATAGAAGATAATGCACAGGCAATTGGTTGTGACTATACTTTTTCTGATGGCACCCGCAAAAAAACAGGAACCATTGGCACCATTGGAGCCACTTCCTTTTATCCAAGTAAAAATTTAGGAGCTTTTGGGGATGGGGGAGCCATTTTTACCAGTGATGAAGGGCTTGCCCATAAAATGAAAATGATAGCCAATCATGGGCAGCAGAAAAGATATTACCATGAATTAGTAGGTTGTAATTCAAGATTAGATTCTATTCAGGCAGCTATTTTAAATATTAAATTAAAAGAACTGGATCAGTATAATGCAGCCAGACAAAAGGTAGCTACTTTTTATAACCAGGCGTTTTCAGGTAATGCCAAAATTATTACACCGCATGTGGCTTCTTATAGTAACCATGTATATCACCAGTATACTTTGGTATTAGAAGGGGTAGATAGAGATGGCCTGAATAAATACCTTGCCGAGCATAAAATACCTTCGATGATTTATTATCCTGTACCGGGACATAAGCAGGAAATGTTTGCTTCATTTGGATTGCCCAAGTATGATCTTGCGATTACCGACTGGCTTACAGAACGAGTTATTTCACTTCCCATACATACAGAAATGGATGAGGAACAGTTGAACTATATATCTGGTCATGTATTAAATTATGTAAACTAATATTTTATGAAAATCGCAGTAGTAGGTACAGGCTATGTTGGCCTGGTAACCGGCACCTGTTTTGCAGAAACCGGCAATAAAGTAACCTGTATAGATATTGATAGTAATAAAGTCAATATGCTAAGTAATGGGGAGATCACAATTTATGAACCGGGATTGGAGAAAATATTCCTGAGAAACCTGAAAGAAGAACGATTAAAATTTACTACGAATCTTTCAGAGGGTATCAAAGATGCTGCGATTATTTTCCTGGCATTGCCAACACCTCCCGGTGAAGACGGGAGCGCAGATTTGCGCTATGTATTAGGAGTTGCAGCCGATCTGGGAAAGGTATTGCATGGGTATACGGTTATTGTAGATAAAAGCACTGTACCGGTAGGTACTGCAGAAAAAGTAAGAACGGCCATTGCCGCTAATTATAAAGAACCATTTGATGTGGTAAGTAACCCTGAATTTTTGAGAGAGGGTGTGGCAGTGGATGATTTTATGAAACCAGACAGGGTAGTTGTGGGTACCAATTCTGAACGTGCCAGAAAAGTGATGAGTGATCTATATGCTCCTTTTGTTCGTCAGGGGAATCCCGTGATTTTTATGGATGAAAAATCTGCTGAACTTACCAAATATGCAGCCAACTCATTCCTGGCTACCAAGATTTCTTTTATGAATGAAATTGCACAGCTTTGTGAAAAACTGGGTGCTGATGTGGATATGGTAAGAAGAGGAATCGGAAGTGATGACAGAATTGGTAAACGGTTTCTTTTTCCGGGTATCGGATATGGAGGAAGTTGTTTTCCGAAAGATGTTCAGGCATTGATTCATTCGGCGGAAGAAGTTGGTTATGATTTTAAAATATTGAAATCAGTAGAAGAAGTGAATGATGCTCAGAAATTGCATCTGATCCCTAAAATCGAAAAATATTTTGCTGGTAATCTGAAAGGCAAACATTTTGCTTTATGGGGATTGGCATTTAAACCCAATACCGATGATATCCGTGAAGCTCCGGCTTTATACCTGATCGATGCATTGGTAGCTGCCGGTGCAACAGTACATGCCTATGATCCGGAAGCTATGCCGAATATTCAAAAAACGATTGGCGATAAAATACAATATGCGCAAAATCAATACGCAGCTTTGGAAAACGCAGATGCATTGATCATCGCAACAGAATGGAGCGAATTCAGAACGCCGGATTTTGATATGATCAATTCCCGTTTAAAGAAAAAAGTGATCTTCGACGGACGCAACCTGTTTGATGTAAAATTCATTTCAAACCTGGGATACCATTACGAAAGTATCGGCAGACCATAAATCACTAACCATGTCTCAAAAAAGAATTTTAATAACCGGTGCCGCAGGCTTTTTGGGTTCTCATTTATGCGACAGGTTTATCAAGGAAGATTATCATGTGATTGCCATGGATAACCTGATTACAGGGGATCTTAGAAATATAGAGCATTTGTTCAAACTCAAAAATTTTGAGTTTTATAACCATGATGTATCCAAATTCATTCATGTATCCGGTCCGCTGGATTATATCCTGCATTTTGCTTCTCCGGCCAGTCCGATCGATTATTTGAAAATCCCTATTCAAACCCTGAAAGTGGGGGCATTGGGAACACATAATTGTCTGGGACTCGCCAAAGAGAAAAAAGCCAGAATGCTGGTGGCATCTACCAGTGAAGTATATGGAGATCCAAAAGTGCATCCGCAAACTGAAGAATATTGGGGTAATGTAAACCCGGTTGGACCAAGAGGCGTTTATGATGAAGCCAAACGGTTCATGGAATCGATTACCCGCGCCTATTATACATTTCATGGAGTGGAAACACGAATCATACGCATCTTTAATACGTATGGTCCGAGAATGCGACTCAATGATGGAAGAGCGTTACCAGCTTTTATTGGACAGGCTTTGCGTGGTGAGGACCTGACTGTTTTTGGGGATGGTAGTCAAACACGTTCTTTTTGTTATGTAGATGATCTGGTAGAAGGTATTTGTCGTTTGCTGATGAGTGATTATACCATGCCAGTGAATATCGGAAACCCCAATGAAATCACTTTAAAAGAATTTGCCGAAGAAGTATTGAAATTGACAGGCTCATCCGTAAAAATCATTTACAAACCATTGCCCGTTGATGATCCTAAGCAAAGACAGCCGGACATTACCAAGGCAAAAGAATTATTGGGTTGGGAACCTAAGATAGACAGGGCAGAAGGACTGAAAAGGACCTATGATTATTTTAAGTCATTGCCCAAAGAAGAATGGTCAAAGCAGCCGAAAGAATTTAATAGCTAACTGATAATTGCCCTATGTCAAAACCATTGATTGTTGTTACCGGTAAAAGCGGACAGTTAGGTTGGGAAATAGAACAACTGGCCAAGACATGGGATAATGAATATAATTTTCTATTTGCCGGACGTACTGATCTGGATTTGACACAACCTGACTCAATCGCTCCTTTTTTTAAGAAGCATACACCTGCTTATTTTATCAATTGTGCAGCTTATACCGCAGTTGATAAAGCGGAAACCGAACAGGAGCAGGCCTATATTACCAATGCAGAATCAGTAGGTAAGATCGCTCAGCAATGCAAACTCTTTGGTTGTACGCTTATTTCTATTTCCACCGATTATGTATTTGATGGCAACGGCACCCGGCCTTATCGGGTAGATGATGTATCAACCAGTCCGGTGAATTATTATGGGTATACTAAATGGCTGGGTGAAAAACTTGCTTTAGAAAATAATCCGAAAACCATCATCATCAGAACCTCCTGGGTATATAGTACGCATGGAAATAATTTTGTAAAAACCATGCTGCGTCTGATGAAAGAAAGACCCGAGTTAAAAGTAGTCAGTGACCAAATCGGTTCTCCTACGTATGCAGCAGATCTTGCCAGTGCCATTCTTCAAGTAATACACTCAATTTCAAAAGGGAATAACCATTACGGTATCTATCATTACAGTAACCAGGGCGTAATCTCCTGGCATGATTTTGCGGTGGCCATACGCGATAAAGCCGGTTTACAAACCAATGTATTACCTATCCCCAGTTCCGCCTATCCTACACCCGCCAAAAGGCCAGCGTATTCAGTGATGGATACAAACGATATTGTCAGAGATTTTGGTGTGAAACTAAACACTTGGGAAGATAGCTTAACCCACTGTATTCAACTGCTTAAATGATCTAACCGTGCTTTTGTGCCTTGGTGTGCAAATTAAACCTCACACGAAGGCACAAAGGCACGGTTTTATGCTCGTTTTGATTCTAAGCCACTACTTTTTTTTCTTGACCGAAAAATGAATAATAACCAAAATACGAATATACCTACCGGTAAATTGAATTTATACCAGATCGGATTAATTGCATCGAAGTAAGGCATGATGGAGGGTCGTAAAAAAGAAACAGATATTTTTTCTGCGATATAATTATACTGAAAGGATAGGGTGCCAAATATGACCAATAAACCCCAAAGGGTTTTGTTTCGTGTATTACTAAGAATAATAAAAATAAAGCTCAGAAAGGCAATAATAACGGAGGTTATGGATGTATAATAAAGTACCTCCATCAATTTTTGAGATTTCCGTTTATCCTGATTTTTTTGAGTGGGTACCAGGGAAATAGTTACTGCCTTATCCTCCGAATCTGATAGATTGAGATAGTTTGTTTCATAACCTTTTTTTGATACAATTACTTCTAACTCAGGGCACCCTAATGGACAGCCAACCGGAACATTTATTTCAAAAGATCCTTTTTTATCAGAATAAATACTGTCATCCCAAAATTTGATTTTTGCACTATCTACTACTGATTTGTTCTGAGCCGAGATAGTTTTCCCATTACTCCTCAGCACCCCTTCACAAGAGGCTAAGGTTACTGCAATAATGATGAATGTGATACTTGATCTAAAAAGCATTGCCTGTTCTAATTGAGTGAATGCAAATGGAGTAATATAAACCGTGCCTTTGTGCCTTGGTGTGCAAATTAAATCTCATACAAAGGCACAAAGGCACAGTTGTTATAGTATCTGACAAAACTCTAATCTTTCCCCATCTGGTCCCAGGATATAACAATACTTACAACCCTTTTCCCAGAAGTTTAAAAACACCGGTTTTTCTTCAATCACTGCATACCCATTATTTTTTAATAAGGCAAATGTTTCATCAATATCATCCACATCAAAAGCAATATGGTCAATGTATCCATCGCTTCTTTGTTTAACCCTGCTCAGTTCCGGTTCGGGCATCTGGTAGAGTTCCAGGATAATTTGTCCCAGCTTCATCATGGCCACATTTCCTTCGGCACCCTGATGGATAAAATTGGAAGACATTACCATTTCAAATCCCAATTTCTCATAAAAAATTTTTGAAACGGAAATGTCTGTTATCGGAAGACCGATATGCTGTAACCGGTTTATTTTTAGTTTCATTTTTATAGGTTTGAGTAGATGGCCTGATAAAGATCTGATACTTATAAATGTAGTATTTTAAAAAGTTCATTTAATGATTAACAGAAGAAAATAGTCCTTCATCATTGTTTTTTTGACAGAATGGGCAGCAACTATTTCTATTGCCGTTCTTTTCAGCAAAGCCAACTTTCAAAGAGATATTTTTTGAATCTCTATTTGTGGTTAATTTGCGGGGGAAGGAAAAATTGGAAAGCGAAACAAAAATATATTTTAGATTAGTTTTAATAGTCATTCCTGTATATATCAGGGAAGATAAAATAAATGTATATGATACCTGCCCGCAGTATACTAACTTTTTTGATGTTGATACTATCCATCATTTCATTCGGTCAGTTAGCTGTTAACCAGCAAAGAATGGAAATGCGAATTGCTGAGTTATCACAGTTCGGCAAAGACGCCAATGGACGAGGCTATCGTGTAGCCTATACCAAGGGAGATATCGCTGCAAGAGCATATTTCATAGATTTAATGCGCAAGGCAGGACTAGAAGTGAATATCGACAATGCGGGTAATATCATTGGGAAAAGAAAAGGAGAGAACCCATTGCTTAAACCAATCGCGTTCGGCTCGCACCTGGATATGGTTCCGGATGGAGGGAATTACGATGGTGATGTAGGCTCAGTCGGCGGTTTGGAACTTATTGAAATACTTAATGAAAATAAGGTAGTTACCAAACATCCATTAGAGTTAATTATTTTCTCTAATGAAGAAGGAGGAACCGATGGATCTGCTGCCATGGCTGGCAATTTTAGCGAAGAAGCATTGAAGCTAAAGAGTCAGAGTGGATTAACTGTTGCAGAAGGTATCAAAGCAATAGGTGGTAACCCCGATCAGATCAAAGCTGCTGCCAGAGCTAAGGGCGATCTTACCGCGTTTGTAGAATTACATATAGAACAGGGCGGCTTACTTGAAAAGGAAAAATTGCAGATAGGTGTGGTAGAAGGAATTGTAGGAATAGAACACTGGGAAGTGAGTGTTGAAGGTTTCGCAAACCATGCAGGAACTACACCTATGAATATGCGTAGCGATGCATTGCTGGCCGCTGCAAAATTTATTGTTGCCGTAAATGAAGAAATCACTAAACTACCCGGAAAACAGGTAGGCACTGTTGGGAAAATTGCAGCAATGCCCGGTGCATTTAATGTAATACCGGGTAAAGTAAACCTGGGGTTGGAGATCAGGGACCTGAATTACGAAAAGATCTGGCAATTATTCAAAACCATTGAACAAAGGGCTAAAGATATTGCAACCGCTTCAGGTACCCATTTTACATTTACTTATCAAAACAACCCTGCAAAACCCGCATTAACCAATAGTTCAATTCAGAATAAAATTGTAACCGCTGCAAAGCAGCTGGGACTTACTTACCAGTTCATGCAAAGCGGTGCCGGGCATGATACACAGGAAATGGCTATGATTACATCAGTAGGGATGGTTTTTGTACCCAGTATAGGAGGTATCAGCCATTCTCCAAAAGAATATACTAAGGGAGTAGATATGGCTAATGGTGCCAATGTGCTATTGAAAACTATTTTAGCGATCGATCAGGAATGATTTTGATAATTCTCACGGTTGTTGGTCGCCAACCAATCATCGGCAAGCGAAAATAAAAAAGGAAAGACTTTCATCTTTCCCTTTTTGGTTTCCCAAAGTGGATTCAATTCTGCATTATTTGTCAAACATCTGACATATTTAGCGCAGCTAAGTGAATTGTAATCAATCAAGTAGGATAAAAATGGATTTTGCGAACTTTAGTTTTGCTTGCTTAATTATTATGTAAGTAATTTCAAAGCACCGGTATGTAAATAAGTGAATGCATGATAACTTAACATTATCATGCATCTATAATGAATTAGACGATGGATTTAAAGTAATACTGAAATTGTATTTTTTCGTCAATTATCTCACAAGTAATGCTATTCTGGGACTAGACAGGAGGACTTTTCGGTTAGAACGATTTTTATTCATGCCATTACCAATCATAATAAGAATTACATAATATTAATTTTCCTCATGATAGTGCAGGAAAGAATTGAGTAAATGATATTGATGTGTGCTACTAACGCAAAGTCCTCCTATCGGAGAGACATTGCGTGGAATTTTCAAAAGGACACTTTGCGAGGAATAAAGCTTTTTTCAATAAATTCTATTAAGAGTTGGTCAACGCATTCCAGTTTTGTACGCTCTATTCAGCATAGAAAATGAAAACAAAACTGGTAAAATAATTCCCTGAGCAGGCAGATTCACTTCACATAAGGATTTTTCTTTCCATCATTCAACTTTTCGACCAGCCTCTCCAATCGCTCACTTCGTGTCTTTTCCTGTTTTGCGGTGAGTATCCAGAGTACAAATTCTTTTTTATTGGAGTAAGACAATTGCTGGTAAAAATCCAACGCTTGCGGCGCTTTATGTAACACCTCTTTCATATCAGGGGGCAGGCTGATAAGTTTATTATCCACATCAATATAGGACGCAAACGCATTCTTCGGGATATCGGCGTTACCGGTTCCGGATATTTTTGCCTGGCCCCGTGGCCTGAAACGCGAGCCGGCCCATTTTTCATTCACACTGATAGAAGAAACACCTTGTAAATCGTAAACGCTCAGTTCATCCCAGCTTCCCATCTTCATATCAGATTCAATACCCGAACTTCTTTTCGGATAACTGATCCAGAACACGGTATCGGGTTGTAGTAAGGGAATGATCACTTTAAATAAAGAAGATAATTCAACCTTATTTTTAGCAAATAACTGGATACCGTCAAAATCCCCTTTTGCTTGCGTTGACCAAGTAACACCTTGCGGCAATGGTTCCAACCAGTTAATATAGTCATTAGGGGCATTATAAAACAGCCAGTGTTTACCTTGCTTGATCTGTAGCTTACTAGCGAGGGGAGTCATTGGGTACAGGGGATAAGTTTTTACAAAGTAAGTTAAATTTTTATTGAAGACAATATGATGACTGAACTCCTATTATCATTAACCGCCTGGCTTGCACCTTGTATTGCGGGTACTGGTTTTGGTTTTGTTACAACGGCAACTACCTGTTCTGAATGAATGATTAAGCGTAATGCCCATTTTCATCATCGATGATGGATACAGCCGCCTGCCTGCAAATCCTTTGCGATAATTACTCCGGCCGGATTTATTAATAAATTTGACGGGGAGCGTTTTCGAACCCAAAGATTAAATGAAGTCGTTCGGCTGATATTCAATACTGGCGCGGGTTCTAGCGAAAATAAAAATGGACAAACCGAAGAAAAAATCGATTTGTCCACTTCCGTTGCCCGACCTGGATTCGAACCAAGACATACTGAACCAAAATCAGTTGTACTACCCTTATACTATCAGGCATTCCATTCCCATTCTCATCGAACGGGCTGCAAAAATAGGGTTGCACCCCAATTGTTCCAAATTTTTTAAGTGAAGGATGCCATAATCAGGATAAGTCTTCCTTTTCTTTCAATGCTTTAATCAGGTCAAGTGCCTCTGCCACTACATCACACATAATCGTAATCAATGAGCCCGGTTTGGCATGCTCATAGGCAAACATGATGGCTTCTTTTTCATTATAAATGATCCTAATTGGGATATCACTTTTTTTGGTCTCATTAATCCCCTCTACCAGCAAATTCACGATTTCTTCGGCTGTTCTGCCTCTTAAATGCTTATCCTGCCTGATAATGATCTCATCAAATGATCTTCCTGATATCCGGCCCAGTTCCCGGATATCCTCATCCCTTCGGTCGCCGGTTCCGCTGATAATACCCACTTTGGGCTCCCCGTCCATTTTACTCACAAAATCGCAGAGCAGTTCCAATCCGGCCGGATTATGGGCAAAATCCACCAAAAATTTAAAATGTTTGAATTCAAACAGGTTCAAACGACCGGGGGTTTGTGAGGGTGAAGGCACAAAACTGCTCAATGCGGTACGTATATCCTCAATCGTAATGTCTTTGAACAGGTAACTGGCCAGCATAGCCGGTAAAGTGTTCATGATATTATGTAAAGCCCTGCCACCATAGGTAATGGGTATTTCACTCACTTTCATTACCCTGATCTTCCAGGTGCCTTTTAGAATAGATACATAGCCATTTTCATAAACCGCCGCATATCCGCCTTTTTTGCAATGCTCCTGTATACGGGGGTTATTTTCATCCATACTAAAATACGCCACATTACAGGTTAATCCCTTGTGCATGGCATATACCAGGTCATCTTCTGCATTCAATATGGCAAAACCATGGTTAAATGTGGTTTCGGGTATCACCGCTTTGGCCCTGGCCATCTGTTCCAGGTTATCGATACCCGATAAACCCAGGTGATCAGCGGTTACATTGGTTACAATACTAACATCACAGTTCTGAAATGCCAGCCCGGCTTTTAATAAACCACCCCGGGCACATTCCAAAACGGCAAAATCAACAGTGGGGTCACGCAGCACGAATTTGGCACTCAATGGGCCTGTGCAATCGCCTTTCATCATCATCTGGTTCTGTATATACACGCCATCGCTGGTGGTATAGCCCACTTTTCGTCCTGCTGTACGACAGATATGTGCCGTTAAACGTGTAGTAGTCGTTTTTCCATTGGTACCCGTAATCGCAATAATGGGTATTCTGCCATCCGATCCTTTTGGAAATAACATATTAATTACCGGCTCAGCCACATTTCTGGGTAAGCCTTCTGCTGGTTCAATATGCATTCTGAAACCGGGGGCAGCATTTACTTCCAGAATGGCACCGCCATTTTCATATACAGAAGAACGCAGATCCGGGGCCATGATATCAATACCACAAATATCAAGTCCGATGATTTTGGCAATCCTTTCTGCCAGAAAAATATTTACCGGATGCACTTCATCCGTTACATCGGTAGACGTACCACCGGTGCTTAGGTTGGCCGTGGTTTTTAATAATACCAGTTCTCCTTTTGGCGGAATGGTATCCAGGGTATATCCTTTTTCTTCCAGCATTTTATGACTGGAATGGTCGATCGTGATTTGTGTCAAAACCTTTTCATGACCATAGCCTCTTCTCGGATCTTTATTCGTTTCATCTACCAGCCATTGAATGGTATTTACCCCATCACCGATAACAGATGCAGGTGTTCTGAGAGCGGCGCAAATGAATTTATAATTGATGACCAACACCCGGAAGTCCACACCGGTAATGAATTTTTCTACAATCACACTGCGACTATACTGATTGGCTGATTCAAATGCCTTTAGCGCCTGCTCCCATGTATTGATATTCGTAGTGTTCCCTTTTCCATGGTTACCATCAATGGGTTTGATCACCAATGGATAACCGTATTTATCAATCGCTTCCTTTAATCCTTCTTCTGTTCTGACCACGGTACCTCGTGGAACCGGTATTTCTGCTGCTTCCAATAAATTCTTTGTTTCTTCTTTATCACAGGCAATATCTACAGCAATATTGGAAGTAGTACTTGCAATAGTGGCACGGATTCTTTTTTGATGAACGCCATAACCCAATTGCACCAGGCTTTGCTTATTCAATCGAATGTATGGAATACCCCGCTTGGCAGCTTCTTCCACTATGCATCCGGTGGAAGGCCCTAAACGGGTATCTTCTCTGATTTCCCGCAATTGCTGGATATCTGCTGATAAATCGATGGCAACCCCATCTACCAGGGCCTGTGCAATTTTTACAGCAGCTTTTGCAGCATAAACACCTGCATCCTCCTCCATATAATTAAACACTACATAATATTCTCCCGGTTTACCCGTGCCCCTGGTGCGTCCAAAACCGCAATCCATACCCGCCAGCGACTGTATTTCCAGGGCAATATGCTCAATTACATGTCCCATCCATGTGCCTTCTTCCACCCGCTGAAAAAAACCGCCCTCCGTGCCCACACTGCATCGATGGGCATACATAGAAGGGAATAAGGCTTTTAACCTGTTAAGAAACCCTTCAATTTTATCGGTAGGGCACTCTTCCAGTTCTTCCAGATCCAGTTTCATCTGTATCAATTGGGAACGGCGAACACTCCAGTAATTGGGGCCGCGTAATATTTTTATTTCTTCGATTTTCATATCTGAGGGAGGTTTACCGGGTGATGAAGAAATACAGGCGATGCTCCCATATTTGTCCGGGCAATGAATATATTGATTTTTCTGCTAAGGCTTACCAATACAAAACGCTTATTTTTGTCCGGAATGAAATTGGCAGCATGAGAATTCCCAAAGGAAAATTATTGGCGATAGGCGGAGCAGAAGATAAAGGCACCGACCGCGAAAAAGGTGATGAATACAGGAACAACCTTAATTTTTTTGAATTGGGGATACTCCGGCGTATTGTATCTGAAGTGGGAGGAACCTCTTCCCGGATTGAAGTAATCACTACCGCTTCCACCATACCGTATGAAGTGGGAGAAAATTATCTCGATGCTTTTGGAAAGATCGGCTGCACCGATGTGGGACTGATTCATATCCGCAACCGGGAAGATGCTCTGCAGCCCGATTATCTGGAAAGGATTAGTAAATGTGCTGGCGTATTGTTTAGTGGTGGTAATCAATTAAGACTTACCTCTATTTTCGGCGGCACAGAATTTTTGCGATTAATTAAGGAAAGATATATCCGCGAACATTTTTTAGTGGCCGGTACTTCTGCCGGTGCCATGGCCATGAGTAATACCATGATTTATGAAGGAAATGCTGCGCGTGCATATTTAAAAGGAGAAGTAAAAATTACTACCGGATTGGGCTTTATGGAAAATGTGATCTTTGATTCGCATTTTGAGAAAAGAGGAAGATTCGTGAGGCTGGCACAAAGTGTTAGTGCCAATCCATCCTGTATTGGAATTGGACTGGGAGAAGATACCGGCATGCTGATTACACAGGGAAACAGAATGGAAGCGATAGGAAGCGGACTGGTGATTATTATTGATGGTCATGATATCCGTTATAGCAACCTGGCCGATATTCCCGAAGGAAACCCATTGAGTATTGAAAACCTGAAAGTTCATTTTTGTGCCAAGGGTAATGGTTATCTTGTACAGGAAAGAACTTTCGTAGAATTGATGGGCGCCTCTACTACACCTGTTATGACTGATGTTTATTAAAACAACTTTTATATATTCTTGCCATGAACAAAATAATCCTGCTAGCCGTATTTGTTTTCTGTATGATTCTTATGTCATTTAACTATTACAAGAAAAAGAAGATTGTTTTTTTTGGTGATTCGATTACCGCTGCGGGTATACAGCCCGGTGGTTATATCAAGTTAATGGATTCTTTGATTTTGCAGGAAGGACAATCCGCTAATTATGAATTGGCAGGTGCGGGTGTTGGTGGAGATAAAATTTATGATCTCTATCTGCGTATGGAAGAAGATGTTTTAAAACAGAATCCGGATATCGTGGTAATGTATATTGGCGTAAACGATGTTTGGCATAAAGCTTCCAGTGGTACGGGAACAGATTATAATAAGTTTGGAAGATTTTATGAGGCGGTAGTCCATAAATTACAAGCTGCAGGAATTAAAGTGATCGTTTGCACACCTGCCGTAATAGGTGAAAGAACGGATCATTCCAACCAACAGGATGGTGATCTGAATTTATATAGCAATTGGATCAGAAATTATTCTGCCAAAAATAATTTACCCTTAGTAGATCTCCGAAAAGGTTTTATTGAATACAATCTCAAGAACAATCCGCAAAACAGAGAATCCGGAATTCTGACTACAGATCGTGTACACCTGACACATGCGGGCAACCTTTTTGTAGCAGAAGAAATGTGGAAAGTGATAAGGGCAATTAATAATTAATAATTCATCGCCGTTCTTGGTCGCCTGACCACAGGTGTTCGGAAGAAAATGGGTATTCCTTGCCTATTTTAGGTGTTTAGAATGGTTATAGCTTTAACGCTATATAAATTAAGCCTCACCCATTATACCCATTTGCGCAAGAAGG
>CAIYKV010000026.1 GCA_903926855.1 uncultured Bacteroidota bacterium | reverse complement strand
TCTTTCTCTGCGACAATATGCTTCTATAGCTATTTTTACGCGATTTTCACTCTCATCCCTTTTTCACCTTTAAAAATCAAAACTATTTCTTATTCCAAAGATCTTTTTAACCCTATTTCATTTATTTTGTAAACATAGGAGAACGCGGAGAACCGCAGGGAACGCAGAGAAATAGGGCAATAATTTAATGGCACAACGCTCTATCTTCGTAAAAGAATATCATGCTGACAAGTCAATCTAAAGAATATGAGTTCATTTGAAGTAACCGGAGGCAAGAGGTTAAAAGGTGAGATCACACCGCAGGGTGCGAAGAATGAAGCATTGCAGGTTTTATCTGCCGTGTTGCTTACCGCATCACCGGTTACCATTTCCAATATTCCGGATATACTCGATGTAAATCTCTTGATTGAATTATTGGGTGACATTGGCGTAAAGATATCCCGCACCGACAGACATACCTGTACTTTTCAGGCTGATACTATTGATGCTGATTTTCTGGCTTCAGATACCTTCCGGAAAAAAGGCAGTAAGCTTAGGGGTAGTATCATGTTAGCGGGACCCATGCTGGGCAGGTTTAAAAGAGCCTATATACCGAAACCCGGAGGCGATAAGATTGGGCGCAGAAGATTGGATACACATATTATCGGGTTCGAAAAACTGGGTGCTTCTTATCAATACGATGAACAATTGGGTTGTTTCAAATTGTCTTCTCCGCAACTAAAGGGAACCTATATGTTATTGGATGAGCCTTCGGTAACCGGTACGGCCAATATTGTAATGGCTGCTGTGCTGGCTGAAGGAATCACTACTATTTACAATGCAGCCTGCGAACCCTATCTTCAGCAGCTCTGTAATATGCTCAATCGCATGGGCGCAAAAATATCCGGTATTGGAAGTAACCTGCTGGTAATTGAAGGCGTTAACAGTTTGGGTGGCACCCACCACCAGATGCTTCCGGATATGATTGAGATAGGCAGTTTTATTGGTCTTGCTGCTATGACACAAAGCGAGATCACGATCAAAAATGCGGGAGTTGCCCATCTGGGTATCATTCCTGAAAAATTTCAACAACTGGGTATTCAGTTTCAGATCAAAGGGGATGATATCTATATTCCGGCACAGGATCTCTATGAGATACAGACTTATATGGATGGAGGCATACTGACAATATCCGATCACCCATGGCCGGGATTAACACCTGATCTGTTGAGTATCTTGTTGGTAGTGGCCACACAAGCCAGGGGCAGTGTATTGATTCACCAGAAAATGTTTGAGAGCCGTTTATTTTTTACAGACAAACTGATTGATATGGGTGCGCAAATCATTCTTTGCGATCCGCATAGGGCAACGGTGATTGGTTTGGGCAGAAAATATAATCTCAGGGGTATTACCATGAGTAGTCCCGATATACGAGCCGGACAAGCTTTGCTGATTGCTGCGCTTAGTGCAGAAGGAAAAAGTGTGATTCAGAATATTGAACAGATAGACCGGGGGTACCAATACATTGATCAGCGATTGAAAAACCTGGGTGCGGATATTAAACGGATTGCTTAGCGTCTATTTTATTTTCAGACTGTTTTTTCATTTACCTCTTTTACATTACCGGTTCTTTTTAATACACCCCAGTTCTGCAATTCGCCCTTAATCGCTTTACGTAATGATCTGAACAATACTACCAGCATTAACCAACGATAAATCAGTCGTTGCGGAATCATCCATACTAATTTCCATGGGTTCTCTTTTGCAAAAGCAAATGCAATAGAAGCAATCAATGCATCCACCACAATGAATATAAGGTAATAGAATCCTATTTTACCAGCATTGCCTGTTGCCAATCCTACAAACATCAACAGATCGGCGATTGGTGTAAAAAAAGGTATGATGTATTTGAACAGCAATATATCAGGCATGGCCACCAGACCGAGAGATTTGTATTGCGTATTGAATAATAATTCTCTGTGTTTCCAGAAAACCTGCATCACCCCAAAACTCCAGCGAAAACGCTGTTGCATAAATTGCTTAATGGTTTCAGGTGCTTCGGTATAGGCAATGGCTTTGGGTTCATTGGCTACCACATAACCGGCTTTTAGGATACGGATCGTGAGATCACAATCTTCTGCCAGGGTATCTGTGGTAAATCCCCCAGCCCCCAATAACACCTCTTTATCAAAAGCACCAATGGCTCCGGGTATTACGGTAATTGCATTCAGGTAAGCAAAACCGCGACGGTCAAAATTCTGTCCGGTTATATATTCGATACTTTGCCAGCGGGTAATCAGGTTTACTTCGTTACCTACTTTTACCGTTCCGGCCACTGCACCTACTTTTTTATTTTCTGCCTGCCCATTATCCGAAAGAAAATTGGTCATGAGCATACTTACCGCATCCACCGCCAATTGGGTATCGGCATCAATACAAACCACATAGGGTGCAGCAGAATGTGTGATGCCATAATTTAAAGCAGAGGCTTTACCACCATTGGGTTTGGTAAATATTTTTACTTTTTCATGTTCGGCAAATGCAGCGGTAACTTTTTCATAAGTAGCATCTTTACTTCCATCATCTACAAAAATAATTTCAAAAGAAGGGTAATTACATTTCAGCAAATTTTGAAGTGATGCTACCGCATTTACTTCCTCATTATACGCCGGTACGATGATAGACACCAGCGGTAATGGCTGATTTTCGAATGAATATATCGCCAGTTTATTTTCTCTTCTTTTTTGTAAAATAGTCAGGAACCCTATTAACAATAACCTGGCCGCACTTAATATCATAAATACGATGAACAGTGCAAACAGGAAATGACCGCTTAAATAGCCTAATTCAGCAAAAAGATAATTGGCCTGTAACATATAATAGCCACTTCCTTTCGGAACCGGTGGCATCATATCATCGGGCTTCTTGCCAAGCAAATCTGCAACGGTTGTGAATTTGTATCCCCGGCTTTGGAAAAACCGGATAATCATACCCGTAGCTTTTACGGTTTCTGCGCGGTTACCACCTGCATCATGCAATAAGATAATATTACCGTTTACGCCGGAAGTATCTTCTTTGTCTTCATTATGAATCCGTTTCTCGTATACAGCTACAACACGGTTAAAAATAGTATCTGCGTTAAACCCTTTCACTTCACCCTGCAGCCAATCTTCGGGGTCAATACTTTCACCGATAGTGAGGTAATTTTTGGTTCGGCTTAAAGCAACCGGCACAAGCTCTTCACTTTTATCCGGCTCACTATCTGCATTAAACGGAGCACGGAACATAACGGTACTATGTCCGGTTATACACTCAATCAGCAATCTTGTTCCATCCATTTCCAGGTTAGCACGCTGGGTACTTACCTTGGCCATATTGGGGTGAAAAAAAGTATGGTTCCCTATTTCATGTCCTTCTCTGAATATTCTTTTTACCAGTGGGATATTATTCTCGGCTTCAAAACCTACGATAAAAAAGCTGGCGGGTACATGATAATAAGCCAGTGTATCTAATATCTGTCGGGTGTATAAGGGATCAGGACCATCATCGAAAGTAAGTACCAGTTTTCTTTTGGTGGTAGTACCCAGTTTTCTGATCACATAGGTAGACGGCAGCTTATCATAAGACTCTTCACTGATCAGCATATCTACGCTATCAATTTCCGGGGTAATATATCCATCGGTAGGGCTCGCTATCAGATCGAGTACTTCCCCTTCCCCGATATAATCAGGAGAAGAACCCGGTTGTACTTTTCTGAATTCATTAAAATCAAAGGTTTTCAGGGCAGCTTTGGTCATGGGCTTATTATAAAAATCCCAGATTCTGCTGTCTTCACTACCCAGGCGCCATAACGCAGTTCCTGCCAATTGGTATTCAGTGGCAAAACGTAAAGTATTAAAATTGGTAGCCGCATCTGTAAAATGCACTTCATGTAATGCATTCACATCATCATAGTAACGATTATGGAGATTATAGGTGTTGTTATCAAAATCTATAACCGCCCCGCTTTCACGCGCATTGGCCAATGCTTCCTGGTAGGTTACTGTGGCCGCATTTTTTTTGCTTTTCAAAGTCCAGTCGTACCCAAATCCTGCCATTCCCAGGATAATCTTATTGGCTGGCACCTGATCATCCATTTTATCAAGCGCTGCCTGAATCCATTGCTGAGAGCAGATAGGTCCGGGTTTGCTTTCATCATGAAATTCATCATAGGCCATCAATATCAGGTAATCATTGTACTTGCCCAGTGCTTTAAAATTATAACTATCGTCAAACGGAATCACATCCTGGGTAACCAATAAATTATTGGCATGTAATTTTTCATACAATTCTTTCTGAAAAGCCACCAAAGGCGCATCATCGGTTTCTACCAGCTCTTCCAGATCCACGTTTACACCGGCAAAATGATATTGTCGCAATAACCTGATAATATCATTGATTAGTCTTTCCTTTTTTGCCGTATTGGTCAGAATCCTATGTACAGATTCTCCCCTGAAAATCTGTTTATAGTTATTCGAGAGAATGGGCATGATTTCTACGCCTGCCGCTTTCATCAGGTTCAGGGCCTTGGCATCGATATTTGTATATAGGGTGTCAGCATTGGGGTCAATAAAAAACCATTCCGGTATTACCAGGTTTAGTTTAGAGATATTTCTTTCAAGAGAGGTAAAAGACTGCTTATCCCATGCCACATAAAATGCGGCGCGAATTCCAACACTATCGCTAAATAAAGGAGAATTAGAAAGATCGAGTACGCTATCCATTTGTCCGCAGCCTTTACCAATGGCCCAGCGGGCATTGATGGCTTTTCGGAAACCCCGGTACTCTTTTCCCAGTTTACTTTCCCGGTATTCGGGTATGCCTTCCGTCAACACTTTTTTCATCGCCCGCCCCTCTACCGAAATATCCGGCTCGTTCTTGTCGATATATTGCATCGCAATCACAACAACCACCACCGCAATTATGGTAAAAAACAAAAACAGCCGTCCTGCCCATTTAAAGCGTTGCCAGCGGGTTTTGGTTGCAGTTTGAAAAATTTGCGAATGATCCGACATAATTGAATACAGGTATTACAAGAACTGTACCGTTAATATAGCAAGGTAATGATGGGATATTGATTTTTAGCGAATAAAATTAATAAAAAGTTATTTTCACATCTTTATTCAAAGCCAATGAGAGAGGAAGCTTCCGTTTTTTTTCAAAAATATTTCAAAGGGATACTCGCTTTACTGATAGCTGTTTGCCTGATCCGGTTTACCGAGTACTTTTATATTGCGTCCAAGTCTTTTGTAAATCATACCTATTTATTCGAATTGGCAGGCTGGATCTATGATGCCTGGGCCTGTTTGATTTATAGTTTGGTGTTTTTGTTGCCTTATTTTTTGTTAAGACTCATTAACAAAAAGCTGTCCACCATCGTTTTTCATTTCATCCATGTTCTTTTACTGATTGTTTATCTATCCCTGATTGTGGTATTCTCTGAAAGAAATACGCCTTTTGATCATGAGATGTTTACCCGCAGCCTGAGAGAATCCTGGCTTACAACCCGGCAAATGATGACCAGCGGGTTTTTGCTGTACCTGCCTTTTATTCTGTATATTACTATCTATTTTTTTAGCTATCGGGTATTACTGACAAAAGCGCATTTCGGTCGCAGATTCATGTTGGGTATCGGATTACTGGCCTTGGTTTCGGTTTCGTTGATCAAATATGCCAATCCGCCTGAAAAATGGTTTCAGCAAACATCTGCGTATTATTTTACCACGAATAAGTTCAGTTTTTGGGTAGCAGATACCTATCATTATTTTACCACCAAGGACCAGTTTGATGCCGGGAAATTGAATAATGAACAGCTGGCTGCAGAAATCGATTTTTACCAAAAGAACCAGCCTTTCGAATTTACCAGCAAAGAATATCCTTTACTGCATGTGAACAATAGCAAGGATGTACTGGGCAGTTTTTTTAACCTGAAAGCAACACCGCCCAATATTGTTATCCTGGTTGTAGAAGGCTTATCACGCGATTTTAGTGGTGAAAGAGCGTATGCAGGCAGTTTCACTCCTTTTTTAGATTCATTATCCAAACAAAGTCTTTCCTGGGATAATTTCTTAAGTACGGCACCGGGTACTTTTGCCGCGCATCCTGCTATTTCGGGTTCTTTACCTTATGGCAAGAGAGGGTTTTCATTGATCAATGTAATGCCTGATCATCTTTCTTTAATTAAGATCCTGAAATCGAACGGGTACCATACAAAATTCCTGATAGGCTTCAATCCCGATTTTGATAATATGGGTGGTTATATGCGTTTGCAGGGCACGGATATGATTCTGTCGAAATATGGATCTAAATACAAAGAAATGGGTGTGGGTTCGGAGGGCTGGTCGATGGGATATCCGGATGATGCATTATTCAGCCGGAGTTTTGAAGTGATGGATTCATTACCCCAAACCCCTTATCTGAATATTTATCATACGGCCACTACGCATATGCCTTACCTGTTTGAACAGCAGCATATTTATGAAAAGAAGTTTGATAAGAAAATAAAAACGATGGCGGTAACTCCTACCATGAAAAAAACATTGAAAGAATGTAAAACGGTATTGGTGACGTATATGTTTGCTGATGATTGTTTCCGTGATTTCTTTGCCCAATATGCCAAGAGACCGGATTACGCCAACACCATTTTTTTTATAACAGGCGATCACCATATCGGTTCTTTTCCATCCACCGGTGCTATTGATGATTACCATGTTCCGCTGATTGTATTCTCGCCCATGCTGAAAGCGCCTAAGAAATTTTATTCGGTGAATTCACATAATAACCTGGCACCTACGATTACTGCTTTGGTATTGAATAATTACCCCTTACCTAATAAACCCAAAGAACTGCATTGGCTGGCTGATGTAATGGATACAGCTGCTTCGTTCCGTAATATTCAATCCATGCCCTTTATGGAATGGAGCCGTGAGATCACGGATTATATTTATAAAGATTACCTGATTTCAGGAACACAACTCTATAAACTCACACCGGATCTATTGCAGGAAAGAGCAGAGAATGATTCCGTGAAAAATCATATGATTCGATTGCTGAATAATTTTAAGATTATCAATTCCTATGTAACGGATAATAATAAAGTGTTCCCGGCAAAACAGGCTGTTCTGCCCGGAGAGCGGGAATTGATTTTCTCTTATACTGATTCGGCAGTGAAAACCTATTTTTCAAAACTATCTGATACTACCATCATGCCCGAATTCAACGTTCCAAAAAATTACCAATACCTATACGTTGAATTATCTGCTGAAACCAATTTGCTCACTCCCGGCTTAGAAGACCAACCCTCTTTTCGTTTAGCCATGATAGATACCCTGAACCGGGGAAGAAATTTTGTGTACTGGACACATCATAATATTGTACAAATGTCGAAGGGAGATTATGTAGAAAAGAAATGGAACGCCGTATCCACCAACGACCTCTTTACACTAAGCGATTACAAAGCATACACCCATATGATTTTCGATCTCTCATTCTATACACAAATCACACCACTGAATCTGCAATTGAGGAACCTAAAAGTAAAAGTGTACGGTGTAGGGAAAAAGTAACAATGTAACAATGTGGCAATTTGAAAAAATACACAATTTGAAAATTTGAAAATGTGGCAATTTGAAAATTAGGAAAAGCTTTTCATTTTCAATGTATCAAAGTATCATTCCAAGTACTCGAGAATTTTCAAATTTTCAAATTTTCAAATTAGTATTATGTATTTTATTCAAACGTGCTATAGAAGTACGGCGTCTTTGCTTCAAACTCTGCACTACAGGTATCTACCATTTTATAGACCCTGGTAATTCCTAAAGCTTTTCTTTTTTCGTATACATCTTCATCAGTGCAATCGCCGTGTAATATGCGGGCGATTTGGGCGTCGCTGAAACCATTCTTTTTGGATTCTTTCAGCAGGTCTGTTGGTATGGTATCTAATGAGTATTGGGCAATATCTTTTTCCAGGTTACAAATGATCTGGATCTGGTAAATAAACCAGCGATCGATGCCTGTTGCCTGTGCAATGGATTTTACGGTAGAGCCCTGCATCAATGCATCTTTGATACGGAAGATCCGGTCCCATTTCGGGGTTTTGATATATTCTACCAGTTCTTCGCTTTTCATCAGGCTTTTGCCATAATAGCCCAGACCGATGGCTTCATTCTCCAGGCTTTGGCAGGCTTTCTGGATCGCTTCTGTAAAGCTTCTTCCGATAGCCATTACCTCACCTACGCTTTTCATTTGTAAGCCCAGGGTATCATTGGCTCCTTTGAATTTATCAAAATTCCAGCGGGGTATTTTTACGATCACATAATCCAGCGCCGGCTCAAAATAAGCGGAGGTGGTCATGGTAATCTGGTTCTTTAATTCATCTAATGAATAACCGATAGCGAGTTTACTGGCAATTTTGGCAATCGGATAACCGGTTGCTTTGGAAGCCAGGGCTGAGGAACGACTCACCCTTGGGTTGATTTCTACCGCAATCAATTCTTCTGTTTCAGGGTTCAGGGCAAACTGCACATTACAGCCTCCTGAAAAATTACCCAGAGAACGCATCATTAAGATAGCTTTATTGCGCATATCCTGGAAGGCAGTATCGCTGAGGGTCATGGCAGGTGCAACGGTGATAGAATCTCCTGTATGAACCCCCATCGGGTCAACATTTTCAACCGTACAAATGATAACCACATTGTTATTCTGATCGCGTAATAATTCCAGCTCATATTCTTTCCAGCCCAATACTGCTTTTTCTACCAACACTTCATGTATGGGGGAAGCTTTTAAACCAATTTCCAATGCAGCATCCAGGTCTTCTTTACCATGCACAAAACCACCTCCGGTACCGCCTAATGTAAAAGATGGTCTGATTACCAGGGGAAACCCGATTTCCTGGGCAAATTCCTTTCCTTCCAGAAAACTATTGGCCACATGACTGGGGGCCACGGCAATGCCTATTTTGACCATTAACTGACGAAACTGTTCCCTGTCTTCGGCCGTATCAATGGCAGCAATATCTACCCCAATCAGCCGAACACCATATTTGTTCCAGATACCCAGCTCATCTACCTCCTTACAAAGGTTCAAAGCGGTTTGTCCGCCCATAGTAGGCAAAACCGCGTCTATCTGGTTCTCTTCCAATATCTTCTCAATACTTTCTGCGGTTAATGGCAGGAGATAAACCTTATCTGCCATCATGGGGTCCGTCATAATAGTAGCGGGGTTACTATTGATCAGGATTACTTCAATCCCTTCTTCCCGAAGGCTTCTGGCAGCCTGGGATCCGGAATAATCAAATTCGCAGGCTTGTCCGATAATAATGGGGCCTGAACCGATAATTAATACTGATTTTATGGAATTGTCTTTGGGCATAGGTGGAAAAAATAAATTGTGCAAATGTAAGATTGACAGCGGAAAGAAGCTGTTATTTTTTTCAGCTTCCCGGTCAAATAAGAACAAAACAGTATAATAAGCGTTATCATTACACATTGAAAACATAAACAAAACACATGGCAGTATTAAAAGAAGGTAGTAAAGCGCCGATATTTAAGGCGGTTGACCAGGACGGAAAGGCAATTTCTCTGGCTGATTACAAAGGAAAAAAAGTGATCCTATATTTTTACCCAAAAGACGATACTCCGGGTTGTACCGCGCAAGCCTGTAACCTGAGAGATAATTACAGTTTGTTACTTAAAAAAGGTTACCAGGTAATTGGCGTAAGTACCGATAGTATAAAAAGTCATAAAAAATTTGAAGAGAAATTTCAACTTCCCTTCCCCTTGGTATCAGATGAAGACAAAAAAATTGTTGACAAATACAATCTCTGGGGCGAAAAGAAATTTATGGGCAGAACCTATATGGGCACTACCCGTACCACTTTTTTAATTGATGAATCAGGAAAGATTGTAAAGATCATAGTGAAACCGGATACGGCCAATCATACGGAGGAAGTGTTGGCGGCTTGGGCGGAGGTAACTGCTTAATTTGAAAATTTGAAAATGTGGCAATTTGAAAATTGGAGCCTCTTAAAAAGCATTCGATACACTTGAACATAAAAAGCTGCTCTTCTAAAAAAGAGCAGCTTTTTTATTTGCATTATCGCAAAATCCATTATCGAGAGACTATTCGGAGAATAAAAACAATTCAACAATTCAACAATCTAGCTTCTCAAAAAGTATTCAATAACCTACCCATAAAAAAAGCTGCTCTTAAAAAGAGCAGCTTTTTTTATGCATTCGTATCTAAAGAAGAATTATTGTTTTCTTTCTAACAGTTTGAAGAACTGATCTAACTGAGGCAGGATCACGATACGTGTTCTGCGGTTAGCGGCACGACCTTCATTGGTTGCATTATCAGCAACAGGAACATATTGGCCACGACCGGCAGCAGTCATACGTTTTGGATCTAAGCCATAAGTATCTTGTAAAATACGAACAACAGTTGTTGCACGTTTTACGCTAAGATCCCAGTTGTCCTGGATACCAGGGATAGCGATTGGTAAAGAATCGGTATGACCTTCTACCTGGAATTCGATATCCGGTTGAGCGTTCAATACTTTAGCAACTTTGCCTAACACTTCTTTTGCTTTTTCTGTTACAGCATAGCTTCCGCTTTTGAATAACAGTTTATCAGAAATGTCTACATATACAACACCTTTATCAACTTTGATATTGATGTCTTTATCATCCAGATTTCCGATAGCACCTTTCAGGTTCATCACCAATGCCATATTCAGAGAATCTTTGTGGGCAATTGAACCCTGCAGATCCCTGATATAGATGTCTTTTGCACCTATATTATCCAGAGATTTTTTGATACTTTCTGCTTGAGATCCGGATACCACTGATAAATCTTTCAGTTGGCTCAATACCGTGGTATTGGTTGATCTCAGGTATTCGATCTGTTTGTTCAAATCAGCGATCTGTGCTTCTAAAGCAGCTCTTTTGCTGTTCAGATCAGACACCTGACCGTTTGCTTTGTCAACAGAGTTATTACATTTTTTCAGTTCATCCTGAAGATCTCTGTATTTACCTTGCAAACCAAGGTAATCAGCGCTAAGTTGATCATATTTAGCTTTTTCATCTGCAAGTTGCTTTGGGCTTATGCAAGAGAACATTACCGCAGAAGATAAGGCGGCGATTAAGTAAATTTTCAGTTTCATAGTTGTTCGGTTAGGTGATAAAAGTAGCCAAATTTACAATAAATCGGCCTGTTTAAATTATGATTGCTTAATTGTAAACAAAATGAATGCCAAAATCTCACAATACCTTTTTGGAATATCTCTGGATACAGGGATGTTTCCGGCGGCAAAGATAAATCAAGTTGTTATTTTATCTGTTAAATAATTGCGCAAAAAACAGATTTATACGAAAATTAAGGCTTCCGGGTATTTACTCCATCCTTCATATCTCGCGCCAAATACCTGGTCAATGGTTTTTCGCTTGATCTTCAGGGTAGGCGTTAATAATCCATTATCAATGGTCCATTCTTCGGGTAAAATGATCATTTTAGATACCTGTTCATGGCTTTCCAGGGTTTGATTAATCTCGGCCAAAACTCCTGCCAGTGCGGGTTGTAAAGATTTCTCCCCCTGCATTTTGCCCTGTTCGGTAAGGGTACATAACACCATGGCACTTGGCATACCAGACCCTACCACACAGCCCTGCGCAATCCATTGACTCTGTAAAAGCCGACTTTCAATAGGCGCAGGCATCACATATTTACCCTTACTGGTTTTAAACTGGTCTTTGATCCTGCCAGTAATACGCAGGAATCCGTTTTCGTCTATCGCTCCTTCATCCCCGGTTTTTAGAAACCCTTCTTCAAATACCGCTTCACTTAACTGGGGTTCTTTATAATAACCCAGCATAGAAGCTCCACTTTTTATTTGCACTTCATTGTCTTTACCCAATCTTACTTCCACCCCATCATAGGTTTGGCCTACTGTTCCAAAACGAACATTTCCTTTTCGGTTCACATGCGAAAGAGCCAGATTTTCCGTCATCCCATAGGCTTCCTGTATTTCAATACCGAGCCTGGCAAACCATACCAATAAAGCCGGATTAATAGGGGAAGCCCCGGTAAATACATTGTTCAGGCGACTCAATCCCAGTTTCTTTTTGATCATATATTTGATAATGCCCGAAACAATGGGAATTGACAACAAGCGATCCAGCTTAGCCTGTGGCATTTTTTGGAGGATACCTTCCTGCAATTTTTCCCAGATACGGGGAACAGCAAGAAAAATAGTGGGTTTGGTATACGCCAGGTTTTTGGCAAAAGAATCCATCGACTCAACAAAGTAAACCGTGCTACCGGTATATATGGCACCACATTCTACCAGCATTCTTTCCGCAACATGGCAAAGTGGTAAATAGGAAAAAAAGATCTCTTCTTTCACAGAGGGAAAGCTTTGCAGGAAAGCATTCACCGCAAAACCGATAGCATGCGCCGTATGCATTACCCCTTTGGGGTGACCCGTTGTTCCGGATGTATATACGATACAGGCCAGTGCCAAAGGATCTAATGCCGGCTTGCCCTGAATACCTGTTAAAGGAGCGATCAGTTCATTCCAGTCTAAACAACCTTTGTTAGGATAAAATGGAAAGCTGATCTCGATTAAGCCTTCGGGCACTCCTGTTCTCAGTTGCTCCGGATTATCCAGTTTGCCAATAAAAATGGCTTTGCTCTCACTATGAATGATAATCTCTTTCAGTGCTTCAGGGGTAATATTCGGATACATGGGCACAGAAATACATCCTGCCATAGAGATGGCCAGGTCGGCCATAATCCAATGTGCACAGTTCTTACTGAGAATGGCCACTTTATCATTTTTGCCCAGTCCCAACGATTGCAATGCCTCCGCCATTCGCCTTACCTGGCTACCGGCTTGCTGCCAGGTAAATTTTTGGTAAACACCTTTTACGGGTTCAGCTAAAAAAAGTTTATCTGCTTTGGTTTTTTCAAACTCGCAAAGCTTATCAATCATAGTGGGGTAATTGGCAGGCATATTGTTTAGATTATCGTTGGGGGGTGATCAAATCTGTGATGCCATTTTCGGGAATCTTCCCCTGAATGGATGCAAAAAACCGAAATATATGTTGAAAGTCCGCTTCTTCATTGGAAGAGGTAAAAAAAGGCTCAGAAATAACCATTTCCCTTTTAAAAAAATCAAATCCAGCCATCAGAATAGGAACATTGGCTTTTTTGGCGATATGATAAAAACCCGTTTTTAAGCGATCAACTTTTTTACGGGTGCCTTCGGGGGATAGCACCAATAAAAAGGATTCGTTTGAATCAAATTTGCTTACTACTTGCTCAACCAAATTATGGTTGCCAGTTCTGTTTACCGGAAAGCCGCCCAACTTTCTGAAAAAAAAGCCGAATGGTGGTTTGAACAATTCTTCTTTACCCAGGAACTTACTGTGATAGAGTTTCAGCTTACTTCGAAATGCCAGTCCGATTACAAAATCCCAGCTGCTGGTATGCGGACCAATAATAAGAATGCATTTTTTCAGGTGATAAGGGAACGCCCCCTTGATCGTCCAGCCCCGGATACGCAGAAAAAAGGACCAAAATAGTCTCATATGGCAGGCAATAGAATTGAAAACAAGATAACAAGAATGAACTTAATAAATAAGTACGAGATATTCTTATCAATAATCGGGTAAAGACTTCGGGCCCAGCGATTAAATTCACCTAGTCCCCTGATTTTGGATAAAAAAGATAAATATTTCAAAATCAGTGTATTAATAAGCAATTTTCTAATTCGAATCAGCGTTATACCATAAATAACCCCCGTATGGCCTCATTCAGAAGTTTTATTGGTTCGGAATTAATGTCAATCAAGCAGAATATTGCCGCTGTGCGGAATATGATTCCGAATAATATAAATCTCAAACCCAGTTAGCGGCGCAGCATGTTTAAATTAAATACGAAAAGACATGAATTTGTTGAGAAAGCCGTTCAATACATGCGGAAAAATCCGAATACCGTACCCTCTTTTGTAGATGTAACGGTATGTAATAATTATGTTCATTTATATGGCCAGTATAATGAGTTGCTGGAAGAACTTGAGCAGGTAAAAACCAAACTTGAAGATGCCAAGCTGGTAATAGGCAATGAGATTATGAAACAGACACGTGCTTATTTTCAGAATTCAAAGAATGCATCTGAATCAGGCAATGAACAACTTCGTAAGATTTATGATGAGTTGAAGCCACATTATGCAGTAGGCAGAAACAGTAAGAAAGCAGAGTAATTGTTTTGCAGGAAATTTGTTTTCAGGTAACTGATGAATAACGGTAAGCCGGTAAACAGAAGCGTATCTTTGTACAGCATTGAAACTTCCCCATTGATTGATCGGTTCAACCATTTTATTTTAGAAGTAATTTCTGATCATGTTATTTTCTTCACCGTATCGAATCTATTCCAGCGGAGACCATTCAATTACTATTGAAGCAGGTAATCAGATAGATACAAAAATCAACCAGGGGGTCATTTCTCTTTTTCACGATTTATCTGCCAATAGAATCAGGGGGATAAAAGATATTATTCCGGCATTTCAATCACTCACGCTGATTTATGATATAACCATTTGCAAAAAAGAAGCAGGTAATCAATCAGTCTTTAATTTCTTATCGGCACTAATAGAACACAGAATAAAGCATCCTATTGCTATTGCCAATACAGCATCCAGGCTTATCAATATTCCTGTATGTTATGACTCCTCCATTGCTCCCGATATCGCTTTATTGGCGGAGCTACATACCCTTAGTATAGAAGAATTGATTGAAATACATACCGGCAAAGAGTACCGGGTATATATGATCGGATTTTTGCCAGGCTTTGCGTATATGGGAACAGTAGATCAAAGAATTGTGACACCCCGCAAATCGGTTCCCAGAACGTTTGTACCTGCCGGAAGTGTGGGCATTGCCGGAGAACAAACCGGTATTTATCCATTTGGTTCTGCGGGTGGCTGGCAATTAATTGGCAGAACACCGATTACTATGTTTGATCCCAAAAATGAAAATCCCTGTTACCTGCAACCGGGTGATGAAGTGAGATTTTTTTCCATTACGCTTTCAGAATATAAAAACTGGGGGCATTCATGAGTATACACATCAACAAAAGCGGTTTATTGGATACCCTGCAGGATGAGGGCAGATATGGATACCAGCATTTGGGTGTGAATCCGGGTGGTGCCATGGACAGGATTGCCATGCATATTGCGAATGCATTGGTAGGAAATCAACCCAATGAAACTGTGCTTGAAATGCACTTTCCCGCTGCTGAAATCTTATTTAAAGAAACCCTGCTGATTGCTTTGGCGGGGGCAGATTTTTCAGCTACCATCAATGGAAAAGAACTGCCAATTCTACATCCGGTATTAATCAGCAAAGGATCTATATTGGCATTTGGAAAAAGAAAAAATGGTGCGAGGGTATACCTGTCTGTTCAGGGAGGTTTTACTGCCGATACATGGCTGAATAGTACCAGCACCAACACAAAAGTAAATGCCGGTGGTTTTCAGGGAAGGGCATTGCAAAAAAATGATCAGTTACTATTAAACAATCCCAGAGCATTCAGTTTTGTTTTTACGGATCATGCATTTGAAGTGCTTCCCTGGAAAGCAAAAACTGCTGAATTGTATACAACAAACAGTATCCGTTTTATTGCAGGTGCAGAATTTGGAAACTTACACAACCAAAGTATCGTTGTAATGAAAACCCAGGTTTATACCATCAGCAGAGATAGTGATCGAATGGGATACAGATTACAAGCCAAGCCATTACCAACCCTATCGCATCAGGAAATGATTTCTACCGCTGTTACACGTGGAACCATTCAATTACTTCCGAATGGTCAGTTGATTATATTAATGGCAGATCACCAAACTACGGGTGGGTATCCCAGAATCGGTCATGTAATTACTGTCGATCTGCCAATACTGGCACAAATGCAGGCAGGCGAAACCTTTCAATTGCAGGAAATAAATCCGGAACAATCCGAAGACTTATTTTTTGAACAGGAAATGAATTTGCAGCAACTCCAAAATGCCTGTAACTTCCGTTTGCAGGAATACCTGAATGCATAAGCTGTTTTATTAACGGACTATTTTCTGATCATGTATATAACGGATATCAATTGTGATATGGGTGAGGGTATAGATAATGATGCATTACTCATGCCCTTTATCAGCAGTACAAATATTGCCTGTGGATACCATGCAGGGGATGAGTTGATCATGAAACAAACCATTGAACTGGCCCTGCTTAACAAGGTATCCATTGGAGCGCATCCGGGATTTGCTGATAAAGCCGGGTTTGGAAGAAAGGAAATGCATCTATCCACCACAGAAATATATGATCTGGTTACCCGGCAGGTTTACCTGCTGCAAAGCATAGCCGTATCCATGGGCACAAAACTAAACCATGTAAAACCGCATGGGGCTTTATACAATATGTCGGCAAAAGACGCTTCTCTTGCTGCTAATATTGCGAAAGCCGTTTATGATGTTGATCCCAATCTGGTTCTATTTGGATTGAGTGGAAGTTATTCTATTATTGAAGCCAGAAATAATGGGCTGCGTACTGCAAGCGAAGTGTTTGCCGACAGAACTTATTGTGATGATGGAAGTTTAACGCCCAGATCGGAACCCGGAGCCATGATTGAATCCGTAGAGGTATCCATTCAGCAAGTAACGCAAATGGTTATGCAACAAGTAGTAACCAGCACCAGTGGCAAGGAAATACCCATAGTAGCCGAAACCATTTGTATACATGGTGATGGAGAAAATGCTTTGTTGTTTGCAGAAAATATTTGCCATTCACTTCAAAAGAATTCCATTGCCATTCAAAGCCTTTAAACGAAATCTTTTTAGCGGGGTAGGACTTGGCGCTGCATTTCTGATGGCCAATTCTTCTATTGGTCCGGGCTTTCTCACACAAACCACGGTATTTACCCAACAACTGATGGCCAGTTTTGGGTTTGTGATTTTGGTTTCTATTCTATTGGATATTGGCGCACAATTAAATACCTGGCGTATACTTACCGTAAGTGAATTAAGGGCGCAGGATCTTTCCAATCAGTTATTACCCGGACTTGGCTTTTTTATTGCAGCCCTGGTGGTAATGGGGGGATTTAGTTTTAATATCGCCAATATAGCCGGCTGCGGATTGGGTGTAAATGTATTAACAGGAATTTCTTTTCAAACAGGTGCCATTATCAGTTGTGTGGCCGCCTTGCTTCTTTTCTGGATCAAAGAAATGGGAAAGATGCTGGATAATTTTACACGGATTGCCGGCTCTGTAAAAATTTTGCTCACATTGATGATTGCCTTCAGCTCACACCCGCCTATTCTACAGGCATTGCATCATACCATTATTCCTGAGACCATCAGTTCGCAGGCAATAATTACCATCGTAGGAGGAACCGTTGGAGGATATATTACTTTCTCCGGTGCGCATCGTTTATTGGATGCGGGTATCAAAGGAAAAGAATCTATCCCTGAAGTAAACAGGAGTGCGATCAGCGGTATCGTAATATCAGGGATCATGCGTTTTATTTTATTTTTTGCCGCATTAGGGGTATTAACGCATGGCGCAGTATTGGACCATGATAATCCACCTGCCAGTGTGTTTCGTTTTGCGGCCGGAGAATTCGGGCTTCGGGTATTTGGTATTGTGTTATGGAGCGCGGCCATTTCATCGGTAATTGGTGCAGCCTATACTTCGGTTTCCTTTCTAAAAACTTTTCATCCATTTCTGGTTAAACATGAACGATTCTGTATTTCAGTATTCATTGTATTGTCTACACTCGTTTTTTTATGGATTGGTAAACCCAGACAACTACTCCTGTTAGCCGGTGTCATTAATGGTTGTATCCTGCCTATTGCGTTGGGGGTTTTATTGATTGCCTGCACCCGAAAAAAATTAATGAAAGGATATACACACCCTGTATGGATGCAGGCTGCCGGCTGGGTAGTTGTATTGGTAATGGGGTGGATGGGATACCTGACAATTTCAGGATGGGTTCGCTAATACATCATGCAGACGGTTCGCAATAGTCCATTAATTTTCTGCTTGATTGTTCAGGAGAAACCGTATCCAGTTCAATTTTATGAAATAGCTTTTCAAAGTTTTCCCTGCTTTGCAAGCCTTTCAGATAAAATTTATCATAGTACAGTAATAATACGAAAAAGCATCCTTTGATATCATCTTCCAATAAGCAGTTAACGGCTGTTTTCGTTTCCAGTCCACCCAATCTTTTCTTGATTCGTACAATCGCATTAAGCAATTTTTCTTTTTCAAATTTTCCATAATGGCTCACAATAAAATTGAGCCGTTCTTCAAAGGGTATATTCAGGAAATACAGTTTCTTTTTTCGCATGCTGCGATAAAAATTGGTAGGGATATTTACGTCACCGATCCGCTGGCTTTCATCTTCCATCCAGATAACCGGAGATCCACCAGCAGCTATTATTTTGATGCATTGGCCAGAAGCCCTGAATAATGCTTTGGCCAATTCGTTCTCAAACATTTCCTGTGAGGGTTGCTGTGCCTGGCCCAATTTACCAAAAGCAGAGCCTTTGTGTGAAGCCAGTTTTTCGAGATCAATGATACAGGCATGTTCACTGACTAATTTTTGTAAGGCTTCGGTTTTACCACTACCGGTATATCCGCCAACGATTTGAATGGGATAATCTTTTTCAAATTGTAGCAATGCCCATCTCCGATACATTTTGTATCCACCCGTTAACGTATACACTTTATAGCCATAGAGATCCAGCAACCAGGCAACCCCTGCACTGCGCATACCCCCACGCCAGCAATGAACCAATAAAGTGGCTGGTTTATTTTCTTCTTTTCTTTTTTCAGAGACGGAAAGGGAAGCGATTATTTTCTCTACTTCGGCCAGCATATTGACCATCTTTTTTCCGAAATAATCCAGGCCCAGTTTAATAGCAATTTGTTTGCTTTCCTGTTTATAGGCTGTCCCTACTACTTTGCGCTCTTCATCCGTAAAAAGAGGCAGGCTATGGGCACCGGGAATATGGGCATGCGTAAATTCACCCGGACTTCTCACATCCAATACCGGATGTTCTTGGGAGAGTGTTAAAAATTCATCAATAGATACCTGGGTAATCGCCATCACCACAAATGTAAGTGGGGTTTTTGGTAAGTTTGCTTGTGAAGCAATTATTAGTTATACGCCATGCGAAAAGTAGCTGGGCAAAAATTGGGCAGGCTGATTTTGATCGCCCCCTGAATGAGCGGGGAAAAAAAGATGCCCCCTTGATGGCCAAACGGATGTTGGAGAAGAAGATTGCTATTGATGCATTTATTTCCAGTTCCGCAAACCGTGCTTTATCTACTGCTTCCTTTTTTGCAGAAGCTTATAAACTACCCTTCAAAAAAATTGAGCAGGTGCCTCAATTATACCATGCAGCCCCATCTGTTTTTTTTGAAACTATTGGCCAGTTTGATCAAAATATTCAAACCGCCGCTATCTTCTCACATAATCCGGGCATTACTGAATTTGTAAATCAGTTAACCCATACCCATATCGACAATATGCCTACCTGTGGCATTTTTGCGATAACCATCGATATTGACTATTGGAATGATTTTGCCAATGCAGATAAAACATTTGCCTTTTTTGAATATCCTAAATTGTTGGGGGCTGTTTAAAAAGGAATGGCTCCAGATATTGAATTAAGCACATTTATTGGCTTACCTGCTTTTTAAGATTTACCAGGTATACTCCTGTAAAAATGAGTATGGCTGCGGACAATTTAACTAAGCTAAAATATTCCCCGGCAAATACAATGGCAATCACGGCTGCAAATACCGGCTGTGTATAGATATAGGATCCGGTTGCGGAAGCGCCGATTCCATTAATTCCATACACATTTAATAAATAAGCAAGAAAAGTAGCGCCTACTGCTACATAAGCCAATCCTGCCCATTGCCATGCAGTAAAAACAGACCAATCGGTGTGCAAAAATTGCTGCATGCCAAATGGCAAAATCACTATAGCCCCTAAGGTGAATATCCATCTTAATACCTGGATACCGGTGTATTTGCGCATTAGGGGTCTTACCAATACGAGGTAAAAAGCATATGAGATAGCGTTGATCAATACCATCGTATCTCCCAATAACATATTAGCGCCGGTATGCGTACTGTCTTTCAATAATACCAGAATACCTGCGCCGCTGATTCCCAATAACAATCCCAGAAATTTAAGCAGGGTAAACCCTTCTTTTAAAAGCCAGGCAGCAATCAGCGTTATGAATATAGGTGTGGCCAATGAAAGCAGGGAACTATGAATAGAAGTAGTAAGGGAAACGCCTTTGATAAAAAATATCTGATTAATTACCACACCGGTAAGTGCACATAACAGAAACCGGGGAAGATCCTTTCTGTCAATTTTTATTTTTCCGGGTTTGATCAGAAAAAGAGACCAGAATAAAAAAAGACTTACCAGGATCCTTACCACATTCAGCGCAAATGGATGAATAACAGAAGGGGTAATATATTTTACTACTGCATAATTGCTACCGAAAATAAAATTGGCACCTAGTACGGCTAAATGGGCTTTGCTGTTTTTTGTCATGCGTATTGCAAAAATAAAGGCAATCAGTCACTATACCGAAGCTTTGAGTAAATCCATGATTGTTTCCGGATCAAATACCTGGCATTCGGCGTTCTTAAAAGCAAATTCCTTTGCCAACTTAATCTGTTCAGCCAGATTAAGATCAGCTTGTTCGATACTAAAACAATACCCCTGCTCCATTAATTTTTTAGCAAGGTATTCCTGCTCTGTTTGACCGGGAGTAGGAATCAGGATGGCTTTTTTTTGCAGGGTTACTAATTCCATTACAGTTGTATACCCGCTTCTGCTGATGATGTATCTGCTTTGTGATAAGGCTTTGTGCAATGATTCACCAGGAAGATGATTTTTTACTTCCACATGATCAGATAATCTGTTAATTGTCTTACTACCCGGCTTTCCTCTTACCATTAATATTTTTCCTTGCAAACTGTCTATCTGGCTAATCAGGATATTCTCTAATACGGTTCGCTGTGGTTCGGGGCCGGAAAGCAGGATACAGTATTCATATACAATCTCTTCCTCTTGCGGTTGAAAACGTGAAAGCAGTCCCATATAATGCACTGGAATAGCAGGTAATTTTGCCGGATTAGATAATGCCCCGGCAATTGATTTCTCTCCCTGAATATCCGGCACCCAGCAAGCAATAAACCGGTTGATATATCGGTAATTGATCCATTGAATGCATTTCTCCAACCAGGCAAAACCAGCCTGTATATTTAACTGGTGTGTGATAAAAATGCAGGGAACAGATGGATGGTATAAACCGTATCGGTTATCGGAGATCACCAGATCAAACTTGTTTTTTGTAATCAATTGTTGCAAGAATCGGTTTTCTTTTCTGATTACGTTAAACAGTCTGGGTAATTGTTTTAATAGTGACCATGCAAACCAGCGGGGATGCTTGCTATATTTCACCCGATACCCTTCCAGTGGTAAAATGGCTAATAAAGGAAATTCTGTTTGCAGAAGAGCAGCCTGACTGCCTTCGGCAGCCAGCACCACTTCAAAACCGGCATTCACCAGTCCACGAATAATGGGGATGCAACGGGTAGCATGCCCAAGACCCCAGTCAAGTGGGGCCACCAACACCTTTCTTATGTTAATATTTGCAGACAATTTACCCTGTTATGATTTTATATATCCTGTAAAGTAGTATTTTAGAATGCAGATTATGAAAATGAAAATAAACCAAATTATCGTTTTGTTGTTATTGCTATCGTTTACTGCCAGCGCATGCGGCGTTTTTCATAAGGGCAACGACACAAAATTTTGCGGCTGCCCTAATCATAAATAGTGATAACCGGGTCAGATATGAATGATTCACACAGAGATTTACTGGTACTTTCCAAAAGCGAAGCGCTGAGTGCAGAACAAAAGCAGCGGGAAATTGAAAGTCTGCATAGCCTGCTATATCCCACGGAAACCTTTGACAGTTTTTGTGTAGCCAATGAAATACTGGATCTTAACCGCCATAAACGGATTCAGAAAAAGTTCATTATCCAGAAAATACTCAGAGAGTATCCGATAAAGCCTTTTGTGTTTATTGTCAATAAAAACTAAACCCTCGGTTCACTATTTATTTCAGCTTTTCTAAAGCCGATTCCAGCTTACCGAGCATTTCAGGGATTTCTTCTTTAATACAGGTGCCCACACTTAAACGGTACCATGGATTTTTTGGGCCTGCACCAAATGCCGAAAAAGGAACTACCGCCAGTTTGGCTTCGCCCAATATATAGGAAGTAACTGCCTGCTGGTTTTCTAAAACGATTCCATCCGCCGTGGTTTTTCCGGCCAGATCTATTTTAATGGTCAAATAAATGGCTGCCTGCGGCGATACAGAATCAACCAGATATCCTTTCTCTTTTAAATGAATAAACCCTTCATAAATACTGCGAAGCCGCTCTTCTATTTCTCCTTTAAAATCTGCTAAATATTTACTGATCGCCTCATTTTGCAAAAGGTATTTTGCAACGGCTTTTTGCTCGGCCATGGGTGCCCAGGCACCTAAATGACTAAGGATAGCTTTCATTTTTGCAATAATCAGTTCCGGACCTAAAGCCCATCCCACCCGTACACCTGTAGCGGCAAATACTTTAGAGATCCCATCTATGAAAATGGTGTAGGGTTTCATATCCGGTCTTTCGGTTACCGGGTTATAATGACGTGTACTACCATAGGTAAGGGTCCAGTACATCTGGTCAAACATCAGGTAACATTTTTTTTCACCCTCTCCCCTGAGTTTATTTTCTTCAAGTATCAGATCACAAATCTCACCCAATGCTTTTTGGGAAAGCGTTGTACCGGTAGGGTTTTGGGGTGTGCAGATACAAATCAGGGTAGCGCCTTTTATATTGGCTTTTACATCTGCTACCGTTGGCATAAAATCATTTTCGGGACTGCATTCAATTACACAATGTTCGCCATCTGTCATATGCACATAGTGATTATTGTTCCATGAAGGAACACCATAGATCACTTTATCTCCTTTATCCACTATGGCTTTGAAAACGGTATAGATCAATGGGCGGCCACCGGAAGCGATTTGAATTTCATTGGACGCATAGTCTAAGCCCTCCCATTCTTTGATAAAATGACTAACCGATTTACGAAGATCCAACACGCCTTCTGCTGCCGGATAGCTGGTATTTTTTTGCTGATAGGATTCTATAATCAAGGCCTCCAGTTCGGAAGGGATGGGAAAAATATGCGGATCAAAATCGCCAATGGTAAAATTGTATATTTTTTCGCCATTGCGGATTCGCTCGCTGATCGCATTTCCCAGTTTTACAATTTCGCTGCCAACAAGGGTTCCGGCTAAATGACTTAGTTTAGGTTGATTCATAGAAACAGTGGTTCAATAATTAGAGGGTACAAAATTAAATGATTGTGCATAGCTGGCACTGAAATAATTTTAAATGGTTGATACGGGTTGGATTCCATCAAATAAAAAATCACGGTAGATGGCTACCGTGATTTTTTATTTACTATCCTTCTGGTAAGCCAATGACTATTCTATAGGTTTATATTCCTTGAATAATTTTACCGGCGCAGCTTCAGCAAGTGATTTATATTGTTTCCAACGCTGATCAAAGAAATTATTGGCTCTTTTCAAAACATCGGCTACCATGGATTCTGCATCTGCCATTAAACGTTCCTCCTGTGCACCAGGTGCCACATTTTTACTACCTATATAACTTCTTGCTTCACCCATTACGCTGTTAACCGTAAGTTGTGGCACATTGCCATATCCTTGTTTTTCCTGTGGCTTTCCATTAAGTTGTTCGCGAATAGCTTTGATACTATCACTCATCTGTTTGCCGATTTTTCTGAGTGTATCTGCATCTTTTTTATCCATATTTGGGAATCCGGCTTCCACTTTACGGATAATTTCTTCAGATTCTGTCAGGCGTTCTGTAAGATCAGTCAATTTCAATGCAGATTTATCTAACCTGTCATTTGCTTTTCTGATTGCATCCCTTACCTCTTTTGAAGTAGGTGCATTCGGGTCATCATTCACCACTACCAGCGTGCTATCCATTTGACCTTTACCAAGTGTAAGCACAACTTTATAGGTTCCGGGATCAACTGGTAAACCACCCGGCTCATTCATGCCGGCACCTCCACCAAAACGTCCGCCACCTCTGCCACCACCGGCCTGACGAATTCCTTTTCCTTCCATACCCCAATAAAAACGATTAAAGCCGCTGTCTGCTTTGATGCGAAGGTTTCTGACAGCCACATTGCTGGCATCATATATTTTTACCTGAACCGTATCGGCTAATTTATTCTTTCCGGTATCAGTCGCTGTTTTATTGATATAGAAACTAAGTTCCGCTCCTCTTTTTCTGTTTTCTCCTTCATAAGAACCCCAGATACTGTATTCAATACCGGATGCATTTTTTGTTTTGGACTGATAGGCAAGCGGTGCTTCAAAAGCAGTGATTTTATTGGAAAATAGCTGTCCTTTATTTGCCGCCAGTTTTCTTAATGGACGGATATCATCCAATACCCAAAGCGCTCGTCCAAAAGTGGCAATCACCAAATCCGCTTCTCTTTCCTGAATTGCCATATCATAGGTTGAAACAGAAGGATAGCCATTTTTAAATTGCTGATACGTGCTGCCATTATCAAAACTTACCCATAAACCCTGTTCTGTTCCAACAAATAAAAGATTGGGTTCAACGGGATCTTGCTGTAAACACAAAGCATAACCCACTACTTTCTTTTCATCCACGATCCTTGTCCATGTTTTACCAAAATCGGTTGTGCGGAAAATATAAGGTTTGAAATCTCCTCTTCTGTAATCATTTGCAATCACAAAAACTTCGCCGGCATTATACCTGGATGCCCTGATTTGAGGAATCCATGCACCTAATGGCAATCCGGGGATCTTTCCACGGAAATTGGTCCAGGTTTTACCGCCATCTGTTGTCAACTGCACATTTCCATCATCCGTTCCAACCCAGATTACTCCTTTTTGTTTAGGAGAGGGTTCGATTGCCAATATGGTGCAATAATTTTCTGCTCCGGTAATATCAATAGAGATACCTCCATTCTTACTCTGATCAATCTTAGCACTGTCGTTGGTGGTAAGATCCGGAGAAATGATTTCCCATGATGCACCTTTATTTGTGCTCTTGTTTACAAACTGGCTGCCATAATAAATAGTGGCTTTATCAAATGGGTCCTGAGCAATGGCCGCGTTCCAGTTAAAACGTTGTTTTGTTTTTACATTAGGTCTAGGTGGCTGGATATTCCATTCTTCGCCGGTTGCCATATTATAGCGACTAACACTACCGCCCTGACTCATGGTATATACCCAGTTAGGATCTTCCGGATCAGGCATTACATCAAACCCGTCGCCACCACTGGTGCTTTTCCAGTACGCATTACGGATACCACTTTGAATCCATACATAAGAGGGTCCATGCCAGCTGCCATTATCCTGCAGTCCGCCCATCACATTATAGGGTAATTGATTATCTACATTGATATGATAAAACTGACCAACCGGTAATTTCTCATCAAACTGCCAGGTTTTACCCCGGTCTCTGGAAATACCGATACCCCCATCATTTCCGTCAATAATCATATTGGCATCAAAAGGATGAATCCACCAGGCATGGTGATCAGGGTGTATACCACTGTAAGGGATTACGGTTTTAAAGGTTTTTCCGCCATCATCACTTGCTGTAACCGTTTGGTTAATACTATATAATCTGTTTTCATTTTTGGTATCAACAGATATATCCTGAAAATAAAATGCGCGATTGGTTACTACAGATGGATCACTATTTACCAATTCCCATTTGGCTCCGCCATCATCCGAGCGGTATAAACCATTTTTGGTGGCTTCTACCATTGCGTAAATGCGGTTAGGGTCTGTGCGACTGATACTTATGCCGATACGTCCATATTCTCCTGCTGGTAATCCATCCTCTTTTCCCAGTTTTTTAAAGGTCTTTCCTGCATCATAGGTAACATATAAACCACTGCCACTACCTCCACCTTTTAAGCTCCAGGGTGTTCTTTTGTGCTGGTACATGTTTAC
>CAIYKV010000025.1 GCA_903926855.1 uncultured Bacteroidota bacterium | reverse complement strand
TCTTTCTCTGCGACAATATGCTTCTATAGCTATTTTTACGCGATTTTCACTCTCATCCCTTTTTCACCTTTAAAAATCAAAACTATTTCTTATTCCAAAGATCTTTTTAACCCTATTTCATTTATTTTGTAAACATAGGAGGAGGCAAAGAGGGGAATAGAAATTGGTAGGTGTTTAGAATAACATCGCTTTAACACCGCTCATCCTAAATAACTTTATCACGATAGGTTTCAGTTGCATTTTTACATCTACAAAGCGTTTTTTTTCTCATGTGCATTATACGGCCCCGATTTCTATCGGGGCTTTCTTTTTGGCAAGGAACTACCCGGATTGCCCGCGCTTGTTTATCTTTGTACAAAACCCATTGTATGCCCTCATTTGATATTGCCAGTGAAGTTGACCTGCAAACACTGGATAACGCCATCAATACCGTAAAAAAAGAGATCAGTACACGTTATGATTTCAGGGGTTCACCCGTTACGATTGAACTGGATAAAAAAACCTATGTGCTTTCGCTGGAAGTGGAAAGTGATATGAAAATGAAACAACTGATCGATGTATTGATCAGCCGGGCCATGAAACAAGGCATTGATGCCGGCGCTTTTGATTTTACCAAAGATGCTTACCCCAGCGGGAAAGTCATCAAAAAAGAAGTTTCAGTTAGAAATGGTCTGAAACAGGATGATGCCAAAAAGATCGTAAAAATGATCAAGGATGGCGGGTATAAGGTGCAGGTAGCCATTATGGATGATATTATCCGGGTAACCGGCAAGAAACTGGATGATTTACAGGAAGTTATCGGGATCTGTCGTACCAATAATTTTGGGATTCCGCTGCAGTTTGTGAATATGAAAAGCTAGCAAAGGGGGCGAAACCTGAATTTCATTTGGAAATCAGGCATTTCAGCCGTAATTTTGCACCTCTTTATAATAATCGTACGGCCAAATCCGTACAACCTAAACCCAAAAGTTATGAAACAAGGTATCCATCCGGAAAGTTATCGTTTTGTTGTTTTCAAGGATATGAGTAATGGCCATACTTTTATGAGCCGCTCTACAGCCAACACCAAAGAAACCATTCAATGGGAAGATGGCAAGGAGTATCCACTGGTTAAATTGGAAATATCCAATACTTCTCACCCTTTTTATACCGGTAAGAATGTATTGGTTGATACAGCAGGTCGTATCGACAAGTTCAAAAAACGTTACGCCAAGAAAGACTAATCTTTCTTTCAAAATACGTAAAGGTCCCGGTAGATTTACCGGGATTTTTTTTTCCTGACCCTGACTATCCTTCCCAGCTAAACAGTTCAACCCGCCCTGTATTCTGAAACCCGGCAAACATTACCTTTGCAATTCATTTAATGACCATGAAACTGGATATACTTGCTTTTGGTGTTCATCCTGATGATGTGGAGCTGGGCTGCTCGGGTACTTTGATGGCCGCCATTGCCGATGGTAAGAAAGTAGGGATCATTGATCTTACCCGTGGCGAACTGGGCACCAGGGGCACTGCTGATACCCGTAAAGCCGAAGCTGCACGCGCTGCCGAGATTATGGGCGTATCCATTCGCGAGAACCTGGAGATGGCGGATGGATTTTTTCAGAATGATGAAACCAATCAACGAAAAGTAATTACCGCTATCAGAAAATACCAGCCTGATATCATACTGGCCAATGCCCCGGAAGACAGACATCCCGACCATGGTCGAAGTGCCAAACTGGTGGCGGATGCAGCTTTTCTTGCAGGACTGCGTAAAATTGAAACAGTGGTAAATGATATCAGTCAACCTATCTGGAGAGCCAGTTATGTTTTCCATTATATACAAGATCGTTTTATACAGCCATCATTTGTGATTGATATCACCGATTATATGGATCGGAAAATTGAATCGGTATTGGCTTATTCTACGCAATTCTTTCATCCCGATAGTCAAAACCAGGAACCGCAAACCTATATTTCTTCTCCTCAGTTTTTGGAAACGGTTAAGGCAAGGGCTTTGATGTTAGGGAAGAGGATTGGGGTAGGTTATGCCGAAGGGTATATCACAGAGAAGATCATTGGATTAAAGGGGTTTGATGCGATAATTAAAGAAAAAACATAGCATCATTTTGTGTAGGGAAAGATAGCAGCATTACGAATTTTTCTTTGCGTTCTTTGCGGTTCGCTGCGTTCTTTGCGTTGCTGCTTTTACAGCTATCTAGAAAACCAGCTACGCAGGGAACGCAAAGAACCGCAAAGGCCGCAAGGGGTTAAAGTTGTTTAATAAAATTGTTATAAATTAATTACTCCGCCACTATGCATTTAGTAAAAATTGGTCTCGTACAAATGACTTGCACGGCTTCGAAGGAAGAGAATTTTTCGAAGGCGGTTTTGAAGATTCGGGAAGCTGCTGCCAAAGGGGCACAGATCATTTGTTTGCAGGAATTATTTACCTCTTTGTACTTCTGTGATACGGAGGATTATGCGCATTTTACACTGGCAGAGGCGATACCGGGGGCTACTACCGATCATTTGCGAAAACTGGCTGCTGAGTTGGGGGTGGTGATTATTGCTTCTTTGTTCGAGAAAAGGGCGCAGGGTATTTATCATAATACAACGGCTGTATTGGATGCGGATGGTGGTTACCTGGGTAAGTATCGTAAAATGCATATTCCGGACGATCCTGCTTTTTATGAAAAGTTTTATTTCACGCCGGGTGATCTTGGATATAAAGTTTTCAAAACCAAATATGCCAATCTGGGTGTATTGATCTGTTGGGATCAATGGTATCCGGAAGCAGCGCGTATTACGGCTTTAATGGGTGCTGAGATCCTGTTTTATCCAACAGCGATTGGATGGGCCACTGCGCAGGATGAAGCCACCAATACCGAACAATACAATGCTTGGCAAACGATACAGAGAAGTCATGCCGTAGCCAATGGCGTGCATGTAGTAAGTGTAAACCGGGTAGGCTATGAACAAAATGGCGCCATGAAATTCTGGGGTGGTTCTTTTGTAAGCAATCCTTTTGGAACCCTATTGTATAAAGCTTCACACGATGAAGAAGAAGTTACCGTAATTGAAATAGATACCGCCAAAACCGATAGCTACCGAACCCATTGGCCTTTTATGCGCGATAGAAGAATCGATTCCTATCAACCCATTACCAAAAGATTTATCGACAACGACTAAACCAGTCAATCAGTCGCCCCGTCCGTCCCCAATGACTATTGACCCAATGACAATTGACCAATGACTAATGACCCAATACAAAGTACTCCCAAAGACCTTGGATACCATTTCCCCGCAGAATTTGCACCACATTTAGCCACCTGGTTAAGCTGGCCGCATAAAGAAGCAAGCTGGCCGGGAAAGATTGAAACGATTTATCCATCGTATAGTGAGTTTGTAAAAACACTGGCAGAATCTGAGTTAGTGAGGATCAATGTGGCCAATGAAGCCCTGAAAAGTTTTGCGGTATCGCATCTGGAAAAAGCGGGTGTGAATATGCAACAGGTTCATTTTTATATGAACCCTACCAATGATGCCTGGTGCAGGGATCATGGTCCGGCTTTTCTGATTAATGAAAAAGCAGAACACCGAAAAGTAATTGTGGATTGGAACTATAATGCCTGGGGCAATAAATATCCACCTTTTGACCTGGATGATATTATACCTACACTAATTGGCAAGGAATTTGGGTTACCTGTTTTTCATCCCGGTATTATTATGGAGGGAGGTTCTGTTGAATTTAATGGCAAAGGCAGCTTGATGACCTCGACAGCCTGTTTATTAAACCCCAACCGTAACCCGCATTTGAACCAGGAGCAGATTGAATGGTATCTCTGTAATTATTATGGGGTAGAACAAATTCTTTGGGTAGGGGAGGGGATCGTGGGTGATGATACGGATGGACATATTGATGATACCGTTCGTTTTGTAAATGAGGACACGGTGATAACGGTGATTGAAGAGAATACAAATGATGAGAACTATGCGCTGCTGCAAACCAATCTGAAACAATTGCAAGCCATGCGTTTGCTGAATGGCAAACAATTGAATATAGTGGAACTGTCTATGCCGGATGAACTGATCTATGAGGATCAGCGGCTACCATGCTCTTATGCAAATTTTTATATTTCAAATAAGCATGTGATTGTACCTACATTCCGGAGTAAAAAAGATGAAAGAGCTTTACAGATTATTGCGGATTGTTTTCCGGATAGAATTGTAAAGGGGATTGATTCTACAGATATTATTTGGGGGTTGGGGAGTTTTCATTGCTTGAGTCAGCAAGAGCCCTTGTAAGTAATCATTACCGTATTCTGATAGTGTTTCTATACCTTCTTTGCGGCCATTGCGGTTCTTTGCGTCCTTTGCGTTACAGTTTCTAATGGTAACCTTTAAAAGCAGGAGCGCTAAGGACGCAAAGGAAAATGTCGGCATTTAATTGAATTTCAATCTATTTTAATAGCACAACAGTTTTACAATTAATAATTTATTAGTAGAAGATCAATTTCTGGTTCTGGCAGTTTTGCTATTTACCCGAAATATTTTAAAAATATTGCAGAATTATATTATTTTTATTAACCCCAATTTTTTACGCAAATCCTGTATAGAATAGTTATTTGCCTTGGTTGATTTTAACCCAATTCCCCCCATATAATCGAAAGATAAACGAAGGATGATCGAAGGATGAACGTAGCATGAACGGACTAAGACCAGCTTTACAACGAAGGATGAACACTGTTGCAACGAAGGATGATCACTATTACATGACTGTTGGATCACTATTGCATTACTGTAGGGCCAGGGCTACATACTAATTTTTCTTTTCCGATTGTCTACATACAGGGCAATGTACAGGTTGAACGATTCATAAATACGTTCAACGAGAACATTATACAAATCGGAATTTCAAATGCTAAATCTTTAAAACCGCAAAGTTCCCGTTGGAAGACTGCGGTGAATGGGAGGAACAAAATTATCCTGCCGGGGTCTCGAAAAACTTGGGACACTAGGAACCAAGTGTCCCAAGTGTTTACTGGCAAAGGGTTTCAGCCGAAAATTTCGCTTTTATAGGCCTTGAAACTCGAAAATACCCCTAGTTTGCTAAAGTAAATAGCAAATCGTGTGTGGATAAGTGCCACTAAGATGCAACTATGGTGGGATAGGACTGGGATAGGGATGGGATGGAGATGGGAGGGAGATGGGATAGGGCATGAATGGCAATGTATTTAGGTAAAGATTCGGATTGTTTATGGCCATGAATTTAATTATGCGTTTTTTGGAGGGTTGCTGTATTCGTTTTTTGGGTTGCCAGGTAAGGCAGCCTATTGGCTGACAACCCAAAAATGAAATAGAATTTAATTGACTATCAGATCAAATAATAATAATTTCAGATACAGCATACCGCAATAAAGTTTAGTACTTTTAAGTGTTAGCTGTAAGATTATGGAAAACCTTAACAATTTGCATCTTGACTAAAAACGAATGATGAAATTATTTTTGATACCTCTTTTATCTATTTCACTCTTTTCTTGTGGACAGACTAATTCAACGACAAAAAATAGGTCTGTTGAACAAGATTCAATTCTTTATCTACAAAAAGCTGTTGAGTTTATTAGACAGATAGAGCAAAAAGAATTAACAGACACAAATTTTATTTTAGCAGACAAACCCTTTTCATTTGAATATTTTGACTGTATTAAAGAATTGCTAACTGACAGCTCTATCTACACAAAAGAAGAACTTGTTTTAATCAAGAGTAAGACTACACCTTCATTGACAAAATGGACAAAAACATTTTTTTTAAATACAAAAATTGTAAGCAGCGACACCATAAACTCAATCTTTAAAGACAATTCAAAATGGTGGACATATTTCTATAAACATATTGGACGTAGCTTCAATACTTTTTCAGTTCCAATCTTTTTTAGAAATGATACATATTGTCTTTTTTATTCAGACCATCATTGTGGTGGACTTTGTGGTGGTGGAAGACTAACTCTTTATAAAAAAGAAAATAACAGGTGGACAGAAATAAAATCATATTGTGACTGGATAAGCTAAAACAGCTCCTCATGCGGTTGTTGATACAATCAAGAAACAATTTAAAAAGGGTGTAATGGATAATGTATCTATCCTTGATTCCTCTTATTATGGAAAAGTATCTGTTAGCATTACCAATAATCACTATTTGCTTTTCAGCTTCGACTACTGTACAATTTATTATAAAGAAAGTTCAGTCACAGTAAAAAAAGAAGAGTATTGCCCGCCTTATGTAATTTACCACGGTAAACTTTATTGCTCATTGACAAGACATACATCCAATGAAAGTTCCTTACTCCAAATGAAATTCATAAATTTAAATTAGAGTTATTCGTTCTCAGTAATGTCTGTTGAGAGTGTATCCTTTCATTGATTTTGTTTCTCTTTTTTCTCCACAAAGTCTCCCGCAAGGAGACTTTGTGGAGAATGATTCAGCATTAGGTTAGATAAGACAGTAAACGAATTTATTATTCCGATTGTTTAGTACTTTTAAATATTAGCAAATATTTTATGAGACGCCAATTATTAATACTGTTTTTTCCTTTTTTAACT
>CAIYKV010000024.1 GCA_903926855.1 uncultured Bacteroidota bacterium | reverse complement strand
TTTTATAAGGGTGTAAAGAACTGTTATTTTGATCTATGATTTATAAAGCGCCGGCTATATCTGAAACAGTGAAAACAGAGGTGGTTTGTCCGAATGATACAAACCCCATGGGAATGCTACAGGGGGGGCGACTGGTTCAGTGGATGGATATAGCTGCGGCTGTTTGTGCAGAAATCCATGCCGAAAAAATATGTGTGACGGCTATGATTAATAAGGTTGATTTTAAACATCCTGCGTATGTGGGTGATATTATCACTATTCGCGCCAAAATTACACGGGCATTTAATACATCAATGGAGATATTTGTTCAGGCTTCTTCCAGAAAAGTACTTACAGGAAAAAACATCGTGATCAGCGAAGCATTTTTCATTTTTGTTGCTGTTGGAGAAGATAAAAAAGCCTGTAACGTGCCTTCAGTTAATCCGGTTACACTATCTGATAAAAAATTATACCGGGAGGCTTTGACTCGGAAGGAATCTTCGGTAAATACAAAATGATACATGGAGTTTATATCACAAGAATTTTCCCAAAGAAAAATACAAGCCAGAATTGAAAGGGAAATTTATAAATAATCCCCTGTACTTATATAACCGGTTACTAAACTGATATTTTTCATGGATATAAATATTTCAAAGTTTATAGAAGGACAAAAATGTGCCAGTATTTGTTGTGTTGATGGAGAAGGAAATCCTTACTGTTTTAGTTGTTTTTATGTGTTTAACGCTGAGGATGGATTATTGTACTTTAAATCTTCGCCGGAAACGCTTCATATGAAATTAATTAAAGTAAACCCAGTAATTGCTGGCACCATTTTACCTGATAAACTACCACTAGTGGGTGTAAAAGGTATTCAGTTTGAAGGATTGGTACTATCTTTTGCCGATCGATTATCAGAAAGAGGAAGCGAAGCCTATCATAAAAAATATCCATTTGCCCGTGCTATTTCCGGGGAAGTTTGGGTAATTCAATTGCTTAATATTAAAATGACGGATAGCAGTATCGGGTTTGCCAAAAAAATTGCCTGGTCTATCAACTAAACAATTCTTTACTTTTTCAGTTCGCCTTATTTCCCCCTAAATTCATTAATAGCATGTATCCTATTCAGCAACACAAATTTCATATCCCTGTAATGGGATTAGCGTATACAATTGACTCTCCGGTAAAAGTAGCCAGATATGGAATAGCATCTGTTATATCAATAGTAGAAGACAATCTGATTGAAATGATGCGTGGCTATTATTATCCAATAGCTAAAAAGGAGTTTTTCCCAATACCCACCAGCGAAAATGATTATCGTGCCAAAAGGATTACAGATTATCTCAACCTGGTTAATACCCTTGTGCATGATCAGGTTGAAAAACTAAAGAAAACAGCTTTTGAAACGGGTTCTGAAATAGTAAAATATTTCACAATGCTGCCGGATGATAACACGATAAAAAAGATATACAGACAAATGACGCAGGTGTATGACTTGGCAGAAGTCGAGAAAATGCAAACTTTTTTGCGTTCTCAGATAGTAGCAGGGAGTATTGACGTCAATATCATGACCAAGTTGGATCGTAATACCTATGACAAAGAGGGCGGACTATTGGAAGATACTTCTGATGCAGTGGCTGCACTAAGAGGATATGCGAAAAGTAAACTCTCTAACTCTTCTGTTATATTTTCAGCAGGCATGAACCCAAGATTATTTAATTACCTGGAAAATTGTAAAGAATTTGATGCAGATGAGAATGGTTTCTTTGCAAAAAAAATAGTGATCAAAGTGAGTGATTATCGTTCTGCACTCATACAAGGAAAGTTCCTGGCAAAAAAAGGTATTTGGGTAAGTGAATTCAGGGTTGAGTCCGGATTAAACTGCGGGGGGCATGCTTTTGCTACGAATGGGTATCTAATGGGACCAATATTAGAAGAGTTTGCCGCTAAAAAAGAAGAACTGATAGACACTCTTTTTTTGTTGTATGTGCAAGCATTAGAAACCAAAGGCCGTATTTGTCCCAGTAAACCTTATTCCATAAAAATTACCGCACAGGGTGGAATTGGTACTTTTGCGGAAGCTGATTTTTTGCATAGTTATTATGGGATAGATAGTAGTGGCTGGGGTACACCTTTTCTACTGGTTCCCGAAGCAACCACGGTTGATGAGCTGACTTTGGAACAACTTTGTGATGCCAAACAAACAGATCTGGTATTGAGTAATCATTCGCCATTGGGAGTGAGGTTTCATTACCTCAAAGGAACCAGTTCCGATATGGAAAAGAAAGAACGTATCAGAAGAGGCAGGCCCGGTAGCCCTTGCACAGAAAAGTTTCTTTCATCCAATACGGAATTTACCGAATTGCCTATTTGTACAGCATCTGTAAAATACCAGGATCTTAAAATAAAACAATTGCAAACTGCTAACCTGCCCGAAGAACAATTTCAACAGCAGGTTTCGGATGTTATGGAAAAGGAGTGTTTGTGTATTGGATTAAGTAACCCGGCAGCAAAATTGTACCAGCGTCCTTTTGTGAAAAACCTGGAATCAGTTACTATTTGCCCAGGGCCGAATATTGCCTATTTCTCAAAAATTGTTTCACTGGAAACAATGACTGACCATATCTATGGCCGAACAGATATATTAAAAGATACCCAAAGACCCCATATGTTTATTGCTGAATTGAGGTTATATATACAATATCTTAAGGAGGAAATCGCTGCTGATAAAGGACGGATATTGGATAATAAGCGTAAGAAATATTATCAGGAATTTTATCAGAACCTGACTGAAGGAATTAATTATTATCATAACCTGGCGGGTATTGCACAATCAAATCGACAGCAATTCCTTAATGAACTGGCTATCGGTCAAATGGAAATCGATGGTTTGTTAGCAGGTATTGCTTAAAAAAAATAAAAAAGCATCGCAGTATACCTTTTATCGGATACTTGGAATAGAAATAACTGTAAATAATGTAAACATCCTCAGTAATAGTGTAAGGTTAGACATTCTCCATTCTCATAATATTGTGCTTCATAAACCTTGTTTATTTAAAACAGAGTGTAGCTGATTGCTTTTTTTAATTCGACCAATTCGGTTTGAACTTTGGTAAAGAAGGTAACGAAATTTTTCAACAGAGAGATTTTGCCCTTCTATAGTAATTGCACGCCTGGTAATTCCTATGTTAAATGACTTATGATTTGTTATAGATGTTTTGGATACAAGACAAATATGTAAACATTGTTTAAGTAAAAAATATGAAGCTATTCATTAAGTATATGGTCAGCCTTAGGTGCAAATTGGCAGTGAAAGAAGAATTAAAAAAAATGGGTCTTCACTTTATTGTTGTTGACCTTGGCGAAGTTGAAATCATGGAAAACCTTAGCGGATTGCAAATAGAGGAGTTAAAAGCAGCTCTTCTTAATTCAGGACTTGAGCTGATGGACGACAAGCGGGCTATCCTGATTGAAAAGATCAAAAATGTGATTACTGAAATGATCCATTTTACAGATGAGCTACCTGAGAAAAAATATTCAAACTATATCAGTGAAAAACTCAATCACGATTATACCTATCTGTCAAATATATTTTCAGAAGTAAAAGGTATTACTATCCAGCAATTTATCATCATTCATAAAGTGGAAAGAATCAAGGAATTGATTATTTATGATGAACTCAATATAACCGAAATAGCCTGGAAGATGAATTATAGCAGTGTGGCACATATGTCAAACCAATTTAAAAAGGTTACCGGACTGTCTCCTTCTCATTTTAAACAATTAAAAGATAAACGAAGAAGCCCGATTGAAGATATTGGGAATTGATTATTTGACTTCTCTTTTTTGCTTTTAGAAACGATACTATGTAAAAATCATGAAATTTATATCACAAAGAAGCATCACTTTATTTTATATACTAACCTCAATTATTCTGGTATCTACAGTAGTTGTATTTATGGTAAGTAGGCAGAGGCTTAAATTGGCCGGAGATTTGGTAGAGCACACTCAGGAAGTGCTTCGAAAAAGTGATAATGTTCTATTGAATATACTTAATATCGAAACAGCATCAAGAGGGTATGTTTTGACAGCCAATGAACTTTTTTTAGATCCCTTTCATAAAGCAACTGATTCTATAAGCCAAAATTTACTAGAACTAGCTGAGATTACTAAACGGAACCCTATTCAGAAATTGCGGGTGGATTCAGTTATTAGCATGTCTGATCAGAGATCTATTGTAACAAGGAAAATGATTTTAGATCGCAGGAATAATGAACTTACAGAGGAAGAGAAGCTGACTATTCTGAGTCAGGGGAAGCTCATTACAGATCAGATAAGGAGGATCGTTAATGATATTAATGCCGAAGAATTTCGATTATTAAGGCAAAAAAGGAGTGAGTATGAAAATGAAAACAAAAGGGTGGAAGAACTTTTTTTGTTATTTATTGCTTTTGTAATCATCACTTACTTTTTAATAAGCCTGATTATCAGGAATCAAAAGGTAAGTAACAAGGAATTGAAGGCTTATGCTTCTTCACATAAAGTTCTATCAAACTACTCACTAAGTCTTATTGAAGCCAGCCTTGACCCATTGGTAACCATCAGCGCCAAAGGAAAGATTATGGATCTTAATGAAGCAACCGTTAATATAACGGGCATTAGTAGGGAAAAATTGATTGGCTCCGATTTTTTTGAATATTTCACTCAGCCTCAAAAAGCACGTGAAGTATATCTGGAAGTATTTGAGAAAGGATATATTGCAGATTATCCCTTGACAATTAGCCATCGAAACGGTAACCTTACGGATGTTTTATTTAAGGGGTCTGTATATATGGATGATAATGGAGAGATGCTTGGGGTAGTAATCGTGGCAAGGGATATTGCAGAACAAAAATGGGCAATAGAATTGCGAAAGGCAAACAAAAAATTACTTTTTCAGAATGAAGAAAGAGAAAAGCGAGCAGCTGAATTAGTAATCGCAAATCAAGAACTTATTTTTCAAAATGACGAGAAAGCCAAACGTGCTGCTGAATTGGTAATTGCCAATTATGCCCGAAGTCTTATTGAAGCCAGTAGAGATCCTCTTTTTACAGTTAATATAGGAGGGAAAGTAACGGACATTAATGCAGCCACCGTAAAAGTAACCGGTGTAAGTAGGGAAAAAATGATTGGTACAGATTTCATCAATTATTTCACCGAACCGAATAAAGCCCGGGCAGGATACCAGCAGGTTTTTTCTAAGGGATTTGTGATAGATTATCCGCTAACTATTGTGGATGGAAATCTGACAGATGTACTATTTAACGGGGCTGTGTATAAAGATGAAAAAGATAATGTGTTAGGTGCTGTTGTTGTGGCTCGCGATATTACTGCCCAAAAGAACGCTGAAAGGGAATTGACAGAGGCAATTATATTTGCAGAAGATGCCAAAGTAAATGCTGAAGCAGCAACCAGAACTGCTGAAGATGCGGTTAAGGCAAAACAGCAGTTTTTATCAAACATGAGTCATGAAATACGAACCCCAATGAATGCCATCATTGGGTTTACAAAAGTGATTTTAAAAACGGAGTTAACTGCAAAACAAAAAGAATATCTGTTAGCGATTAAAATTAGTGGTGATGCTTTGATTGTGTTGATTAATGATATACTTGATCTTGCTAAAGTAGATGCTGGCAGAATGATATTTGAACAAATCCCATTTAGAATGACCGTGTCTGTTTCGGCAATACTTCATTTATTTGAACCCAAAATACAGGAAAAGAATTTAAGATTGGAGAAGGTATATGACAATACTATTCCGGAAGTATTAGTAGGAGATCCTGTTAGGTTGCACCAAATTATTTTAAACCTGGTCAGTAATGCGGTCAAATTTACCTCTCAAGGGCAAATCACTGTTCTTACCCATTTACTATTTGAAGATCTTGAAAATGCTACAATAGAAATTTCGATAACGGATACAGGAATCGGCATATCTGAAAATAAATTGGACACCATTTTCGAAAATTTTCAACAGGCAACCAGTGGTACCTCACGTTTATATGGAGGAACAGGGTTGGGGCTCGCTATTGTAAAACAACTGATTGAGTCCCAGGGTGGGAGCATTCGAGTAACGAGTACTGTGGGAGTGGGGTCTACTTTTACTTTTGTCTTAGTTTTTAAAAAAACCAACAGTGATGCAGATGTAGAAGTGGAAACAGAACTGTTGAAAGTAGATGCAGATACGAAAAATATTAAAGTATTGGTAGTTGAGGATATGGTATTAAATCAATTGCTCATGAAAACGCTTTTAGATGACTTTGGGTTTCAGCGCGATATTGCCGAAAACGGAAAAATAGCTATCAAAAAATTGAAGGCCAACGACTATGATGTTATTCTGATGGATTTGCAAATGCCGGAAATGGATGGATTTGAAGCAGCTGAATACATCCGGAATACTTTGAAATCTGATATTCCCATTATTGCATTAACGGCGGATGTTACTACGGCTGATTTGGCTAAATGCAGGTCTGTGGGTATGAATGACTATATAGCTAAGCCGGTTGATGAGAAAATATTATATAGTAAGATTTTAACAGTAGCAAAGAAGACAATAACTAAAATAACTACCGGCTTATTAAACCAGAGTAACTTAACTGAAACTGTTAAATGTACCAATCTGGATTACTTGATACAGCGAACCAAATCTGAACCGGCACTTATGATGGAGATGATTTCAATTTACCTTGAACAAACCCCTCCATTAATCAATCTGATGAAACAAAGCCTTAAAGAGAAAGACTGGGATTCTTTGTACTCGGCAGTTCATAAAATGATTCCCTCATTTTCGATTATGGGCATTAGCTCTGATTTTGAAAATATGGCTAAGCAAATAAAGGAATATGCCGGAACAAAGCAATTGCCTGATGGCATACATGGGTTGGTGTTGCAGATAGAAAGAGTTTGCTACCAGGCTTGTATTGAGCTGGAGGCAGAGTTTAATGAAATCAAAAAACGAAATGCATGAAAAAGAAAATCAAATTGTTTTTAGTGGATGATGATGCTGTATTTCTCAAATTATTGGAAATAGAATTCAGGCAACATACCGATACCGATATCGATATCAGAACTTTTGCTACCGGAGAATCGTGTATGGAGAATATTGGAGAATGCCCAGACGTGATTATATTAGATTATCACCTGGATGGCATCGATAAAAATTCTATGAATGGCATAGAAACCCTGGATAAAATAAAGGACTTTGATGCTGAAATTCCCGTTATTATTCTATCCTCTCAGGATAAAATAGAGGTAGCTGTTAATTGTATGCATCATAAGGCATTTGATTATGTGGTAAAAAGTGAGACGGCTTTTTTTCGACTCAAGAAGGATATCAAAAGTATATTAGGAATAAAGAAGATGGAGAATGAGTTAAACTGGTATATGGAAAGAATGTAAATGAACGAAAATCTTTTTGATTAAAATATTTAATGGGTTAGTGTTCTCCAGGTTCTATGCTTAGTAACTTTACAAAATCCTCGTTTTAGTTGACTATTTTCTTGGGAGGGAAGCTTGGTTATATAAATTAAAAGTAAAATTTCTGCCGAATTTTAGTGAACTTTATAGGGTAATAGAACGTTAAAATGTTTTAAAACCTAAGTATATGTCCATACAAATATTTGTTACCGGAGGCACTTTTGATAAAGAGTATAATTTAATCACTGGGCAATTATATTTTAACCAAACCCATCTGCAAGAACTGCTAGATTTGGGTAGGAGCCAGCTGGATTGTGCTATCACTACCTTATTGATGATGGATAGTCTGGATATGACACATGAAAATCGCGAATTCATTGCCATGCATTGTCATCATTCTGCCCGCAATAAAATTTTGATCACGCATGGGACTGATACCATGACAGAAACCGCCAAAGTGTTGGCAGAACAGGTGAAGGATAAAACAATTGTAATCACCGGCGCCATGATTCCTATCAAATTTGGTAGTTCTGATGGGTTATTCAATATTGGCAGTGCGCTTGCATTTGTACAAACTTTGCCACATGGGGTATATATAGCCATGAATGGTCAATGTTTTCCATGGGATAAAGTGCGTAAGAATAAGGAAACAGGATTTTTTGAAACAATTGACTGAAGTTTTTAAAAGATCTTCAGTAAAAGAACACTCCATGGTGTTGAGGGATGGTTTGGTATAACATACCCTTACATCATCAATACAAGTTTACTTCAGTATGTTGAATTTACTTATTTTTGAGGATTCACTCCCCACTTAATAAAGTAATACCCAATGAAACGCCTGGTTAAGTTTAGTAAGGATTTTTTATTGTTTTTCCCCGCAACCCTGATTTTCTATCCTTTTTCCAGGATGTTTAGTTTCTTATCCTACTTTAACCAATTGGTAATTTGGATTCGGAACAATAGAAATAAATTCCTTTCCAGCGACTATTATTCTCCTAAAAGAGACTATTCAAAAAGATATAATCTGTATCAATTTGTTATCGACCATAACCAATTAACGGATAAAGAAATTACCTATTTGGAATTCGGGGTTGCAGAAGGGGCTTCTTTTAACTGGTGGTTAGGACATAATCATAACACCAATTCACATTTTTCCGGGTTTGATACATTTGAAGGTCTTCCCGAAAAATGGGGTAGTTTTTATCAAAAAGGGGATATGCATTTTGCCATGCCATCCCTCGAGGATGCCAGAGGACGGTATATAAAGGGATTGTTCCAGGATACATTGCCAAAATTTGTTGCTGCCAATAAGGAGCTTCTATACACCCAGCGAACAAAACTCATTTTAATGGATGCAGACCTCTATTCGGCAACCATTTTTACCCTGAGTCAGTTATACCCTTATCTACAGAAAGGCGATATCATTATGTTTGATGAATTTTCGGTAGCGATGCATGAGTTTAAAGCTTACCAGGAATTTGTTGGAAATTTTTATATCAAATTGAAGCCTTTGGCCGCAGTAAATAATTTTTACCAGGTAGCTTTTCAGGTTGAATAATAAGTTTTTATGATTCTCTTACGAAGTATTTTAATAAAAAGCCCCGCATTTCTGTGAGGCTTTGTGATCCCGCTGGGAAATCTAAAGGCTTTTTGAACTTTCTCTATAATTATTTATCTTAATTGTAAGTATCTGAATTTCAATACTCTATAACATTTTTCAATTTTTCGGAAAAATACCTTTACTCCGTCTTTCCCCATTTTTATAGAGTAAATTATAGAGTAAAATGTCACTTCCTATCAAACCAATTTGCAAAAAAGCGTTAAAACGCAAAGACGGCTCAAGCATTATTTTTATTCAGTAT
>CAIYKV010000023.1 GCA_903926855.1 uncultured Bacteroidota bacterium | reverse complement strand
GCTAAATACGCTATTTACTTTCTCGTATATTTTTGTACATAACAGTACTGAATTATTTATTGTACAGATTGGACTGGCAATTGCTGAATCATTAAGCACTCCCACATGGGATTCTATTTTTGCCAAAAATATGGATGACCCGGGGGATACACAGTTATGGGGTATTGCCGGAGGACAGGCTCATTTTTTCTCCGGGATTGCCATTGCTATTGGGGGATTGATTACTTATTATATCTCATTCAATGCCCTTTTTATTATCATGGGTATTATACAGGCAACGGCAACTATTATGCAATCAAGGATATTATTTTTGAAAAAAGAATCCCGATCAAATGAGGTAACTGAATCTGATAATTAAATTATCAGTAGGTTTAAAATTTGAAGGAAATTACATTTTTGAAAAATACTTTATCACAAAAGCTGTTTGCTGGTTTTCAGTTAATTTATCGCTGTCCCTTACTTCTAAGTGTATAGCCTCAAACCGATGATCAGCGTTGAGCAAATTGTATAATTCCATTTTTGCCTCCGTTGGGCCAAAAAGAAGGACATGTTCATAATGACGAATTAGCTCTGCCAGTTTTTTATAGTAGCCAGACTCTTCGTGTTGCTCTTTATGATGCATCAGGATTTCGCTTTTAGTAATGGTTTCTTCTTTCACCGTATGCGTAAAATCTGACTTGATTGAGGTAATTGCAATGGGATCAATGGTAAGCTCCATAATATGAGCACTTGCATGATCCATATAAATACCCACTTCTTTTGCTTTCATGATGTTTTGGCTTTAGGGAATGCCATAGGCAAAATTCAGATTTATAGGGCGATAAAAGTTATGTAAAAGAAGGTAATGGTTACATGATTTACAGGGTTGGGAAAGCAATTAATAATTAATAATTAATAATTGGGAGGTAGACAGGGTTTGTAAAATGGAGTGGGCATTCCCAAGGGAGAAATTCTGTATATTTAATGCATATTTTTTGGTAGAACCACAATTACACAAACCTTATAACATAGCCTATGCTATCTCAGGATTTATTTATTCATCATGTATATTTCTGGTTGGAAAATCCGGAAAGTAAGGAAGATCATGTTGCGTTATTGGCGGGGTTGGAGGCTTTGGCTAAAGTGCCTTCTATTCAGCAATTTCATATTGGGGTTCCGGCAACTACCAACCGGGATGTTATAGAAGTATCTTATGCATTCTCCTGGCTGGCTATTTTCCCTGGCAAGGATGAGCAGGATGCTTACCAGACAGATCCTATCCATTTACATTTTATCGATACCTGCCAACATCTTTGGAAAAAAGTAATCGTGTATGATTCAATCGGAGCGAATTGATTTTGTAAACTGCTTTTTTGCTTACCAAAAACCTTCGTACTTTTAGATCCATGAAGCCCTGGCAAAAAATAATCTTTTTCTGCATCACAGCATCCATTCTTATTGGCTGTGACCGGGTAACTAAGGATCTTGCCAGAGAACATTTAATGAGCAAGCCCCCTATCTCCTATTTCCATAATACTTTTCGTCTCGATTATGTAGAAAATACTGGTGCTGCCATGAGTATGGGGGATGGGCTTTCTAAGACAGCCAGTTTTTGGCTATTAAGTATTTTGCCGCTTGGTTTTTTAGTATTTCTTGGGGGATATGTATTATTGAATTCAAAAGAAATGGGGTTGCTAAAATTATTTTCTTTCTCACTAATCATAGCCGGGGGATTAGGCAATGTGATTGACAGGATTGTATTTGACCGCCATGTTACGGATTTCATGAATATCGGTATCCTCAATCTCCGGACAGGCATTTTCAATTTTGCTGATGTATGCGTTACATCTGGTGCCATTGGGCTGTTATTATTCTACAGGGATAAAAAAGCCATTGCTGAATAAGCCCGCTGATTCTTACCTATCCTGTTTTATCCAACCCGAACAGAGGTCATTGTTAAAGAACCACCCACTGCTTTATCGTTAAAAAAAGATACAGGATCGTTTTTTCCTTGCAGGGCTAATGTATAAAGCAAGGGCAGATAGTGCTCGGGAGTAGGGATTGCCAGTAAGGCTTCTTTTCCCAATCCCTGGTATTGAATAAGGCGGTCGTGGCTGCCAGAACTAATTAATTCTTTGAATGTTTGGTTCATTTGAATGGCCCAGTCATACCCATATTCTGGTTTATCCAGTTTATCCCATGCTACCATTCTGAGATTATGCACCATATTACCACTGCCAATAATCAATACTCCTTTTTTTCTGAGCGAATAAATCTCTTTGGCTAAATCATAATGGTATCTGGCTTCTTTGCTATAGTCAATACTTAATTGCAAAACAGGGATATTGGCTTTTGGGTACATATGTCTTACCACCGTCCAGGTTCCATGATCCAATCCCCATTCATGTGTTAAACCCACTTCTGTTGTATGTATTAATTGGGCTGTTTCTTTTGCCAAAACCGGACTACCCGGTGCAGGATACTGTACAGCAAATAATTCTTTAGGAAACCCACCAAAATCGTGAATGGTTGGCGGGTTTTCCATTGCTGTGATCTGTGTTCCCTTGGTATACCAGTGAGCAGAAATCACTAAAACGGCTTGTGGAACAGGAATCTGGTTTGCCATATTAGTCCAGCCTCTGCTGAACTCTGTATCTTCTATCCCGTTCATGGGTGAACCATGCCCGATAAATAATACAGGCATAAGATGCTCCTGTTCTTCAAGTTTACCTGTAAAATTTTTAAAACTACTGAGTGTATTTATGTTAGTCATAATAGCTGCCCCGGAAATAAGTCGTATAAATCTCTTTCTCTCCATTTTAAATAATACATGTAAGGTACACACTTAATTATGTCGAATATATGACCAAGCCCTGTTTTTCATTTTTACCTTACTTATTTTCTTCACCGGCTATTAAAAAATAGTAATTGCCCCATATCGGAAATAGGCGCCTGCTAAAATTGACATTCTTCCCAATCCTTGTGCCAGGAATAAGCCCCAAAAAATTAATGATTGACAATTTTAACATTACCCATAAACTTCATAAAATAACTGACCAGAATCAGCTACCTGCTTTTGTCCCCTGATTTAGTAGACCTTACTTTTGCGTAGTATGCAAAAGCTGTTGATTTTTGCCATTTTGTTCATCACTTATATTACCTACAGTAGTTGGGTATATACCCGTGGAACTGACAGGGCAAGCATTATGACTTCTAACCAGGAATGGGGTAAGCAAATTTACCAGGAATATAATTGCCAGTCCTGCCACCAGCTTTTTGGCCTGGGCGGATACCTTGGCCCGGAATTGACAACCGTTATTTCAGATAAAAACAGGGGTGAGTTGTATGCCAGGATATTATTAGAGAATGGGGCCATCAGAATGCCCAATTTTCATTTATCCCCTAAGCAGGTAAATGCGCTGATCGATTACCTGAAATATGTAGATGCCAATGCTTTTACCTATAAAACAGATGGAAAATGAAGATCAGTAAAAGTATTCCTGGCACCTGGTTCTTTCTTATTGCTATCAGCTCTCTTTTCATTGGTTTATTATTTGGTGCCCTGGGCGGTATTCAGTATGTTTTTCCTGGGTTTTTAAAAGAAGCATTATCATTCCAAAAAATCAGACCCCTGCATGTTTACCTGGTTATTAACTGGATCTTTTGTGCCGCCGCAGGGGCTGTATACTATTATATTCCCTACGTAAGCGGGCGAAAATTATATTCAACCCATTTGGCTAAACTGCATATACTTATCCAACTGATTATTCTGGTATGGGTGGTAACCGGGTTTTTTATGGGCAGATTTGGGGGGAGGGAATATCTGGAGTTCCCACCTTATATTGTTCTATTGATCATTCTTGCCTGGATCTTATTTATGATCAATTTCTTTGTAACGGTAAAGCCTTCATTCAAAGAAGTGCCCGTATATATATGGAGCTGGTCAACCGGATTATTATTTTTTCTGATTACCATTTGTGAAGCCCAGTTATGGCTCTTGCCCCATTTTAATAATAATATCATCAGGGATATTACCGTTCAGTGGAAAGCAATGGGTTCGATGGTGGGGTCCTGGAATATGCTGGTATATGGTTCTGCCATGTTCGTAATGGAAAAGATTACCGGCGACAAGAGTATCAATCGTTCCAAAAAAGCTTTCTTTTTTTATTTTTTAGGGTTAACGAATCTATTGTTTAATTGGGGTCACCATACTTATATCGTTCCTTCTTCTGAATTGGTAAGAACCATTTCTTATACGATCAGCATGACTGAATTGCTGATACTGGCCAATATTATTTATTCATTCAGAAAAACCTATTTTAAAACCAACCCACATAAACATTTTCTATCCTTCCGTATTGTAACCTATGCAGAAGCCTGGATATTGTTAAACCTGATCTTATCGATTTCGATTTCTGTACCGGCTATTAACTTTTATACCCATGGTACCCATATTACTGTTGCCCATGCTATGGGTACCACAATCGGTATCAATACCTTGTTATTGCTTTCCTCACTTGTATTGATAGCTGAAGAAATGATAGGTGATGGCAAATTGTTCACACCTTATTTTAACCGAAGTTTTATATTCCTCAATATTTCTTTATTGGTATTCTGGTTAAGCCTGGTAGGAATGGGTATTTGTAAAATAATAGCTGTTCATGAAAAGAACAGTTTCACTGAAATGATGGCTAAGCTGTATCCTTATTTTCAGGTGTTTTCCATATCAGGTATTTTCGTTTTTTTAGGGCTGTTACTGGTCTTAATGCCTGTATTTAAAACATACCTGAAACTAGGGTTTGCAAAGCAATCCAGTGATCCTTCTTAAGAAATCGCCGACAATATTACAATATTGCTTTTCTCTCCTATCTCATCATTTAATTGATAGGTGAAAATTTTTCTACTTTATTGGCGATAGGTTTCAGTGATTTCAAATAAGTATAAATTGCCCGTAAATCTTTTTCTTCCATTTTTGAATACATCATCCAGGGCATCAGGGTATTAAAGTCTTTTTTGCCTAATACTGGAGAAACAAAAGCGCTGTCCTGGTAAAGTTTGAATCGTTTAACAAATTGTTCTGCTGTCCAGTTTTTAAGTCCATCTTCATGGGGTGTGATATTAGAGGACCGGATCACGCCGGCCGGCATTAAAAACTCCCGGCCTCCGCTAAACTCAAGTCCGCTGATAATTTGTCCCTTATTGTCTTTTGTATGGCATTCCACACAAGCTGCTGCTGTAGTTATGTATTTACCATAAGCCAGTGAATCCGATTCTGGTGGCCTTGTTTGCATACTGGCCTTAGTGGGAATGGTATTTTCTATTATATTAAATGGAAAATCTGGTTTGGCTGCAGGCACCGGATTGACAACGGGTTTTAGTGTACGGATATAAGCTATGATCGCATATATATCTTCTTTATCCAATTGCCCATAATAATGATAAGGCATGATCGGGAATAATGGTTTTCCGTTTTTATCTACACCGGTTGTGATGGTTCTAAAAATTTCGCCGTCTGTCCAGTTACTTAAACCTTCCGGAGTAATATTTTTCGAATAAAAAACACCCGGAAACCCATAATGCTGATCAAATCGTTCTCCTCCCTTTCCTTCCGTGCCGGGAGTCAATGGCCCCGCATATTTTGTCCAGTCTCTTTGCGAATGACAATCCACGCAAACCATTACACTGGTGGCCAAATACCTCCCTCTTTCAACCCTTGCAGCAGTTTTTTCTATCGTAATATTTTCTGCTTTGCCAACATTGGGCAGAAAGACAGATACGTAAGTAGCAGCCCCAAATACAAGAACGATAATAGCAAGTACCAGGTACAAAAATATTTTCCCGACCTTTCTCATATACAGTTTGGTTTGGTTATGAAAACGGAAAATATAGATAACTTATAAATTTTGCAAGTACCTGCCAAAAAAAAGGAACCCCGCATGAGGTTCCTTATGGCTAACAATCTAAGATTCAACGAAATATAACTATAGCGCTTTTAATGCCTGTATTCTTTCCCAGCGTTGGTGCATGCCATCATTAGCCATTGCTAAGAACTCAATGCCCTTTTCGGGGAAATTATTTTTGATCGTTGCAAAACGGTTCTCATTGTATAAGAAATCATCCAAAGGAATAGATGGATCCTTACTGTCGATGACAAACCTTTGTCCTTTTTCTTTTAATGGATTAAATCTGAACAAAGGCCAGTAACCGGATTTAACAGCTAATTCCTGTTGATCATTACCATGGCACATATCATAACCATGCGCAATGCAATGGCTATAGGCAATGATGATAGATGGACCAGGATAAGCTTCTGCTTCCAGGATCGTTTTTAAGGCATGTACATCATTGGCGCCCATGGCAATTTCTGCAACAAAAGCATTTCCGTGTGCAATGGCCTGCATGGCAAGGTCTTTTTTACCGGTTGTTTTACCTTTAATTGAGAACTTGGCACTCGCACCAACAGGTGAGGATTTTGATTTTTGTCCGCCTGTATTGGAATACACTTCCGTATCCAATACCAGAATATTTACATTTTCACCGGTAGACAGAACATGATCCAATCCACTGAATCCAATATCATATGCCCAGCCATCTCCTCCTATAATCCACATAGATTTGTGTTCCAGGAAGTCGGCCACCTGAGATAATAGATTAGCATCCGGATTTGAAATTTCTCTTAGTCTGGACTTGAGTTCATTTACATTTTTCCTTTGCTGAATTACTTCTGCCTCAGTGGCTTCAACATTATTCAGAATAGCATCTGTCAGATCAGCCCCTACTTCTTCTCTCAGACTTTTTAGTAATGATCCGGCATATTTTTGTTTCATATCACTTGCCAGTTTGATACCTAAACCAAATTCGGCATTGTCTTCGAATAAAGAATTAGCCCAGGCCGGTCCGTGACCTTCGCTATTTTTAGCCCATGGGGTAGTTGGCAGGTTACCACCAAATATGGATGAACAACCGGTAGCGTTGGCCACAATCATCCGATCACCAAACAATTGTGTTAATAATTTCAGGTAAGGGGTTTCACCACAACCACTACAGGCACCAGAGAATTCAAATAAGGGTTCTAATAATTGAGAACCTTTTACAGTACTTCTGTTTACACGGGTTCTGTCGATATCAGGCAAGCCAATAAAGAAATCCCAGTTTTGTTTTTCAGTTTCTTTCAGCGGAAGTACTTCCTGCATATTGATCGCTTTATGTCCGGGCTGAGTTTTGCTTTCAATTGGGCAAACTTCCACACAAAGATTACAACCTGTACAATCTTCAACCGCAACCTGTAAAGTGTACGATTCCTGGTCTTTAAAGAATTCCTTTCCTACAGGAGCAGTATGTTTAAAGAAATCAGGCGCATCTTTTAGTAAGTCATTGCTGTATACTTTTGGACGAATGGCGGCATGCGGACAAACAAAAAAGCATTTACCACATTGTGAACAGAGGGCAGGATCCCAAACAGGTACCTGTTCGGCTATATTTCTTTTTTCATAACGGGTAGTAGCAGAAGGGTAGGTTCCATCGGCCGGGAAAATACTAACCGGTAACTCATCTCCTTCACCGGCAATAATTCTGGCCAATACCTGCTGAACAAATTCAGGGGCATTACCGGAAATAGCGGGTTCGATTTCTTTTTTACCGATAGTGAAATTAGAATAGTCAAGGAGAGATAAATTCTCCAGTGTTTTATCTACCGCATCAAAGTTCTTTTGAACTACGGCTTCCCCTTTTCTACCATAAGATTTCTGGATTGCTTTTTTAATATAAGAGATCGCTTCTTCTTTAGGGATTACATTAGAGATAGCGAAGAAACAGGTTTGTAAAATAGAATTGATTCTTGATCCCATTCCGGTTTCTTTGGCTACTTTGGAAGCATTGATCACATATAGTTTCAATTTTTTATGTATGATCTCTTCCTGTATTTTTCTGGGCAGATTATTCCAAACTTCTTCTGTTGCATAAGGAGCGTTTAACAATAAAGTGGCACCTTGTTGTGCATCTTTCAGAATATCATATTTCTCTAAATAGTTGAAATGATGACAGGCTATAAAATTAGCTGAGTTAATCAGGTAAGAAGATCGGATTTCATTTTTACTAAAGCGGAGGTGTGATACCGTAAGTGAGCCGGATTTTTTAGAATCATATACAAAATATCCCTGTACATGGTTATCAGTCACATCACCGATAATCTTAATGGTATTTTTATTGGCACTAACCGTACCATCAGCGCCTAGTCCAAAGAATAAACCACGGAACAGGTGTTGATCTTCCAATGAAAAGGTTTTATCATAGTTAAGGCTGGTATGTGTAACATCATCTTCAATACCAATGGTAAAGCCATTCTTTGGGTTTTCTTTTTTGAGTTCATCAAAAATACCCATTACCATACCCGGATTAAATTCTTTGGAAGCCAGGCCATATCTACCGCCAATTACTTTTGGCATAGGGTGTTTCCATTCTGCATGCAATGCACTAATCACATCCATGAATAAAGGTTCACCGATAGCGCCGGTTTCTTTACAGCGATCCAGAACGGCAATGCGTTTAACTGTTTCGGGTAAGGTTTTGATGAAATGAGAAATGGAAAACGGTCTGTACAAGTGAATATAAAGGCATCCCGTTTTTTCGCCTTTATTATTGAGGTAATCAACCGTTTCGTTTACAGCACCCGTTCCTGAACCCATCATGATAATGATATTTTCAGCCTCGGGATGTCCATAATATTCAAACAGTTTATAAGAGCGACCGGTAAGTTGTTGGAATTTTTCCATAGTAGATGCTACTATTTCAGGAACGTTCCAGTGATATTGGTTACAGGCTTCTCTACTTTGGAAATATACATCCGGGTTCTGGGCCGTACCGCGAATAAATGGATTTTCGGGGTTTAATGCGCGTTGACGGTGACGGGCCACATCTTCTTTATTGATCATTTCTTTAATGATCTCATCAGGTATCACTAAAACATCATTCAGTTCATGAGAAGTGCGGAAGCCATCGAAAATATTCAAAAATGGAATACTTGACCGAAAAGTAGCAGCAGTGGCAATCATAGCCATATCATGTGCTTCCTGGGGATTGTTGCCAAATAACATGGCAAATCCGGTTCCTCTTACCGCCATTACATCACTATGGTCGCCAAAAATGGACAAAGCGTGGGTAGCCAATGCTCTTGCGGCAATATGAAATACCGTGGGTGTTAATTCGCCCGCAATTTTATACATATTGGGGATCATCAACAATAAGCCCTGTGAACAGGTAAACGTAGAAGCCATGGCTCCACCCTGTAACGCACCGTGAATAGCACCAGCGGCGCCGGCTTCACTTTGCATTTCAATAATCTTAGGAATTTCTCCAAAAATATTCGTCTTGCCATCACTACTCCATTCATCGGCCCATTCTCCCATTGTAGAGGAGGGCGTGATAGGATAAATAGCACAGACTTCACTGGTTTTGTAGGCAATATGCACAGCAGCTTCATTGCCATCCATGATCTGAACGTTTTCAGGATTGGCTTTTTGACTGCTGGCTTTGGTTTTCGGTTCTGCAACGGCTTCCATGTTGACTTATTTACGTTAATAGATATATCTAGTTTACGGGAAGCCAAATTTACCGGGAGACTATGGGAAATTGTATGACGGTGGTCAGGTAAAAGTCATGATACGGGTCAGTATAAAAGAATTCTAAATGTAGGGGTTTTACGAAAAAGGCATTTTACAATTTCCCTTCAGCATAAAGCCTGCGCATCTCCTTTTTATCAAATTTGCCCACACTGGTTTTGGGTATATTTTCAACAAAAACAAACTCATCAGGGATCTGGTATTTGGCAAAAGAAGAGGCCAGAAATGATTTGATTTCTTCAATTGGCAGCGAAGTACCCGGTTCTTTTAAAACAATAATAGCCAATGGCCTTTCAGTCCATATCGGGTCAGGTATGGCAATTACAGAAGCTTCTTTCACCTGCGGGTGAGCCATAATGGTAACTTCCAATGCTACGCTTGATATCCATTCTCCTCCACTTTTAATGAGGTCTTTCGCACGATCTGTGATTTGCAGATATCCTTCCGGATTAATATGTCCGACATCGCCGGTTTTAAACCAGCCATCCTCGCTAAAATTCTCGCGACTGGTAGATTTATAATAAGCATTAATTACCCATGGTCCCCTGATCTCGATCTCTCCAACCGTAAACCCATCCCTGGGTGCAGATTGGCCATTTTCTGTAATAATACGGATATCTATAAATAATGCTTCCTGCCCCTGTAATGAACGGATCCTGATTTTTTCACCATCTGATAAAGATTCATGCTCAGGTTGCAATTTACTCAGGGTGCCCACTGGTGAGGTTTCTGTCATTCCCCAGGCATGAATAAGTCTGACATTGAACTCTTTTTGAAAATTATCAATTAAGGTAGGAGGTGCAGTAGCTCCGCCTATCAGAAAATCTTTTAGCGGAAGGTTTGGCGGGTTAAGTGTTTTCAGTACTGCATATATACCCTGACCAATAGTGGGAACACCTCCTGCCAGATTAATCTTTTCATCTATGATCATTTTTACCAGCGCTTCCGGTTGCATATTTGATGAGGGAAGCACCATTACTGCTCCGGCCATAACCCCTGCAAAAGGGAGCCCCCAGGCCAATACATGAAATTGAGGAACAATTGCCAGTATTCGGCTGTAAGAACTGATAGCGGCATTATTAGGCAAGGAAACCACCAATGCATGTAAACAACAGGACCTGTGAGAATATAAAACACCTTTGGGCAAGCCGGTTGTTCCACTGGTATAACACATGGCACAAGCTTCGTCTTCTTCCATTTCTACCCAGTCGAGGTTATCTGGTGCATCTTTTATCAGGTCTTCATAATGTATCCAGTTAGGAAGTGAACTTGTAAAAGACGCGGGGGCATTCAGAATAATATATCCTTCTACCGTGGGTAGTAATGCAGCTATGGGTTCAAAAAAAGATACAAGCGTAGCATCAATAAATATAAACCGATCCTCAGCGTTATTAACAATGAACTCGGTTTGAGCAGCTGATAAACGGATATTGATCGTGTGACATACTGCGCCGGCGCCTGGGATACCAAAGTATAGTTCCATATGTTGGTAATGGTTCCAGGCAAAAGTTCCAATATTATCTCCTTTTTTTATATGGAGTTTCTGTATCAGGCTATATACCAGTTTTTTACTGCGTTTGTATAAATCGGTATATGTGTATTGATGCCTTGTTTTATCTGGCAGAATCGTAATGATTTCCTTTTGGGGGAATACACGAAATCCATGATCCAGGAGTTTACCAACGGTAAGGGGGGAATGCATCATCAGGCCAAGCATATCGAGAGGTTTAGTTTTGCAAGATTAAGCAGACCTAATGTAGAGAAGATTTTACGGTTTAGCAAGTAAAATATTTACCAGCCTGAATAAAATGAAAGCATTAGTCTTTACTCGTTTTCAATATTGAAATGAAAAAGAAACCACAATACTAAACATAGGCTCTAAACGGATGTAATTAAAGCCACCAGTAATCGGTTTATCATAGAAAAAGTGTTCTACCAAACCAGCCTGTAATCCAGCCTGAATATAATGAGTAACTGATCTTTGTGCTCCCAAACCCTGAATAAAAAGTAGGTTGAAAGTGTTTTGTCCACTCACAGCAAAAACAGATTCAACACGTCCAAAAAAGAATTCTGCAGAATTGTTACGGGTATACCTTTGATTGGCAATTCTTTTTAGCAAATCAAAATAATTTCTGTATTCAATATATGCATCCGGAGAGGTTATAATCGGTAATGCTCTATTGGTGTAGTTGTCGGATTGGCGTCCCAGACTATATCCCCCAAAAAATCCCAAGCTGGAAACCTTGTTTAATTTTTGCTCCCACTGAATACCCAGGTTACTTGAAAAAATCATTTTAAAATGGTTTCTTAAATGAGGGAGTTCTGCGGGAATGGAATCTTGCAATTGCTGGGCCATTAAAGCCCTTGTATTAAATAGAATGGAAATAAATAGGAAAAAGATATACTTATTTTTCATCTCCCGGTTTAAATAAACGTAGCAGCTTGTTAGTTCACTTTATGCATATAGGTAGTAGTAACATATATTCCATCGTAAGAAATAAATTGTAATTGATTTGAGGCAAGCCGGATTTTAGTAAAAGATGCCGGAGCACCACAACCAATCAATAAACCTGATCGTTTTACATAGGGGGTCAAAGAAGAGTCGCTGGTAACTGTATAATTCATCGCATCGTTAATGGGCATTGTAATCGTTACAATTGGGCCATCATTAGAAATCGTTACAAAATGATTGATATAAACTGTATCACCGTAACGGGTATCATTAAAAATAGAAACCGTACTGTCTGATTGCCATTTTCCTTCAAGGGCATACTGAAAAGCGGTAATAGGTATTGTTGAGTTTGTTTTTAAACACCCAAAAAATGAAAAACCAATGACTATGAAGAGTCCGAAACTGGCTGCTTTTTTCATATTCGTTGGTTTGGTGTATTTTAAAAGTACTCAATTATCCATAATATAAGCTTTATTGATATGTTAATTTCAGGCATATATCACAGGAATTGTGAGGCTTTCCCGT
>CAIYKV010000022.1 GCA_903926855.1 uncultured Bacteroidota bacterium | reverse complement strand
TATCCATGAAAATTGTCAGGGCCTTCATATTATTTGCTTTCTTTTCATTTCAATTGTATAACAGTTGGGCGCAAAGCGAGAAGAAAATATTGTCTGCCAGTTCCCTATTGTCTTCAAAAAAAGATTCAAGCACTTATAAGGATAGCCTGGTTACAAAAGCGGCACCCAAAAAAGATTCCGTCAAAAAACATGATCCGCGCATTGCTACCCGCAGGTCAGCCATTTTGCCGGGCTGGGGTCAGGCCTACAATAAAGAGTACTGGAAAATCCCAATTGTTTATGGAATACTGGCCATACCTGCAGGTTTGTATTTTTATAACAATAGCTATTATAATAAAACAAAATTTGCCTTCGATGCCCGGTTCCGGGAGGCAGCAGGAGATCCCAGTCTGGTGCCTTATATAGACCCACAACTAACCGGTCTGAGTATCAGTTCACTTCAGAATTATCGCAACTCATTCAGGCAGGGGCGAGATTATTCTATTCTCTGGTTCATACTTGCATGGGGGCTGCAAGTTGCTGATGCAACTGTTTTCGGTCACCTGAAAGATTTTGATGTAAGTCGCGATCTTACCATGACAGTAGCCCCAAGTTTCCTTCCGCAAACACCCGGCACAGGTCTGAGCCTGACATTCAACCTGAAAAACCCTTCCCATAAACCTGCCTTATCTCGTTAACCAGATTGAGATTTTGCTTTACTTTCGTCGTTCTCAGGTTTGAGAATAGTTTTATACAAACAAATAAAAAAGGTTTATGAAAATTGCATTGATTGGTTATGGCAAAATGGGCAAGGCAATTGAAGCCATTGCCATTGAAAAAGGACATGAGATTGTTTTAAAAATTGATTTAGATAATGCAGCCGATCTGACAAAAGAAAATTTATCGAAAGCAGAAGTTGCCATCGAATTTACCGGACCGCATAGCGCATTTGATAATATCATGAAATGCCTGAAAGCAGGTATCCCTGTTGTTAGCGGATCTACCGGATGGTTGGATAAATGGAATGATGTGGTCCAATTTTGTGAGGAACAAAAAGGCACTTTGTTGTATGCAAGTAATTACAGTATTGGGGTGAATTTGTTTTTTGAATTGAATACGTATCTCGCCAAATTAATGAGTGGTCATCCAGAATACGATGTACTGATGGAGGAAATACATCATACGCAGAAAAAAGATGCTCCCAGTGGAACAGCCATTACTCTGGCAGAACAGGTTTTGAAGGAATTATCCAGAAAGAAAACCTGGGTAAATCATACTTCTGATAAACCTGATGAACTGAAAATCATCTCTGAAAGAATAGACCCAGCCCCAGGCACCCATAAAATAAAATACACCTCCCTGGTTGACGATATTGAAATCATTCATACAGCCCATAACAGAACCGGTTTTGCGGGAGGGGCAGTATTGGCTGCAGAGTTTACAAAAGGCAAAAAAGGCATTTTTAGCATGAAACAGGTGCTTGGTCTATAATAGAGATAGACCAATTAAATATTAAGAAAATGCGTATATGTGAAAAAAGAAACATATTTTCACTTATAGAAAGTTGATTATTTACTTATCTTTCAGATTGGTATGTTATCCAAAAAAACCCAATATGCGTTTAAAGCGCTCACTTTTATGGCTGAGCGAAAAAAAGAAGGACCTGTTTTAATAGCGGAAATTGCTAAAAAGAAGAAGATTCCGCTTAAATTCCTGGAAAATATATTACTGGAATTAAGAAAAGCAGGAATTCTGGAAAGCAAAAAAGGGAAAGGAGGCGGTTATTTCTTTAAAATAGAGCCAAAAGATATCTCACTTGCACAAATCATGCGCCTGATAGAAGGGCCGATTGCATTATTACCCTGTGTAAGCTTGAATTTTTACCAGAAATGTAAGGATTGTGATGAAAAAAAATGTGGTCTAAACAGGGTAATGAAACAGGTAAGAGATAATACTTTAAAGATACTTGAAAATAAAACTGTAAGTGATCTGGTGATCACCTAAACCAATAAGTATAATACCAACAACCAAAACAAAAACCCCATGAAAAAAATCATTTTTCTTCTAAGCAGCCTTTTACTATTGACATCAGTCAGTATGAAAGCACAGGATATCGGGCAAATCATATCCGGTTCTACTGCTGATGCCGGTAAGTATCTGTCAAAATACCTGGAACCGTTTGGCAAAGCGGAAATCCTCAATATGGGTAGAGGTTGGACTAATACTGCCCGAGTTCATAAATTCCTGGGACTCGATATTACTGTTGGGGCTGAGTTAGCGATTGTTCCGCCTGAAAAACAATCTTTTGTTTTCAATAATTCAGACTATTCCACATTTAAGTTAACCAGTGGGGCTTCTTCTGCCACCGTGCAAACATTTCTGGGAGATAAAACATCTCAGGGATTATCAGTTAGTACAACTGTACAGGGGCATAATGTATCTTATAATTTTAATACCCCTTCTGGTATCGGGGAGGATATGAAGAAATTTTTGCCTAATCCGGTAGTTCCACTTCCCATTGCACAAGTTGGAATAGGATTATTTAAACATACTGAATTAAAAGTGAGGTACTTTCCAAAAACCAATTTCGGCAATAATGGAAACGGAACCCAGGTAGGTGTATTTGGAGCAGCTATTCAGCATGAATTCACCAATTACCTTCCATTCCTTGGAAAAGCACCCATATTGCATATTTCAGCATTGGCAGGATATAATAGTGTAAATGTTGTGTATGGTATTCCAAATAGTACCATTACCGGTGCTAACCAGAGAACTGAATTAAATATTACGGCTATGACATTTCAGGCAATTGCCTCATTGAAATTACTGATGCTTGAAATATACTATTCTCCCGGTTATATCACCGGTAAATCAGATGCAAGCTTGAAAGGGAGTTACACTATCAACTACAAAGACCAGGGAACAGGAGCAACATTTTCTAATACAATAGTAGATCCTGTATCACTTAATTACACAAATAGTGGTGTTTCCAACACATTTGGTGTTCGTTTGAATCTGTTTTTCCTGAAAGTATTTGCAGACTATACATTTGCTCAATATAATACAGCGGGAGCCGGAGTTGCTTTAAGTATCAGATAAAATAGATTCAATAAGCAGCGTATCGATTCGCAATAAATCATATATAAAAAAGGTTGCCTTAATAAAATAAGACAACCTTTTTTATGTATGCTATCTGGTTAAGTAGTTGAATCAATTTTTCTTATTCAGGTTATTCAACATATCTGAAGTCATCTTACTCAGGTCATATTCTGGTTTCCATCCCCAATCGCTGGCAGCAATACTATCATTAATACTCTGGGGCCAGCTATCAGCAATAGCCTGTCGGTAATCGGGAACATAATTCATTTTGAATTCAGGGATATGCTTATTGATTTCAGCTCCGATTTCTTTTGGAGAAAAACTCATACCAGATATATTATAAGATGTTCGCACAGATATTTTATCTGCAGGTGCATCCATCAATTCAAGGGTTGCCCTAAGCGCATCGGGCATATACATCATGGGTAAATAAGTGTCTTCTTTTAAAAAGCAGGTATATTTTTTATTTTCAATGGCTTCACTGAATATTTCAACCGCATAATCGGTGGTGCCTCCGCCCGGCTCTGATTTATAACTGATCAAACCCGGATAACGAATGCTTCGAACATCTACACCATACCGGTGATGGTAATAATTACACCAAAATTCTCCGGCGTATTTACTTATTCCATATACAGTAATAGGTTCAATGATGGTTTGTTGCGGGCAGTCCTTTTTCGGTGATGTGGGGCCAAAAACAGCAATACTACTTGGCCAATATATTTTATGGAGTTTCTCTTCTCTTGCAATATCCAATACATTTAAAAGTCCTTGCATATTTAAGTGCCAGGCCAGATTGGGATTTTTTTCACCAGTTGCAGAAAGAATTGCCGCCAAAAGATAGATCTGTGTAATATTCTGCCTGATAACCTGAACATGCAACATTTCCTTGTTCATAACATCCAGGCTTACATAAGGACCTGTTCCTTTTAGCAAAGGATTTTCTTCCCGTAAATCGGAAGCAATTACATTATTGTTCCCGTATTTTTTTCGAAGAGCCATCGTTAATTCAACGCCAATCTGTCCGGAAGCCCCAATTACCAGTATTTTGTCTTTTATTAGTGCCATAAACAATGTTTACTTACTACAAAGAAAATGAAAATTAAATGACATGCAATGCGCATTTATACCCAAACCAGGAAAGCAGGTATGTACGCCAGATCAAAAGCTGAATTCGGGCTGTAATTTTTCCAGAGGCTCTGAAATACCTTAATTTTGCCTATTATTTTAGATCATCTCCAAATTAAACACATGGTACCTGATTTCCTGAAAGAGCTTTGCGCATCACAATCTTATGATTCAGAAAATTTTTTCCTGATTGCCGGACCCTGTGTAGTTGAAAATGAGGATCTGGTTATGGAAGTGGCCAACAAAGTTTCTACCATCTGCAAAAGACTGGGAATACCTTATATTTTTAAGGCCAGTTATCGAAAAGCCAACCGAACCAGCGCAGATTCATTTACCGGAATTGGAGATGATAACGGACTATCTCTTTTGAAAAAAGTAGCTGATACGTTTCACTTGCCCACTACTTCCGATATTCATGCACATGAAGAAGCGGCAATGGCTGCCCCTTTTGTTGATATTTTACAAATACCTGCTTTCTTATGCCGCCAGACCGACCTGTTACTTGCAGCGGCAGAAACCGGGAAAGTAGTAAACGTAAAAAAAGGTCAGTTTCTAAGCGGCCCTTCCATGAAATTTGCTGTAGATAAAATCAGAAAAGCAGGAAACAATAAAATAATGCTTACAGAAAGAGGCAATACTTTCGGTTATCAGGATCTGGTGGTGGATTATCGGAATATTCCCTGGATGCAGGAACATAAAGTGCCCGTAATTATGGACTGCACACATGCATTGCAGCAACCAAATCAAACTTCTGGTGTAACGGGTGGTAACCCTCAACTAATTGGTATAATAGCCAAAGCAGCTATTGCAACAGGTGCAGATGGCTTATTTATCGAAACCCATCCCAATCCATCCATCGCAAAAAGTGACGGAGCCAATATGCTGAAATTGGATTTGCTGGAACCATTGCTTGAAAATTTAGTAAAACTGCGGAAGGCTGTTATTTAGAGGAATATAAACATCAACTTTATTTGCGAGAGGAGAAATGCAATCCTTACCAGTTTCTTAAAGGGTTACGTTTACCGGTGAGAATATAATTCTTGATATTAATCCAAAATGCCAGAATCATATACAGGATAACAGGCGATCCTAATGTTAGAAAAGAGATATAAATAAACCACATACGAATACGGGAAGAAGCGATTCCAAAGCGCTCCCCAAGTACAGAACAAACGCCAAAAGCCCTTGATTCTATAAATTCCCTTAGTTTTTGCATACGTTTATCTATTAACAGTGTAATATCTGCAATATAATAGACAAAATTAGCTAATAAAAGTTTAAAAGAGTTTTTCACCTGCCCACAGTTTCTCGTAAATTTGCCAATCCTGCTTCCAAAATGGGAATAAAAATCAGTTAGTACCCTTTAGCTTGTAACCAAAAAGTGCTATTTGAATTGCAGGTATTACCAATCAATTCAGAAATTCTAAAATATACATTATGGCCTTCGACATTGAAATGATCAAAAAAGTGTACGCCGAAATGCCCACAAAAGTAGATGCTGCCAGAAAAGCATTAGGCAGGCCACTTACCTTAAGTGAGAAAATCTTATTTGCCCACCTGCATGCTGATCAGAAAGTAAGCAGTTTTGAAAGAGGAAAAAATTATGTTGATTTTGCGCCAGACCGTGTTGCTATGCAGGATGCTACTGCGCAAATGGCTTTACTGCAGTTTATGCAGGCAGGCAGGCCAAAAGTGGCTGTTCCTTCAACCGTACACTGCGACCATCTGATTACAGCAAGAACAGAAGCCAAACAAGATCTGCAGGTAGCCACTACCGAAAGCAAAGAAGTGTACGATTTTCTGGCATCAGTAAGTAATAAATATGGAATCGGTTTCTGGAAACCTGGAGCGGGCATTATTCACCAGGTTGTTCTGGAAAACTATGCTTTTCCAGGTGGAATGATGATTGGAACAGATTCACATACTGTAAATGCCGGGGGATTGGGAATGATTGCCATTGGTGTTGGTGGAGCAGATGCTTGTGATGTTATGGCGGGCCTACCCTGGGAACTAAAATGGCCAAAATTAATCGGGGTAAAATTATCCGGTAAATTAAGTGGATGGACCGCACCTAAGGATGTTATCTTAAAAGTGGCAGGAATACTTACTGTTAAAGGCGGAACCGGAGCCATTGTAGAATATTTTGGCGAAGGTGCTACCAGTATGAGTTGCACAGGAAAAGGTACCATCTGTAATATGGGAGCAGAAATAGGGGCTACTACTTCTACTTTTGGGTATGATGAAAGTATGAGTCGATATCTTTCTGCTACCGGAAGAGCAGATATTGCTGCTGCAGCAGACGCTATTAAAGCATATTTAACAGCCGATCCGGAAGTATATGCCAATCCTTCAACCTATTTTGATGAGGTAATTGAAATAGATCTGAATACCCTGGAACCTCATTTAAATGGTCCTTTCACACCAGATCTCGCTACCCCAATTTCTAAAATGAAAGAAGCGGCTGCTGCCAATGGATGGCCTACTAAAATTGAAGTAGGTTTAATAGGTAGTTGCACTAACTCATCTTATGAAGACATTTCAAGGTCGGTAAGTTTGGCAAAACAGGTGCATGCAAAGGGATTAGAACTGAAAAGTGAGTTTACCATCACACCGGGAAGTGAACAGGTACGTTTTACTATCGAAAGAGATGGATTTCTGGAAACCTTTGACCAAATAGGTGCTACTGTTTTTGCCAATGCCTGTGGGCCCTGCATTGGAATGTGGGACAGAGTAGGTGCTGAGAAGAAAGAAAGAAATACCATTGTACATAGTTTTAACAGGAACTTTGCCAAACGGGCAGATGGGAATCCCAATACACTTGCGTTTGTAGCTTCGCCAGAGTTAGTGACTGCACTAGCCATTGCAGGTGATTTAACTTTTAATCCAATTACCGATACACTGATTAATAAGAATGGCGAGAGAGTAAAATTAGATGAGCCAACCGGCCAGGAATTACCCATAAGAGGGTTTGCAGTAGATGACCCAGGCTACCAGGCACCCGCAGCTGATGGCAGTGGAATCAGTGTTGTGGTTGATCCTTCCAGCAAAAGGCTGCAACTCTTGGACCCGTTTGCCCCATGGGAAGGAACAGATCTCAAAGGATTAAAATTATTAATTAAAGCAAAAGGAAAATGTACTACCGACCATATCAGTATGGCAGGTCCATGGCTGAAATACCGGGGACACCTTGATAATATCAGTAATAATATGCTGATCGGAGCCCTGAATTTCTTCAATGAAAAAACAGATTCTGTCAAAAACCAACTTACCGGAGAATATGGACCCGTTCCCGCAACTCAAAGGGCTTACAAAGCAGCAGGAATTGGAAGTATCGTAGTAGGTGACGAGAACTATGGAGAAGGAAGTTCACGCGAACATGCCGCTATGGAACCACGCTTTCTGGGTGTAAGGGTAGTGCTTACCAAATCTTTTGCACGGATTCATGAAACCAATCTGAAAAAGCAAGGGATGCTGGCACTCACTTTTAATGATAAATCCGATTACGATAAAATTCTGGAAGATGATTCTATTGATGTAAGCGGCCTTACTCATTTTGCTCCGGGAGTTCCTTTACACTTAGTTTTACACCATACCAACGGAACCCAGGACACTATTGTTGTGAACCATACTTATAACCAACAACAAATTGAGTGGTTTAAAGCAGGCGGTGCTCTGAATATCATCCGGAAACAAGTTACCGGGTAATATTCTCAGGAACGCTTTATTATCTAATAGGTTTTATAAGAAAATCCCGCCACAAGGTGGGATTTTTTGTGTTTTCACCCTACCCAATTGCGGGAAACACGCAATCTAACCTGTTTGTCATATTCTTAGTTTGCTGTGGATTCTTGACCACAGAAGCTAAAACAAAGACGATGAATCCCAATCTTATCCATCAAAAAATATATGAAGTTCGGAGTGAGAAAGTAATGCCTGATTTTGATCTGGCAGCACTTTATAGTGTTCTGACCAAAGTTTTAAACCAGGCTGTCAAAAGAAATATTGACAGGTTTCCAGCAGATTTTATGTTTCAGCTATCACAAAAGAAGTGGAAACTTATCAAATCACAAATGGTTACCCCTATTAATCCAAAAGAGAACCGGTTACAAATTGTGACCGGTTCTCTTAAAAACAGGTATGTTCAATTTCTATCCTTCGCATTTACAGAACATGGCGTAACCATGCTGGCCAGCATACTCAGAAGTAAAAAAGCAATAAAAATGAATATAGCCATAGTACGTGCTTTTATTGCTTTAAGTCAAGTGGCTATGCAATACAAAGAGTTGGCCGAAAAACTTGCTTCACTCGAAAGCAGTGATCATAAAAAATTTACAGAAATATACCAGCCCTGAATCTTCTTATAAATAAAAAACAAAAGGAAGAGGACTTTAGCAAGCGGCAAAGGATTGGTTTTAAAATATAGTGCTTCCAAAAATATCCGGTATCCAGAATTTCAGACCATTAAAAAAGAAATATGTGAATGATATAAGTTTTAGAACTTTTTGTATAATATATACCTATTAATAGTAGTGACCTTTGAAGTAATTACCAGTTTAATAGATTTAATGGGTAATGGGGAATTTAAAAAATTAAAAAACACAAATGAAACAATCTACAATCCTTCAGTCTCTAACATCACTTACTAGTGTGGCCGTTCTTTCTATAGGTATTTTATCCTGTAGCCAGGGGAAAAAATCTGATCAGGCTTCTGCTGATTCTATCCAGGCGAAAATAACAGCAGATTCTGTCTCTTTGCAACAAAACATGTCAGATTCACTAAAAAAGTCCAGTTATATCGCTGGGGTTGGGAAATCAAACCCTTCTAAAATACATGGAAAAGGGCTTGTTATTTTACAACCCAATACTTCGATTGATGAACAATATAATGCTATGACCATTGAAATGGATAAGCAGGGGATTTACAATAAAACTGAGATTCGTCCCTCCTACCCTGGTGGACAAAAAGCACTTGCTAAATTTGTTCAGGACAATATTGTATATCCGGAAGATGCATTAGGTAATGGTGTGGAAGCAGAAGTGCAAGTTATTTTTGCAGTTGATGAAGCTGGGAAAGTATATACCCCCACCATTAAAGGTGCGAAAACAGGTTATGGGTTAGATGAAGCAGCAACAAATGTCGTTAACAAAATGCCGAAATGGAATCCCGGGAAGATCAAAGGTGTGAATGTGAAAAGTTATTATACTTTACCTATAACCTTTAAAATTGAATAGTTGTTCAGTAATGTTTTATATGTCTAAAATCAAAGCCCTCAATTAAAAACTGAGGGCTTTTACATTATGGATTGCCCAAAAAGGATAAAAATCCATTATTATTACATACTGAAAATTTATACAATGGAACAACATTCTAATGATCCACTACATGGAAAGACACTGGAAAAGATACTCACAGAAATGGTAGATTATTTTGGATGGGCGGATCTGAGTCAGCATATTCCAATCAATTGTTTCATCAACAACCCTAGTATAAAATCAAGTTTGACTTTTCTAAGAAAAACGCCCTGGGCCAGAAAAAAAGTAGAAAATCTTTATATAAGGATGAAAGTATCCTAAGATTTTTTTCATTTATTTGGCACGCTGATACTGTACTGGCCACGCAAACGCTTCTGACAGTTTTGTACTTGCATGTAATGGAAAATATGGGTCACGCAAAAATTCTCTGGCCATAAAAATCAAATCTGCTTCCTCATTCTGCAATATCTTTTCCGCCTGTTCTGCATCAGTAATTAAACCAACAGTGCCTGTGAGAATCCCGGTTTCATGTTTAATCTGTTTAGCAAAAGGAACCTGATAACCTGGGGCAACAGGTATTTTTGCATGTTCTACGTTTCCACCTGAAGAGCAGTCAATAAGATCCACTCCCATTTTCAACAAGATTTTCGAGAGTGCCACTGATTCTTCAACATTCCAACCACCAGCTACCCAATCTGAAGCGGATATCCTAACAAATAAAGGCCTATCAGCCGGCCATTCAGCCTGAACCTGATTAACTACTTCCAGTAACAGGCGAATCCTGTTTTCAAAGCTGCCTCCATACTCATCGGTGCGGGAATTACTGATCGGAGAAAGGAATTCATGTAATAAATATCCATGTGCTGCATGAAGTTCTATTATCTGAAAGCCTGCTTCCAGCGATCTTTTGGCTGCTTTACCAAAATCTGTTGTGATACGCTTTATTTCCTCTTTACTAATTGATTTTGGAATTTGTGTTCCCGCTTTAAAAGGAATAGTACTTGGCCCAAGCACCTGCCACCCTCCTTTTTCTATCGGTATTTGTTGCCCACCGTTCCAGGGTTCAGTGCAACTTGCTTTTCTACCAGCATGGGCGAGCTGAATACCAGCAACAGATCCTTGTGCCTGTATAAACCCAGTTACCCGCTTTAGTCCTTCAATCTGTTCATCTTTCCAAATACCTAAGTCAAACAGTGAGATTCTACCTTCCGGAGCAACGGCGCAAGCTTCCGTAACAATTAAACCCGCTCCCCCAACCGCGCGACTTCCCAGATGTACTAAATGCCAATCATTGGCAAAGCCATCCTGAGAGGAATATTGGCACATAGGCGATACTACCAACCTGTTTTTCAGCGTAACCGATTTAATAGTTATTGATTGAAATAATTTTGACATTTTATACAGTAAGTTGTTTATGATAATTCAGGTAATCCTCACAAAAATACATTGGAAAAAAATCATATCGCCTATGAATAACAATGCCCAAACAAATTGTTCGGGCATTGTCACTTATTTGTAAAATCAACTTATTTTACTTCTTCAAACTGCGCATCTTCAACAGTATCAGATCCGGCATTTTGAGTGGCTGTATGTTCACCTGCTGGTTGTTGAGCAGTTGCCCCCTGAGCCCCCTCTGCCTGAGCTTTATAGATTTCTTCACTGGCAGCTGTCCAGGCAGTATTCATCTCGGTTGTAGCAGCATCTACTGCGGCTATATCCTGATTTTTATGCGCCTCCTTCAATTTTGCCAATGCGGCTTCAATAGGTGCTTTCTTATCAGCAGGGATTTTATCTCCAAATTCTTTAAACTGTTTTTCGGTCTGGAAAATAAGACTGTCTGCCTGATTCAGTTTCTCAACCTTTTCACGGGCTTCTTTATCAGTAGCTTCATTGGCTTTAGCCTCAGCTTTCATTTTTTCAACTTCTTCCTTACTTAATCCACTTCCTGCTTCGATACGGATTTTTTGTTCTTTGCCAGTACCCTTATCTTTTGCACTTACATGCAACATACCATTCGCATCAATATCAAAAGTTACTTCGATCTGAGGAACGCCTCTTGGTGCAGGCGGTATTCCATCCAGGTTAAACATTCCCAGACTCTTATTCTGATTAGCCATTGGCCTTTCTCCCTGCAAAACATGTATCTGAACGCCTGGCTGGTTATCACTGGCAGTGGAATATACTTCTGTTTTCTTTGTTGGAATGGTGGTGTTTGATGCAATCATGGTAGTCATAACGCCACCCATGGTTTCAATACCCAGAGATAATGGAGTTACATCCAATAAAAGAACATCTTTTACTTCACCGGTTAATACCGCACCTTGAATAGCGGCTCCCAGAGCTACTACTTCATCCGGGTTAACTCCTTTGTTTGGTTTTCTTCCAAAAAATTTCTCTACAATCTCCTGAACTTTAGGAATACGTGTTGATCCTCCTACCAGAATGACTTCATCAATTTGAGAAATTGTATATCCTGCATCTTTCAAAGCTTCTTCACATGGTTTTAAACAACGGGCAAAAAGTTTATCAGCCAATTGTTCAAATTTCGCACGGGTTAATTTTACCACCAGGTGCTTAGGTACACCATCTACTGCAGTAATATAAGGCAGATTGATTTCCGTTTCTGAAGAAGAACTAAGCTCAACTTTCGCTTTTTCAGCTGCTTCTTTTAAACGTTGTAATGCCATCGGATCTTTCCGAAGATCTATTGCTTCCTGTGATTTAAATTCATCAGCAAGCCAATCCATGATTACTTTATCAAAATCATCTCCTCCCAAATGGGTATCTCCATTGGTTGATTTTACTTCAAACACACCATCCCCAAGTTCGAGAATAGATACATCAAAAGTTCCACCGCCCAAATCAAAAACGGCAATTTTCTGATCAGCTGTTTTCTTATCCAAACCATACGCCAATGCGGCTGCGGTTGGTTCATTCACAATACGACGAACAGTAAGCCCGGCTATTTCACCTGCCTCTTTTGTTGCCTGACGCTGTGCGTCATTAAAATAAGCAGGTACGGTAATTACCGCTTCGGTTACCTCATGGCCCAGGTAGTCCTCAGCAGTCTTCTTCATTTTCTGAAGAATCATAGCAGATATTTCCTGTGGTGTATACAGCCTGTCATCGATTGCTACACGAACCGTATTATTGTCACCTTTGACTACTTTATAGCTCCAATGGCTTATTTCTTCGGTCACTTCGTCGTAACGGCGACCCATAAAGCGTTTTACACTGGTAATGGTATTCTGCGGATTTGTGATAGCCTGTCTTTTAGCCGGATCACCCACTTTACGTTCACCATTTTTAAGAAATGCTACAACGGAAGGGGTTGTTCTACGCCCTTCATCGTTTGCAATCACTACCGGTTCATTTCCTTCCATTACGGCTACACAACTATTTGTGGTTCCGAGGTCAATTCCTATTATTTTGCCCATAAAATATAATTTCTGATGAATAATCAATTTATTTAGTCAATAGGCATGCCATCTAACCTAAAATGTAAAATTGTCAGCCTGACTCATCTAATACACACAAATATTGCCGTTATGTGAAAAATAAAGGATTTTATGACAGTCAGTTTTAGCTTAAAAGGGCCTAAATTGTGCTGGGTCAAGCGGGTAAAACCAGCTAAAAAGTCGGTGACTGGCCAATTTATTAGTAAAATCCAATTCCAACTGGTAAACCAATTGTTTATCTAACCCCGGTATAAACTATTTTGTGACCAGAACTGACTACTTATGTAAAAGATGTTTACTCTTAGCCTATGCCCTGATAATGGCTACGGTTGGCTGGTCGCAAAAAACCATGATTCATGGGAAAGTAATCAATGACTTCACAAAAGAAACGGTTCCCTTTGCCAGTGTTTTTTGGAAAAAAGCGGGGTTCGGAACCAATAGCGACAGTGCGGGTAATTTCACCATTCATTTTAGTACATCTATAGAAGATACCTTAGTAGTTAGCTATGTAGGATTCGTTGAAGTGTATAAAAGAATACTCAATTCAAGCAAAGATACCAGCATCGTTGAAATGGTACTTCGGGAATTAAAACTGTCAAATACGGTAGAAGTAAAATCAAAATTCAACAAAGGGTTGAGATGGTGGAAACAAATAGTTGCCCATAAAGAAAAAAATAATCCATACCAGTACCAGAATTATTCTTATGAATTATACAATAAGATGGAACTGGATCTGAACAATGTAAACAGGAAATATTTTACTGAAAAAAAACTACTACAGCCTTTTACATTTTTGCTGAACAATATTGATAGTCTATCTGACAGAACCCCTTTTCTACCGGTTTATATGACAGAATCTCTATCTGATTATTATTATTCAACCAACCCAAGAAAAGTAAGAGAAGAAATTAAAGCAGCAAAAACCGACGGCATCAAAAATGAGAGCGTACTTCAATTTATTGGTGGGATTAATCAAAAAGTGAATGTATATGAGAATTTTACCAATGCATTGGGCAAGGAATTCATTAGTCCGTTAAGCGATATTGGCGATAAATATTATCATTACAAAGGAGCAGACACCCAATATATTGGTGGCCAACGATATCTCCATTTATTGTTTACCCCTAAAAGAGAAGGCGAAAATACATTTAGCGGCGATTGCTGGATACATGGGGGCAATTGGGGTATCCAGAAAATTACAATGAACATTTCCCAAACCGCCAATATTAACTATGTTAACAGACTTAGTATCGTGCAGGAATTCAGCCTCAGACCAGATAGCGCCTGGATGTTTGTGAAAGATAAAACCATCATTGATTTTACACCATTCGGGAAAGAGAAATTATCTTTTATAGCCCGTAGAACTAGCACATATAAGAATGTACTGATTAATGACGCATCCATAACAGAAAAATTAAACACCAACTCGCAAAAAGAAGAGGTAACTGTTGCTGAAAATGCCAGGGATAAAAACAGGGGGTTTTGGGATAGTAACAGGCATGAGGAATTGAGTAATAATGAACAGAAAGTATATTGGATGATGGATACCATCAAAACCATCCCGGCTTTTATCAGGTATACCAAAACCCTAAATTTTATTTTTGATGGTCACCAGAAATATGGCAATATTGAAATTGGTCCCTGGTATAAATGGATAAGCGGAAACCAATTGGAGCGGATCCGAATGCGGTTTGACCTGGGAACCACCGAACAGTTCAGCAAATTTATTCGCCTCCATGGGTACCTGGCCTATGGAATTGGGGATAATGCATTTAAAGGAAGAACTGATATTACTTATCATCTGCCCGGTGATAAAGGGATCACTATTTTAGGTGCTTATACACACGACCTTGATAATGGGCGTACCCGTTATAATGATGAAGATATTACTACCGACAATATTTTCAGCCAGCTAATACGTCGCCCGGGAGTTCCTCAGAAATTTCTGGGAGTAGATGAAATCAAACTGGCTTTCACTAAAGAATGGAAAACTAAATTTTCAATACAACCGTTTCTAACCAGAACCGGATACAAAACCTATACCCCACTTCCCAGCACCAATTCTCTTTTCAGTTCTTCCGCGCAGGAAAGTATCATCAGCAGTGAACTGGGCGTAAAACTGCGATATGCTCCCGGAGAAAGAACTTTCTCAAGACACCGGAAAGAAGTTAAATTGAAAAGTAATTTACCTGCGTTCGAATTGAGAACAGCATGGGGTATCAAAAACTTCTTACAATCCGACTATAATTACATACGCACCAATGCCAATATCACACAAAACACAAGGATTCCCGGCTGGGGAAAATTGACCTATATGGTATATGGGGGTAAGATATTTACGGGTCAATCCCTACCATTTATGCTTCTGGAGATTCATCCGGGAAATGAAATCTATTATTATAATAAACAGTCCTTCAATCTGATGAACCGTTTCGAATATGTTAGCGATCATTTTGCTGGTATCAATATTGAACACAATTTTGAGAAGCGTTTATTAAACCTGCTCCCATTTATGCGCAAATCGAATATCCGTCAGTTCTGGAATTTCAAAACAGTTTGGGGAAATCTTTCTGATAACAGTAAACAACTAAACAGGATTGAATATTATAATGACTATAAATTACGCTCTCTCCGTGGTGGATTTTATAGTGAAGTGGGAACAGGATTTGAAAATATTTTTAAACTGCTGAGGATTGACCTGGTTTGGCGAAGCGCTCCTTTACGGAATATCCCGGCGGGTATAAACCCCAATCTTTTTAAATCAAATACCAACGATTTCGGCATATTTGGAAGTATTCGCTTTCAATTTTAGACAAACAGATTACTTTACCATTATTGGTCCCGGATTGGTCAGTTACAAACTAAGACATGGCATTTCTTATATTTATCCTATGAAAAAATCTCTCGCCCTTCTTCCTATACTATTTCTTTATCTGGCAAGCTATGCAAACACACTAGATCTGAGAAAAGGAATGATTATACGCGAGTCAACTACTATTACACGGAACACGTATAATGTAAACGCGGATACTTCTATTCGCAAACCATTAATTATTATTGACGGAAATAATATTACAATTGATTTCAACCAGGCAGTTATTCAAGGATCGAACGATAAAACCAACCCAGATGAATTTTATGGATTATCTATTTTGATCAAAAAAGGATGCAGGAATATTACTCTGAAAAACGTATTCATACATGGTTTCAAGATTGGGATTATGGCAGATGGTGTTGCCGGACTTACCATTGATAACTGCGACCTGAGTTATAACTGGCGCCAACGCCTGCTGAGTACACGCGAAAAAGAGAATGAAGAAGACTGGATGAGTTATCATCACAATGAAAACGATGAGTGGCTTCGTTATGGGGCGGCTATCTATTTAAAAAATTGCACAAAATCTATTATCACGAATAATGCAGTTACAGGGGGGCAATGCGCTTTGATGATGACCCGCTGCGAAAAATCAGAAATACGGGATAATAATTTTTCCTTCAATTCAGGTATAGGAATTGGGTTATACAGAAGTACTTATAACAAGATATACCATAACAGGCTTGATTATAATGTACGGGGGTATAGTTTTGGAAAATATAAACGCGGGCAAGACAGTGCCGCCATTCTGTTGTTTGAACAAAGCAGTAACAATATGATTGCTTTTAATACGGCTACCCATAGCGGTGACGGCTTTTTCTTATGGGCCGGACAAACAACAATGGAAACAGGGGAAGGAGGATGTAATGATAACCTGATCTATGGAAATGATTTTTCTTATGCGCCAACGAATGGTATTGAAGTGACTTTTAGCAGGAATCAGATCATAAAAAATATACTCAAGGAGTGTGATCATGGTATTTGGGGAGGCTATAGTTATGATTCAGATATTACTGATAACCATTTTGAGAATAACCGTATCGGGATCGCTATAGAGCATGGGCAGAATATGAATATTGCTTTAAATGAATTTATTGGCGACACAACCGGAATTAAATTATGGTCCAGAAAGCAACAGCCAGAAGATTGGATATATGCAAAGAAAAGAAATACGGATAGCCGCAATTACTGGATAGCTGCCAATAAATTATCCGGAAATAATATTGCTTTTGATATCATGGGTACAGATACTGTTGTACTAAGTGGTAATACACGTTCTATGGTAAACCAGACACTTAAATTGGGTGAAAGAACCACAAACATAGATACAGAAAATCAGGATGCGATACCAGATATTGAATACCAGAAAGATAGTAGCCTGAATTCAATTTCAGCAGATCGTTTACCGGAATCGATTGTACCGGAACAAAAAGAACAAATGCGGATTACTGAATGGGGCCCTTATGATTTTCGTTATCCCCTTGTTTGGCTAAAAGATATTGACAGCAATGGACTATACCATTTTGAGATACTGGGGCCAAATGGGAATTGGCGAATTTTGAAATCAATCGGCTTTACAATCGTAAAAAATGAAGCAGGCAAGTTACCTTCAGATCTTTGGGCAAAACCTGATCTTTCTATAGCAGGCAGGCGATTACAATTGGAATTTGTCGGATCTTCTTTTACTGATAGATTCGGCAAAAAAAACGACACCGGGGTATCTTTATTTGACTATTTGGAAAACAATCTGGCTACACCACTGAAATAATCAATAACTGTCTTAGGCGTTTATCTGGTAAACTGGAATCTGTTCAGTTATTTGATGGCTTGAATGTGTAATTCTTTTGAGAAAGATAACTGAAGGCCACTACAAAAACAGTGGTAAACACTTTTGATGGAGTAGGATACCATCCAAATACATCCACAAATAATTTCAAGAAACCATAGTTTAATAGCAAACAACCAAATACTACCATAAAATATTTGCGGAGCTGCTCGCTTTTAGCAACGGAAGTTTGTTGAAAAACAACATACCGGCTCAGGTAAAACCCAATTGGGAAAGTGATGCTAAACCCAATCAAAAAAGCGGCAATATGCGGTCCAATGGTCAGGAATGACAAATGAATCGGTGTTTTTTTAAGAATATAATTATAGGAAACAAAAAACAGGCTGATATCCAGCAGGGTATTAAAACCTCCGCAAGCGGCATATCGAAAAGTCTGAAGGGGCATAAGGTTGCGGAATAGTGGATAAAACAAATCCACCACACTCAATATCAGGCCACGTATATAATCATGCAGCTTTCGCATCGACGGCGGCGAAGGTAGGGCTTAATTAGTTACTTTTGCACCCGGAAATTGTTAAGATTATGAGCGTTGTTCAAAAAATTAAAGAAGCTACCGCAAAGGGAATCAATCATTTATATGGGGTTTCCCTTCTGCCAAATGAGGTATTGGTGAATGCTACCAAACCTGAATTTGAAGGAGATTACACCGTCGTTTTATTTGCATTTGTAAAGCAATTAAAAAAATCACCCGATACCCTTGGGCAGGAGCTTGGCGATTTCCTGGTTAGCTCGTTCCCCGAATATTTTGTTTCTTATAACCTGATTAAAGGTTTTCTTAACCTGGTAATAACTGACAGATACTGGCTTGGATTTGTACATGAAAATTATCAAAAAGAAAATTTTGGCCAGGCACCGGCAAGTGGTCAACGTGTGATGGTGGAATATTCCTCTCCCAACACCAATAAGCCGCTACACCTGGGGCATCTTAGAAATAATTTTTTAGGGAGAAGTATTGCAGAAATCCTCAGGGTTAATGGAAATGAAGTAATCAAGACTTGTATTGTGAATGACAGGGGCATTCATATCTGCAAAAGCATGATTGCCTGGCAATTATTCGGGAACGGAACCACCCCGGAAAGTACTCACACAAAAGGAGATCATTTTGTTGGTAATTTTTATGTTCAGTTTAATGATGAATATAAAAAACAGATAGAAGTACTAAAGGCAAAAGGAATTCCTGAAGAAATAGCCGAAAAAGAAGCACCCATTATGAAAGCTACCCAGCAAATGCTGCTCGACTGGGAATCGGGTAACCCGGAAATCATGCATCTCTGGCGTACCATGAATAGCTGGGTATATCAAGGTTTTGACACCACCTATAAAAGAATAGGAAGTGATTTCGATAAAACCTATTATGAAAGCAATACCTATCTGCTGGGTAAAGATCTGGTAGAAAAAGGCCTGGAAAAAGGTGTTTTTTATCAGAAAGAAGATGGTAGTGTATGGATTGATCTTACTGCTGATGGACTTGACGAAAAACTGGTGAGAAGAAAAGATGGAACCTCCGTTTATATTACCCAGGATATTGGCTTGGCAGAACAAAAACAGAAAGAATTCAATGCTGGCCAAAGCATATACGTAGTGGGAGATGAACAAAATTACCATTTCAAAGTATTGAAACTGATCTGCCAGAAATTAGGTCTCCCTTCGGCAGATGGTATTTATCACCTAAGCTATGGCATGGTTGAATTACCCAGCGGGAAAATGAAAAGTCGGGAAGGAACGGTGGTTGATGCCGATGATCTGGTAACTGAAATGGTGAATATTGCCCGACAGAAAACGGAAGAATTGGGTAAAGTAAAAGATTTTACAGAACAGGAACTTTCCGAGTTATATGATATTATTGGCCTTGGGGCATTGAAATTTTTTCTGCTTAGGGTAGATCCCAAAAAGAAAATGGTTTTTAATCCAGAAGAAAGCATCGATTTTCATGGGTTTACCGGACCATTTATACAATACACCCATGCCCGTATTAAAAGTATACTCAGGAAATCGTTAATACAAAACACGCCCTCAGTAAATTCTCAGTCTTCGCTTCTTCCACTGGAAAAAGCCCTTGCCATACATCTTGAAATGTTCCCATCCGTTTTACAGGATGCGGCAATAGAACATGATCCTTCTAAAGTAGCGATCTATGTTTTCAATCTGGCTAAAACATTCAATTCATTCTATACAGAACATTCCATCGCAAATGCTGAAACAGAAGAAAAGAAAATATTACGCTTACAATTATCACAGATTAATGCAGAAGTAATCAAAACTGCAATGGGGGTATTGGGTATTCAGGTGCCCGAGAGAATGTAGCGCCTTAGCCAGCCGGTTTTTTAAAAATCAGCCTGGGAAATATCATTCGATACATGTTTTCATTACTTTTGCCCTCCCAAAGATGCGGAGGTGGCGAAATTGGTAGACGCACTACTTTGAGGTGGTAGCGGGGTAACAGCCGTGGGAGTTCGAATCTCCTCTTCCGCACGTTTAAAACCCGGCTCCCAATGAACCGGGTTTTTCATTACACTAAGGTAGGATTGTCCTACTCAGTAAGAATTAGAAAATAATCCGAGAAATGTGAAAATGCTCATAAAACAAATACCCGAAAGCGGGAAAGGTTTTATCTTGTAGAAGAATTTACAGATGAATGCCTACTATTTATCCGGTATGAAAACATATATTTTAATTGCATTTTTTTCAGGGTTGACATTTGTCTCCTGTCAAAAAACGAGTGATACCGGAGGACTAGCAAGTTTCCAACTCAATGGAAAATCGGTAAGCGCAGCCACTAACTATTTTGAGTTTGATTATTATGATAGCATTTTTTCATCTGCAGATTTTATATTTATAACAGGCAAGCCAAATGAAGGATATTTTGATCTGCATATAGGCCCATTAAACCGAAACAGTTTCTATTCATTATACCATACTGATTCATTAAGTACAGGTACCAATTATAATTCGATACTGTATAACTATACGTTGGATAGTATTCGTGTTCTTCAATCAGGAAGTTTTCAGGTAAATTTCAGCAGACTTGCCAATAATTCTGCCGATGGCAGTTTCTCGGGAATGGTAACGGGTATTGATACAACAACCGCCACCACCATATCTGACACCCTTACCCAGGGTATATTCAAAAATATTCCTGTTCAGAGAATCTACCATTAGTCACTATTTCCCATCACAGTTTTCAATGAAATCTATTATTGCCCGTCTACACTCATTTTATTTTTGAAAACTGCCTTTTGCAGGCCTCCCTGTTTGCTTTTTCTCATCACTTAGGCTTACTTTGTAAAAAAAAATGTTATGGCTGGTTTTATCATTACTTGTCCCAATTGTAATCACCAATTCGAACCCGGTGATTCCATACGTGATGAAATAGAAAAAGAACTCAGGGGCAAAATGGTGGACTGGCAGAAGAAAAAAGATGATGAGTTCAGGCAAAAAGAACTTTCATTGCTCGAACAATTGCAGGTGAAGGATCAGGAAAGCAAAAAGCAACTGGAACTGGAAAAGAAAAAACTTCAGGAAGAACTGCAGCAATCTATCCGAAAATCAGTAGCCCTCGACTTTGAAAATCAATTACAGATACTTCAAAAAAATGCAACTGACACAGAAGAAAAACTAAAAGATGCCCGTAAAAAAGAACTCGATTTCCTGCAAAAAGAACAGGCACTAAAAATAAAAGAAGAGGAACTGCAACTGACCGTTCAAAGACAGTTAATTGAAGAAAGAGAAAAACTCAAAGAACAACTACAAAAAGAAGAAACAGAAAGACAGGGATTGAAAGACCAGGAATACCAATTACGATTAAAGGAATTGGAAAAACAACTCGACGACCAGAAAAAACTTGCCGAAGAAATGCGCCGCAAATCCGAACAGGGAAGTATGCAACTGCAGGGAGAAGTACAGGAACTGATGCTGGAAGAACTTTTACAGGCAACATTTCCATTCGATAAAATTGAAGAAGTAGGCAAAGGTGTTCGCGGAGCAGATTGTATACAGGTTGTTCGTAACCAGTTTGGGACAGAAACCGGGAAAATTATTTATGAGAGTAAACGGACAAAGGATTTTTCATCAGACTGGATAGAAAAATTAAAATCAGACATGCGTACTTTAGGCGCAGACGTGGCCGTTATCGTAACCCAGGCATTTCCAAAAGATATGGATCGGTTTGGAGAAAAAGAAGGCGTATACATTTGTTCATTTGCAGAAGTGAAAAGTGTTGCGCTGGTATTACGCAATGCTATTTTAAAAGTATATGATGCCAAAAAAAGTCAGGATAATAAAGGTGATAAAATGGTCATGCTTTATGATTACCTGATCGGTTCTGAATTCAGTGAGCAATGGAAAGCCATCCGGGAAGGTTTTATGAGTATGAAGCTAAGTATCCAGAGAGAAAGAGATGCCATGGAAAAACTTTGGAAGGCCAGAGAAAAACAATTGGAAAAAGTATTATTGAATGCTGCACATATCAAAGGATCTATAGAAGGTATTGCAGGTATAGATGCTGTCAACCTGCAATTAGAAGACGATAATAACCCATTACTGCTTGAATAATCTGTTTGATGATATTGGTCCCGGCGATCAACTAAATCGTCCCTCCCGAAAGAAACCGATCTTTCGTGTTAACGATGATTTGCGCCAATACCTGGTAAAATATGGAAGGGAAGTAAAATTACCGGTAAGTTATGAGGACCTGCAACGATATACCTATACGGTTCCCGTAAAAGATAAGTTTGGCAAAGAAACTTCCTGGGAAAAAGCTTCCTATGATATGCATGACTGGGAATACCTGCGTGAAAACCTGGTACGTATTTATGCGATTTTGAAAACTGAAGGAGACCTGAGTTTTATCAATCACCTGGATGTAGCCCGTATTGATTTTTGTTATTTTGGTAATAGCCAGCCATTCCGAATTCGAATCGTAAATAAGTTCAATGATAATTACGATCACTATTATATTAAACAGGCAGATGCCAGCAGGATTTATGGACTGGAACTGGAACACCTCTTATCGCCCAATAGGATGACCTATTTTACCCATAACAATACCCTGATAGAAGAACATATACCCGGTATACCCGGAGATATTTTTATCAACGATTATTTAAACGATCCGAATACCAACCTGATACGACTGGCCAAAGAATTCGTAAAATTCAATGAACGATGTTTTGTGCATTTGCTGGGAGATATGCGCTCCTATAATTTTGTAGTAAACATTACACCAGATATTGAAGACTTCCAGTATCGAATCCGTTCCATTGATTTTGACCAGCAATCCTATGAAGGAAGAAAAAGCCTGTACCTGCCGCAATTCTTCAAAGAAAATAAACCCTTGGTGGATATCGTGATCAAGCACCTGGATAAAAAATCCATTGCACAATACCAGGCGGAGGAACGAACCATGATGACGTTTCGATTGGTTTCGGCAAGATACCGGATGAAAGAAATTCTGGATATTATGACGAACGATACCATTTCCAAACCAGAAAAAATAGAGCAGCTAAAAGAAGAATTATCGGCCCATTTTGGAAATTCACCGGCTTATCAGAAAGCGGTTACCATGGGACAATTGGTGAAGATCCAATTGAAACAATTGCTTCAAAAAAATCTATTGCTGATCCCAAAAACAAAGATGCGTTTTGATGATTAGGAAGTAAAAGAACAAATAGTCTATTAAAATATCCCCGCATCTGTTTGCAGCCAAACCAGGCTGATATCTTTCCTGATCTGATAATCCAACTGAAGGGGAATCTCTTTATTATCCTTACAAAACAGCGCATTGATCAACCCGGATTCTTCCATAGTAAACGGAAGAGTTCGCAGACACTCGCTGAAAGAAAGCTCCCCTCTTCCCCACCATTTATACATAGCTTCTTTTGCACTCCAGAGTGTGGTTAACAATGCTAACTGCTGATCAGGGTGCTGCGAATTCACAAAAGCCAATTCTGAAGCATTGAGAAATTTATGTTTCACTTTATCAACTCTGGAATTGATTAATTCTACATCAATGCCCACTCTCCGATTACTGCTAACAATGGCCGCAGCATAATACCCGCAATGAGATATAGAGAAGTGATAGATTTCATCCGGCAAAAAAGGTTTTCTTGTATCTGCGATTTCAATTTCTTCATGCGGAAAATCCGGGAAAAGAGCAGGCAATAAAAACCTTCCGGCGAGATGCTGTAAACGGCTAATGGGATGTGTGATATTTCTTTGTAAAGGCACAGCCTGAAGGAAGAAGGATTCAGGTTCCTCTATCTTCCATACACCCAAACGGGTGGTTTCGTTGATATCTTGTTGATAAAACAGCGGCACTCCGGAAATTTAGAATTTAGTTTGCAGAATTAAGATTTATTTGCATCCCAACCATTAAATAAGCTAAGAATGATCCTAACTGATTCAAGAATTCTGGAAGAGATTGCGAAAGGAACTATCAAAATTGAACCCTATAACCGCCAGGATCTGGGCAGCAATAGTTATGATGTTCACCTGGGGAAATGGTTGGCCACCTATGTAGATGCGCAGCTGGATGCCAAAAAACATAATAAAATCGAATATTTTGAAATACCGGAAGAAGGATTTGTTCTTCAGCCCTCCGGTTTTTATCTGGGGGTTACTGAGGAATATACAGAAACGCATGCGCATGTTCCCTTTCTGGAAGGTAAATCATCTACGGGACGGCTGGGCATAGACATTCATGCCACTGCTGGTAAAGGAGATGTGGGCTTTTGTGGAAACTGGACATTGGAAATTTCCTGTAAACAACCCGTTCGTATTTATAAAGGAATGCCAATCGGCCAGCTTATCTATTTTCCGGTAGATGGAGAAATTGAAATAAAATACAACCAGAAGGCCAATGCGAAATATAGCGGCCAGCCCAATAAGCCAATTGAAAGCATGATGTGGAAGAACACTTTCTAAGCGTTTATACAAGTCAGGTATTCAGCTTCCAGATAGCGGCATTAAGTAATCCGGCAAAACTCACCCAACTGATATAGGGTACCAATAACCAGGAAGCCAGGGAAGAAAATTTTCCGAATCGAAAAATAGTCAGCAGAATTGCCAGCCACATCAGCATGAGTTCCGCCAGTGCCCAGCCCAACTGGTGCATGCCGAAAAAAATGAATGACCAGCAAAAATTGAGTATAAACTGTAAGAGGAAAAGCAACAATGCCTGATTTCTGTTTGAAGATGCGGGTTGTTTCCAAACCAGCCAGGCACTAATCCCCATCAATACATAGAGAATGGACCAGACAGGACCAAACAAACTATTGGGCGGATTAAATGATGGTTTATGCAAGCCTGCATACCAGTGAGGAATCTCTTGTACCGTAACTACCCCGCTTATTCCACCCAAGCCTACCGTAAACAGGATAGAGATCAATAATTTTACCCAATCAGATTTTGCCATACTTTTTTTGATAAGCGATTAACCAGCCAATGACTTCATTATAACTATTTACTCCTGCAGATTGTTTATTTAGTTTCAAATACTGG